>CAZVZW010000247.1:0-1500 GCA_964631365.1 uncultured Chloroflexota bacterium | reverse complement strand
GCTTGGAGTGGCGGCCCTCGGTTTCGCCCTCTGGCCACCCTTCATGTTTCCGCTCGGCTGGATTCTGGGCGCTGGCGCGCTGCTCTTGGGCGGTGTCGCGTTGGTGGCGCGCTCGAAGTCCTACGGAGTAGGTCTGCCCTCATGGATCGCAATCGCGCTGGGGGCGGTCGCCATCGCCATTGGGCTGGTTTCGACGACGGTGCACGAGAATGTCACCACCCTCGTTCCCAAGGTCAAGACCGAGAAAGAACGGTTTGACAGAGCACTCGACGAAACCGACGCGAATACGACCAAGCTGAGCCAAATCCAGTCGAGCATCGCGGCGATGCAAGAGCAGCTCACCGAACTCGAAGCGGACAGCAAGAAATCCTCTAAAAAGTAGCGGCCGCTCCTGCGCCCCGAGCACGGCCTGCGGGAGTAACCTGAACCCGTTGCGTACGACGGGGAAACCAAGGGCCACTACCGCCGGGCTTGTGCCCGCCCCTACCTGGGGGCGAAGAGGCCACCGCAAGGGGCGATTCCGGGAACCCATGGGGGTGTCCGTCGCTGCGTCGGGACACACGTATGTCGCCGACACCGGCAACAACCGGATTCAGAAGCTCGACGCCGAGGGCAACCACCTGAGGCACTGGGGCGGCTGGGGGCTCGGCAGCGGCTCCTTCAACATGCCGATCGACGTTGCTGTCGACGGCCAGGGTTTCGTCTATGTAGCCGATGCCGGCAACCACTGCATCCAGAAATTCGATTCCGAGGGCGGCTACGTGCTCCAATGGGGCTCCGAGGGAGACGGACCCGGCGAGTTTCGCAATCCCATGGGCTTGCTCGTGCTGCCGCGGGCAGACGGCGACGTGCTGCTGGTTGCCGACGCCGGAAACAACCGGATTCAGCGCTTCACCCTATCCGGGGGCCTCACCGACACCTGGGAGCCAAGCGACCCGATGGGACGCCTCTTCGCAGGCGCCCGCTCGCTCGCCCACAGTCCGCGCACAGGTGCGACACTCGTGGTCGAACCAAACAACCGTCGGATCGCGATCGTCGACGACTCCGGTTCCCGGCTTTCAACCTGGGAGTGCGACAAGCCGCTCAGCCGACCGCAGTTCGTGGCGACCGGCCCACACGGATTCGTCTACGTGGCGGACGTCTGGAATGCAAGGGTCGAGAAGTTCGGCCCCGACGGTGAGCTCCTCGCCGAGTGGGGAAGCGCCCTGAAGGCCGCGAACCAGTTCGAGCCCAGCAGCCTTGCGGTCGACCAGGAGGCGAACGTCTACGTGGGCGACTACTTCAACGACCGCATTCTGAAATACGACAGCGAGGGCAACTTCCTGCTCGAGTGGGGCGGGCACAGCCTGCGCCGCGGCAAGTTCAACGAGATCGCCGGCGTGACGGTCGACTGGAGGAGGAACTTCATCTACGTCCTGGAGGCGGCCAACCACCGGCTGCAGAAATTCACCCCGGACGGAGAGCTCGTGGTGTCCTGGGGTTTGCCAGGCGACGATCCGG
>CAZVZW010000246.1:0-1506 GCA_964631365.1 uncultured Chloroflexota bacterium | reverse complement strand
AGACAAGTACTACAAACACACAAAACGCGCGAGGAGGCGAAGCAGGAGTGGGCACTGCCAACGGCAGGGGCTACGACGCCCGAGCCCTGAAGGTGCTGGAACGCTGGAACGAACTCGACCTTGCCCTCCCGGCCACTGTCTCGGAGCACGATCACATGCGCCGCCTGACGCTGCTGTTCACCGGCCCGCCGAAGGCGTGGAAGACGACCGAGATATTCGCGGCCATGCAGAAACTCAAGGACGCGCCGGACGAATGGGGCTGGGTTCTGAGCGAGGGGCCGGGCTACCTGGCCCACCAGCCCCGAGGCAAGAGGCAGGTGATCGAGCAAGTGCTGACAAAGACCCGGGGGGGGAGATCCGGGCGAGAAACCGCAGACGCAAGGGCTGACCGACTGATGGCAGAGATGGAGGCGGATGATGCCCGCACTGGATGAAGTCGCGGCAGGAAAACGCAACCTCATGGCGATCCTGTCCCAGCAATACGGCAACCGCCTCGAGGACGGCTATTTGCAGGGCCTGGTCCGCACGCTCGGAGGTCAGGACGCGGAGAAGGTCATCAGGGCCGTAGAGGCGCACATCTTCGACGACGCGGTGCCCTTGGGCCGCACGGAGCCGGTGGGGCATTTCCCCCCGTCTGTCGCGCAGATCATGTCGCGGGTCAACGGCAGGCACACCTCGGAGCAGGTCGTCAGGCCGGCCGAATCGGAAGTGCTGTCGCGGCAGGGCCGGAAGGTCGTGCTGCAACTGAGCGAGGCCGCGCAGCAGTTCACCGGGATCAAGAAACCCCTCGAGACGTGGGCCTCGGACTGCTCCGACTGCAGCGATACCGGGATGGCGCGGTATTACCAAGATCATCGGAAACCGCAGCGCGTATTTACCGCCGCCGAAGCGTTGGAACTGCCCGACGAGATGCTCTACCGGCTCCGATGCTGTCAGGCGATCTGCGACTGCAGGCAGGGCGACGAGCACCCCGGCCGGGAGTGGCACACGAAGATGTGGTGGCGCGGCGTGGAGCGGTCAGTGCCGGTCTTTGTGCGGCTGGCGAAGATCCGCGCAGCGGCGGCACATCGCAGGGCGACAGAGGTGGGTGTGTGATCATCAGAAGCGACACCAGCCGCCTGGCCCACCAGGCCATCAAGCCGCACAAGCCGACTCTGCGGGAGATGGCACTCGAGGCCCTCGCACGCGGGCCTTCTACAGCCGACGAGGCCGCGGACTACGCCAGTGTGTCGCCGTTCGCCATGCGGCCCCGGTTCACGGAACTCCACAAGGCTGGCAAGATCGAGGACACCGGGGAACGCCGGACCAGCAGCCAGGGCAAAACATCGGCAGTCTGGAGGCTCGTAAACAAGCCGGTGAAACTGGAACAAGGCGACATGATGGCCGACCTGCTCCCTCCCCTGGTGACACGATGATGACGGTGGGTTCGCTGTTCGCCGGCATCGGCGGCTTTGATCTCGGCCTCGAGCGGGCCGGTATGGAGGTGAGGTGGCAGGTCGAGATCGA
>CAZVZW010000245.1:0-1531 GCA_964631365.1 uncultured Chloroflexota bacterium | reverse complement strand
CGGTAGAGGCGACTTTAGCGCAGGCGCGAGTTGGATTTCCGGAGGGTGACCGGCCCGGATCAGCGGGACTTGTAGAATGCCGCCGGGTAGACCCGGCACGGTTGGAGGCCAGGCGATGGGAACGGATTCGGGCGACGGGCGGGAGCGGGCGGACCTGGAGTTCTTCGCGGCGGCGGAGCGGGTACTGGTGGCGGGGGTGTCGGCGTCGGCGCGGATCAACCCGGCGCTGGGCCGGGCGGTGCTGATGGAACGCGGCGACGGTCCGTACATGATCGCGCCAGGCGGAGCGAAGATCCTGGATTTTCACGGCGGCTTCGGAGCCAGCTTCCTGGGTCACAATCACCCGTGCATCCGCGCCGGGATCGAGGCGGCGCTGGACCTGGGGATGGTGCTGGGGCCGGAGACCGAGCACCCGCGGCGGCTGGCGGAGAAATTCGTGGACCTGGTGCCGGGGGCGGAGCTGGTGCGTTACTCGAACTCGGGCTCGGAGGCGACGATGTCGGCGATCCGGCTGGCACGGGCTCACACCGGACGGAAGAAGATCCTGAAGTTCGAGGGACACTTCCATGGTCTGCACGAGCTGGTCAATTTCAGCACCCACCCGCCGCCAAGAGAGCCGGTGCCGGGGGAACTGATCGCGCCGACGATCGACTCGGCGGGCATCCCGAAGGAGTTCGCCGAGTTCACGCTGGTGGCGCCGTGGCACGACCTGGCGGCGGTGGAGGGCGCGTTCGCGCGCTACCCGGACGAGATCGCGGCAGTGATCGTGGAACTAGTGAAATACAACTCGGGCTGCCTGGTGGCAGAGAAGAGCTACATGGAAGCGGTGCGGGCGGTGGTGGGCGAGAACGGAGCGCTGCTGATCTACGACGAGATCCTGTCGGGTTTCCGGACCGGGACCGACTGCGCGCAGGGCCACTACGGGGTGACGCCGGACGTGACGGTGCTGGGCAAGGCGGTGGCCGGCGGGATGCCCTTATCGGTGCTGGCCGGCAAACGCGCAGTGATGGAGACCTTCAGCCCGCTGGGCGGGGCGGCCCACAGCGGGACCTACACCGGGCATCTGCTGGGAATCATGGCGGCGATCGCGGTGCTCGAGGAGATCACGCAGCCGGGCTTCTACGACGGGCCGGACGGCATCCTGGCGATGGCCGACAGGCTGTATTCAGGGCTGCGGGAGATCTTCGCGCGGAACGGAATCCGCTGCCGGATCCAGGGCCTGGGGGCGCGCTTCGGGATGTACTTCGGACTGGACCCCGAGGTAGAGGTGCGCGACTACCACGTGGCGGCAAGCCACGACATGGTCCTGCTGAGCCGGTTCGTGCGGAGTTGCTTCGCCCACGGGGTGTATTTCCACTCGTACGACGTGGCGCTGGGGCATCACGGATTCGGTGGGGCACACACGCCGGCCGTGATCGACGAGGCGCTGGGGCGGATCGAGTCGGCCTGCGCGGCGATGTAGGGCGGCGGACGAAAGTCCGACGGACTCAGGTGACCGGGTAGGCGCGGAAGTCGCGGACGCTCTCGTACA
>CAZVZW010000244.1:0-1533 GCA_964631365.1 uncultured Chloroflexota bacterium | reverse complement strand
GGCGCCCGAATATCTTCAACGGCGACTCCCGGACGGGAGGCGCGGGTGGCTTTTCGCGGCGATGGGTGCTGCGATTGTCAAGGCTGCTGCTCCATGGCCGAACCGGCCGGTGGGTGATTCCTTGGGGGATCCGGCCGCTTCGACGGCCATAGACCAGGGCGCGATTATCACGCCGTAGGCCGCAATTCTGTCAAGCATCCCGTCACGGCGCGACCTAGCCATGGGCCACCGCCGCCACGTACAGCCGCCCCGCCTCGACCCTGAGACAGGTCCGGGCGCAGGCTATCACCGTGGATCCGGTGGTCACGATGTCGTCCACGATCACCACGTCGCGCCCGGCCAGCCGGGCGGCGTCCGCGGGCCAGCAGGCTCTGGTTGTAGCCGCGTTCCTCTTGCTGTTTGGCATGCAGCGGCACCGACAGCAGCGCCGCGCCGTCGCCTGTGATAGCGACCAGCTGCGGCGCCAGCAGCCGCCCCAGCCACGGGGCCAGGTAGCGGCCGTTGCCGTACTTCAATTTGACCAGGGCATTGCGCAGCGCGCCGCGGTACTCGCCGGCCGCGCAGAGGCGCTCGATGCCCAGTTCTTCCAGGCGCCAATCGAGCACGATATCGGTGTCTTCCTGGCTCACGTAGGTCTCCCAGCCGCCGGTCACCGCCGCCGGCACGACCTCGTCGGCGCACTCCGAGCAGAACCCCCAGCCCAACTTTCGGCAACCGCCGCAACGTGGCGGAAACATCAGGTCGAGCACAAAGTCCCTAGCCGGGAGTAGCAGCTGCCGGATCATCGACCGTCGCAACTCCATCCATCTCCACGATCTTGATGGCGCCGTCTTCCAGGGTCACTTCGTAGGCGGCGGTTTCGTCGCGGTCGCCCTCGATGATCCTGGTTGCCAGCGGGTCCTCCACTTCGTTTTCCACCATGTGCCGCAGCGGCCGTGCTCCGTCGTCGCGCTCCACCGTCCGCCGCACGAAATGCTCCAGCACGTCGCCGGCAAAGCTGACCGTCACCCCCTGCTTGGCGGCCTGCCCGGCGAACGCCGACAGCGTGCGCCGCCCGATTTCGCGGTAGTCGGCCTCTTCCAGCTTGCGGAACAGGATCTGGCGATCGATCCGGTTGATGAACTCGGCCGGCAGCTCGCGCTTGATCTGGGACATGATTCGCGTCTCGGTGGCCCGCGAGTAGCCGCCGTGGTCCGATTCCGACTCGAAGCCGATCTGTCCGCTGGCCGCTGCGCCGGTGCCCATCGTCAGGATCACGATGGTGTTGCGGAAGTCCACTTTGCGGCCGGTGCCGTCGGTCAGGAAGCCCTCTTCCATGATCTGCAGCAGGATCGTGCGCACTGCCGAATGGGCCTTGTCGATGGATTCGAACAGCACCACCCCGTAAGGGTCGCGGCGCACCCGCTCGGCGACGTGCCCGCCCTCGTCGTGGCCCACGTAGCCCGGTGGCGAGCCGATCAGCCGCGAGACGTTGTGGAGGTTGGTCATCTCGCCCATGTCCACCCGGATCAGCTTGTCGTCGGAGCCCACCGT
>CAZVZW010000243.1:0-1534 GCA_964631365.1 uncultured Chloroflexota bacterium | reverse complement strand
TCCCGTGGAGCAGGCGCGCATCTATGACGGACCCGGCGCCGACGAGCTCTGCTTCCTCGACATCACCGCCAGCGTCGAGGCGCGGGACACCATCCTCGATGTGGTGCGCCGAACCGCCGACCAATGCTTCATGCCGCTCACCGTCGGCGGCGGCGTCAGAACGATCGATGACATCCGGGGTCTCCTTCTCGCGGGCGCCGACAAGGTCTCCATCAACACCGCCGCGGTCGAACGGCCCGAATTCGTGCGCGAGGCGGCGGAGAAGTTCGGAAGCCAGTGCATCGTCGCCGCCATCGACGCCAAAGCCGGCGGTCCCGGCCGGTTCGAGGTCTTTACCCACGGCGGTCGCCGGCCGACCGGCATCGAGGCGGTCGGATGGGCGCAGCGCCTGGCCGAATTTGGCGCCGGCGAGATCCTGCTCACCTCCATGGACCGCGACGGAACCCGAGACGGGTTCGATATCGTGCTGACGCGCGCGATCGCGGATGCGATCGGCGTCCCGGTGATCGCGTCGGGCGGCGCGGGCACCCTCGATCATCTGGTCGAGGCCGTCATCGAGGGCCATGCGAGCGCGGTGTTGGCGGCCTCGATCTTTCATTTCGGAACCTATACCATCGGCGAGGCCAAGGCCTTCATGGGGGCGGCGGGCGTCCCGGTGCGAGCCGATGGCGCGGACGAGGGACGATGACCGACCCCGTTTCCGGCGCGAGCGTGCTGGAGCGCGTCTTCGAGGTGATCCGCAGCCGCCGCGGGGGCGATGCCGAGACCTCGAATACCGCACGCCTGTTCGCCAAGGGCCGGGGAAAGATCGCCCAGAAGGTGGGCGAAGAGGCGACCGAGGCGATCGTCGCGGCGCTCGTGGAGACGCCTGAGAGGCTCGCTGCCGAGAGCGCCGATCTCCTTTACCACCTGATGGTTCTGTGGGCCGAGGTCGGGATCACGCCGGACGACGTCTGGGCCGAGCTTCGCAAGCGCGAAGGGGCGCCGTCCGGACGACAAGCGAAAGCGGACACGGAAACGGGCTGAGACGAAACGCGCGAGTGGGGTGGTGCGCATGGCCTACGATTCGAACAACATCTTCGCCAAGATCCTCAGGGGCGAGATCCCGTGCTCCAAGGTTCACGAGGACGAGTACGCGTTGGCGTTTCACGACATCAATCCGCAGGCGCCGGTCCACGTGCTCGTCATCCCCAAGGGGGCCTACGGGTCCATGGACGACTTCTCGGCGAACGCGAGCGAGGCCGAAATCGCCGGTTTCTTCCGCGCCGTCGGCGCGGTCGCGCGCGCGCTTGCGCTCACCGCGGCGGGCTATCGGATTCTCGCCAATCACGGGGCCAACGCCCGCCAGGAAGTGCCCCATTTCCACGTTCACATCTTCGGCCAAGCGGATTTGGGCCCGATGCTCGCGGGCAAGCCCGCTTAAGCATTTGTTGACTCCGCCCGGCTAGTATCAGGGCCGCGTGATCGCCGTCACATCGCGGCCGCCCCCAAAAGAATAGAATCGTACGTGGTGGACGCGCGCCCCAGGAAATGT
>CAZVZW010000242.1:0-1538 GCA_964631365.1 uncultured Chloroflexota bacterium | reverse complement strand
AGCAGCGCCGCAAACAGGCACAGCACCCCGGCGGTCAGGAATGGCAGCAGCCACACCTCCACGCCGCTGCCCGACCCGGTGTCCTTGAAGACTCCCGCCATCACCGGCCCGGCCAGCCCGCCCACGGCGTACGCCGCGAACATCCAGCCGTAGTTCAGCCTCACCGTCTTCACGCCGAACGTGCCCGCCGTCGCGACCGGGAACAGGGCGAAGTTACCGCCGAAGTTGAACCCGGTAATCGCCAGCAGCAGGTCCAGCATCACGATGTTGTCGCCCAGGAAGTAGAACGAAATCATCGCCGCGCCCTGGACAGTCGACATCACCACGATCGAGCGCTGCCAACCCAGCGAGTCGGAGATCATGCCCCAGCCGATCCAACCTAGCCCGTTGCTCAGCGCGTCGCGACCATAGAGCTTGTTGATTCCGATCAACATCAGCCCGGCCATCGTCGAAAATGTGAATGCCAGCCAGATGAAATAGAACTGCCGTGTGCGCAACATTTCGGCAGGCCCCCACCCTGCTCCGGCGTCAGCCTTCGTCTCGGCCTCCACCGGGTCCCAGCCCGGCGGCTGCCAGTCTGCCGGCGGATTGGCCATCAGCAGGCCGCCCAGGTGCACCATCCCGCCGAACGCGAAGCTATAGATCAGGAACGTTCCTTGTACGCCAAAATTCGCCAGCAAGTTCCCCCAGCTACCGGCCAGTTGCACCCAGAGCAGCGCCCCGAATCCGAACCCTGCCACCGCCAGGCCGGTGATCAGTCCGCGCCGGTCGGGAAACCAGCGCATCCCGACTGCGATCGGCACCACGTAGGCCAGCCCGATTCCCGCCCCGCCCATCAACCCGATGAAGATCAGCATCGGCCAGAAGCCATCCGCGAATGTGCCGGCCAGGCCGTAGCCGGTCGCCAGCAGCAGCCCGCCCAGGATCGCCACCGGCCGCGGGCCAATCCGCGCCTCCAGCCGTCCGGCGAAGATGGTCACCACCGCAAACGTCGCCAGCCCCAGGGAGAAGATCCACTGCGTCTGAGTAGCGCTGAAGCGGAACGGCCCGGCCGGGTCGGTCAGGTCGCCGGTGAAGACTCCCCAGGCGTAGATCGCGCCCAAGGCCAGCTGAATCGCACCGCCCCCAGCGCCACGAGCCAGCGAGCGTCGATCAGCCACCGATCCTCGACCCGGTGAATCAGTTTCCGCAGCGGCGGCTGCTCCTCCCAGGTGTGAACGAGATGGTAGACATCCATCGTTGGTGCTCGTCTCACTTTCTGGCCTTCGCGGCTCCCATAAAACCTGGCGGCAAGCCGCCGTTCAGGGCCATTCGCGGGCTCCGCAAATGCATAATCTAATCGTCGCCAGGAGCCTATCGGCGGCGCGTCACAGACTGGTGAATCGGGGCTGGCGGCGGGTCAATGTCCGGTCACCGGGCCACATTCACGGGCGGCCCAATCCCGCCATACCCGCGCCGCCCGAATCGGCCCGGCGCATCCGTCCTAGCCGTAGATGCGGGCCAGGTTCTCCCGGGCCGCCGCCGTGAATTCGTGGCGG
>CAZVZW010000241.1:0-1543 GCA_964631365.1 uncultured Chloroflexota bacterium | reverse complement strand
CGCACCCATGTCATCGATCGCGAAGTCGATCGCGCCGTACCCCGCTGGATGGAACCCCTGGCCAGGCTCAATTTCGGCCCCGGCAAGTTTCTGCTGATCGGCTTCATCGCCGCCGCCGTCCTCTGGTTCGCCGCCGTTGCCACCCGGGTTCCGCAGGAATGGATCATCTGGCGCGCGGCGACCTTTGTCACCCCCGATGCCCCCGCCTATGTGGTGCCCTTCGAGCTGGTCCCCAACGTCTCCGCCATCCGCATCTACGCCATCTCCGGCGACGGCGACGTGCTCGCGGCAGTTGCCCGGCGCGGGTCGTTCGAGGCCGTTCCCGGCAAGACCGTGCGCGTGCGTGGCGACGGCGATGCCCTGGCCGTAAACTCCGGCCTGGCCACGGTAGTCGGCCTCGCCGACCTGGAACCCGGTCCCTACGACCTGCGCCTCAACCGCTTCAGCGGTGCCGTCCTGGTCGGGGTCGCCGCCGAGCGCACCTCCGCGTTTTCGACCCATCTGCTGGCCCTGTTCCTCGGGGTCGCCGCCGCCGGCATGCTCGTCGGCGGGGCCGGACTGCTGCTACTGGCGCTGGCCAATCTGCGCGCCTACTTCGACTTCTGACCCGCCGACTTCCCACCCAACCCGGCGCGGCCGGCCGGCCGGCCGCGCGAAATCAAGGCCCGGCGCGCTCTTTTTGACATAATGTCAGCGTGGCAACCCTCTCTCTGGCGGTCCCATCGGCTTGAACCTCCTCATGTACAGCGGTGACAGCGATGTCGCCCGTGGCCGGGAAGGTCCCTTCCACAACACCCTCGCCGGTCTCTCGCCTCGCTGGGAGCGCATCGACGTCATCACCCCCGGCCACGCCGACGCCCGCCCCACCACCCTCTTCGGCAACGTCCACGTGCACCCCTCCACCCGCCACCGTTTCATCCAGCGCTGGTTTGTCGTTGACAAGGTGAAGGAACTGGCCAGCCAGCGCCGCTACTCCCTGGCGATCAGCCACGACCACGGCATCTTCAGCAACGGCTTCGCCGCCATGACCCTCCGTTCGCAACTCGGGATCCCCTACGTGTCGGAAATACATCACGTCCCCGGCGTCCCTCGCACCGGCAGCCGCAAAGAGCGCGTCCAGAAATGGATCGCCCGCTTCTACGTCGCCCGCGCCCGCCGCCACGCCACCGCCTTCCGCGCCGTCAACAACGTGCAGATGCCGGCCCTCTTCCGCGAGTGGGGCGTTGCCGCCGACAAGATCCTGGTCCTGCCCTCCGCCTACCTCGATTTCGATGTTTTCCATCCCGACGAGTCCGCCGAACCCTCCCGGGACGTCATCTTCTGCGGCCGCCTGGACCCCAACAAAGGTCTCGATCTGCTGGCTGCCGCCGCCGCCATCGTTGCCCGCGCCCGACCCGAAGTCCGCTTCCTGGTCGTCGGCGACGGACCCGGCGCCGCCGGCTTGCGCGCCGATCTCGACCGCCGGGGTGTCAGCGACCGTTTTGAGATTCGCCGCTGGGTCGAGACCCCCGACGATCTCGCCGATTGCTACCGTCGTTCCCGG
>CAZVZW010000240.1:0-1556 GCA_964631365.1 uncultured Chloroflexota bacterium | reverse complement strand
GGTAGAGCGCGCTTCACCATACCGCGCCCCCGCGCTCGGCGCCCCGGGGCGGCTCCGGTCGGGGGCGGGCGGGCGCAGCAGGACCAGTGAGTGACTGCCCTTCGGCACGGTTTTCGCTACCCTAGCTTGCTCGCGCGCCGATTTCCCGCGTGGCAGATGAGGTAGCCTGATGAAGCGAAGGCCCTTCGGCAAGACCGGACTCGAAATCTCCGAGGTCGTCTTCGGCGCCGGGGCGGTCGGCGGTCTGCTCATCAATGCCGATGACGCCACCCGCCGTGCGGCCCTCTGGCTGGCGCTGGATCGGGGCGTCAACTGGGTCGATACCGCGCCTTCCTACGGCGATGGCCAATCCGAAACCGCGCTCGGCTGGCTATTGGCCGAAGTCCCCGAAGAGCGCCGCCCGATTGTGTCCACCAAAGTTCAGTTCGATCCTGCTGCCGGCGACTTCGTCGGGCAGGCCGAGCGCTCGATGGCCGAGAGCCTGGAGCGGCTGCAGATGGATTCGGTGGATCTAATCCAGGTGCACAACGCGCTGCTGGCGGCCTGGGACGGCAACCCCCGCGCTCTGCGGACTGAGGACCTGCTGGGCACGGATAGTGTGGCCGACGCCTTGGACCAGCTGGTCGACCAGGGCCTGGCCCGGCACGTCGGCTTCTCCGGCACCGGCGAGGCCGCGGCGGTCCGCGAGGTGTTGGCCAGCGGCCGCTTCGCTTCCGCGCAGATCTACTACAATTTCCTGAACCCTAGCGCCGGCCGTGCGATGCCGTCCGGCTGGGACGCCTATGATCAGCAGGACCTGATCGCCACCGCCGCCGAGCACGACGTGGCGGTGATGGTCATCCGCGTCTTCGCCGCCGGGGTCATCCCCACCGACGTCCGCACCGGCCGCGAGGGTGGGGTGGTGATGGACAACGACGTTGCCGCCGATGAACGCCGCATGGCCGCCGTGCTACCGATACTGAAGCCGGAGCACGGCGCAAGGTCGCAGGTGGCCATTCGCTACGCACTGCGCAATCCCGGGGTCTCGGGGGTGCTGGTGGGGGTAGCCGAGATCGAGCACCTGAGCCTGGTGCTCGAAGCTGCCGAAATGGGCCCGTTGCCCGATGATCTGTTGCACGAACTGGACCGATTGGCCGACCGCAACTTCGGCCCGGTCTGAGCCTACGGGATGGCGACTGACGCCGCGCCGCACGAAGAGTTCCGCATCGCCGCCGGGCGTTACCTCGATTACCAGGTGCCGGTCTACAACGACGCGGGCGTGGTCTATCGCTGGCTGGTCGATGGCGTCGCACTGAAGACCAGGGACGAGCCGTTCATCGGACACGAATTCGCTTCGCGTGGCCCGCACACGGTCCGCATAGAAATCGAGTTCGAGGGACGGACGGCGGCGGCCGAGCTTGATGTGGTGGCGCTGCCGAACTTTGGTGATTCTTGAAAAAGCGACCAGGTCTGCCCGGTGGGTGGCTCGAATATCCGGTCGATCGCGCTGTTTCTGGCGTCGCCGGACGCGGCCTACGTGAACGGCGAGGTGATTTTCGTGGACGGTGGGCTCACCG
>CAZVZW010000239.1:0-1574 GCA_964631365.1 uncultured Chloroflexota bacterium | reverse complement strand
TGGTCGTCACTCTGTCACTCCTCCAAGAAGGGAACGAATCCCCGGTCGCGCTGGTAAGGCGTGAAGATCGGGGGAGGGATGTGCGGGCATGCTGCTCCGCGGCTCCGAATAATACCGACGCCCCGCCCCCTCCCGCAACCAATAGATCTGCGGCGGACTCAAGGCCGGGCGCGAATTTTCCGGATATTGGGTTGATGAATACCGGAAACAACAGCTTTTGGTGCGCAGCGGCATTCCGCGGATGGCCGTCCGCATGCAGCAGATCCAGAGCCGGATCAACGCGGTCAGTCGTGTCGCCCGCAGCTCTGCCGACGAGGCCACCAAATCGGTCGGCTTGAACGTCAACGCCGGACCGACGGCCACCGCGACCGCCGCCCAGACGGACTCTAACCCCGTGCTCCAGGCGCAACTGGCGCGCGGCGTGCTCGGCGGACTCGATGGCGACGAAGACGGGACGGGTTTCGGCGGGTTGCTGGACGGGACACAGTCGGGTCTGACCGACCTACTGCCGCGACTCAACTGCCGCGACTCAACGGCAGCACCGGGACGGCATCGCTGCCGTTTGGCACCGACATCAAGTACAACCTGTTCCGCGATCTGGAAGTGACTTCGCCGTTCGGCACCCGTGATCTGGGCGCCGGCGAGCACCAGCACAACGGACTGGACCTAGCGTTGCCAATCGGAACGCCGCTGCCGGCCATCGGTGCCGGAATCGTGCTGAGCGCCGGCGAGGACGCCGTGTTCGGCCGCAGCGTGGTCTACGAACTGGATTCCGGCGAGGTCATCCGCTACGCCCATCTGAAGGCCGAAGCGCCGTTCCTGGTGATGGCCGGTCAGCGGATCGCACCGGGACAGACGGCCGGGATATCCGGCAACACCGGCGCCTCCACCGGACCGCACCTGTACATTTCGGTGCAGTTGAACGGGCGGTTCGTGGACCCCCAAGCCTACCTGGCGGAACTCCCGTGAGGAATAACGGCCGAATCACAGAATCGAATTTCAGCGGACGTGGCGCGCTCCGGCGGTTCAGTCGCCGCGGCGTCGCGCCGAACATTGATGCAACCCCCGGGCGAACTCTCCCCGAAACACCGGTCCGTCGCGCGGAAGTGAAGTCAGCAGGTAGATGAGTCTTTCTTCGACGGTGCAGGCGGCGGTGAACGCCAACGAGGGGATCATTCAGCTAGTACAGTTTCGCGCTGTTCCCGGAAGCCCACGGGCATTTGCAGACCACCGTGGTGAGCGCCGACCCGGCGCCGGTGATGCTGGTGACAATCGCCCCGCAGACCAACGCCGTCGTAACCGACGACTCGCCCGACACTGATGGGGCCGAAACCTCGGCGACCGCCGCCGTGGCCGTGCCTCCGATGACCAACCGTGAGCGCCTTGGCGACCCTTATTCCAGCAGCGACCTCGGGGTCGTCTGGGACGCCGAGCGCTTCTGGCAGGGCGAAGAGAACGGCGGCAAGGACCACCTGAGTGGCTTCAACCCGCTAAATCAATTGAAGCTGTCAGTGGTGCGCTCCGGCCAGGAGTTGCTGACCCCGGCCGAGTGCCGGGCCATCGGCGCCGACATG
>CAZVZW010000238.1:0-1576 GCA_964631365.1 uncultured Chloroflexota bacterium | reverse complement strand
TCAAGTCCGAGTTGAACGTCTGGGTCACCGACACGATGCCGGGCTTGAGATCCGACGGGCGCTTCGTTCGTCGGAAGGTCCTGGCAAATTTGCCATACCCTTCCCGCCCCTGGCGCCGCCATCCCGCTGACGCTCCTTCGCTGCCTCGATGAACATCTCCCGCAGCTTGCCGATCAGCGCCGCCCGCTGCCCCGGCTTGAGGTGTCGGCGGTGGGGAGAACGCGAACAATTGTTCGCATCCCATCGAGGGTTGGCCTGTCATCCTTCATAGGTACCCGTGTGTCACCTATGACCTGGGAGCCGACGGCCGGTCGGGCGCGGTCCGTCTCCCGCAGCGAAATTCAACAAGTCGCGCGCGCGCGTAGGGCCGGACATCTAGGACAAATGCGCCAATTGGCGCACCTGGCCCGGGGCGTTAAGCGAACCGAAGCGAGTCGCGCGCGAGGGGCTGGTGTCACCGAACCCGGACGAATCTGGACAAGTCGCGCGCGAGGCTGGCCGAGCTCGCGTCCCTGGACGGCGAGGCCCCGGAGAGAACCGACCCGCGGGGACGGATCGGCATCAGCGGAACACGCCGTGCAGGGCGAGTCCCGCGCTGGCCCGGGAGGGATCGGCGAAGGGCAGGACCAGCAGCCGCTGCACGCGGCCGTGGTCGAGGCGTCTCGCCACCGTGTCGCCGGAGTTGGCGCGGTTGCGGACGGCCTTGCCCGCGACCATCATCGCGATCCCCCCGGCGACGTAGCTCGCACTGACCACGACCAGCGAGGTGCGGATGTCGCCCTCGTCCCGCCGGTAGCAGTAGAACATCGCCGGGTACACCGGCAGGAAGTTCAACAGGGAGGCCCCACCGCTGATCAGGCTCGCCACCCCCACGCCGAACAGCAAGGAGCCGGGGCGCGCGGGGAGGGCGGGCTCGGACCCGGCCAGGACCGCCAGCCCCTGCTCCCCGTCGATGGCCGACAGAACGCCGAGGGCGTACAGCGAGAACCCCGTGGCCGGGGTCGCCACCCACGCGAATCCCGGAGGCGGATCGTAGCAGGACAGATTGAAGGTCAGGAACATCGATCCGAGCACACCGAAGATGCCCCCGACGATGGTGCTCGGCACGGCCAGGCTGCGCGCGACCACGGCTCGCTGCCACGGGCGCAGGTTCGCCGGATCCGACAGTTCCGTGGTACCCACGCGCCCCATCACCAGCCCGGTGATCATCAGGTCGAGGCCGATGGCGGCCATGCCGATACCCGGCGGAATGGCCAGCCGCGGGTGTTGCTCAAAGACGCCGTCGTCGCCCGCGGCCCCGTATACGATGGCGCCGCCTCCGCCCCCCAACATCGCGGCGCCCGCGACCACGGTCGCGGTCGAGTTCTTGTCGGCCAGGGCGGAGCCGGGCGCACCGAGCGCGGCGATCAGCGCGAAGAACGGGAACCACCGGTGACGAGCGTGTTCGTTCATGTTCATCCTCTCGAGAGGAGCTTCGCACAAGGGGCCGGGATGCGGTAGGAAATTGCTTTGGGTTGCGGTATGCGGTAGGAAATTGCTTTGGGGCCGTTCGGTTGGATCGCCTTCCCCGCCGAGC
>CAZVZW010000237.1:0-1578 GCA_964631365.1 uncultured Chloroflexota bacterium | reverse complement strand
TGGGCCGAGAGACCGGAATCTCGATGGCGAGCAGCCTGGGGACACTTCTGGGGGAGCGTGCGCAGGACATCCTGATCGTGCTCGGGCTGCTGGTGGTCGGGGCCGCTGGACTGCTTGTAACCGGCGAGGTCACGTTGCCCGTATACGTGCTGGCCGCCGCCGCTGGTGTATCGGGCGCAACCCTCCTGGCGCTCATGGTGATGCGCACCTACGGTGAGCGCCTCGCTCGCCACCTCCCGGACCGGCTGGAGGAGATATATCACCCGTTACGGGCCGGCGCGCTCGGCAGCTGTAAGGTCCGCCAGCTTCCGGTGCAGTTCACGCTGGGGATTATCGGTTGGGGTCTCGAATTCGGCCGCGTCTATTTCGTTGCCGAGAGCCTCGGGCTGGACATTGGTTTCTTCGTCATCATGTCCGCCGCGCTGACCATCGCCGTCCTCTCCACGATCCCTACCCCGGGCGGTTTCGGGTTCGTGGAAGGCGGGCTCACGGGCGTCCTGATCTTCCTCGGTCTGGGCGATACGCAGGCGCTGACCCTGACCATCGTCGATCGATCAATCAGCTGGATCAGCATTATCGTGATCGGTGGGACGCTGTTCCTCACATGGCAGACCCTGGCGGCCCGTCGCGGTCGTTCCGGCAACGGACGCCCGGAGACGCCTGACGGAGTGGCCCCGACCGTGGCCGACTCGGAGTGAGTGCCGATACAGAGAGCCAACCAACGTCTCCCGAATCTCAGGGGAAAGCCGGAAATGTGATCACGCGCGGCGCGCGTTTCGTCCGCGACAACCGGACGATGACCGCCATCGCGCTGGCCACAACGATATCGATGATGGGGCAGGGCGTTATCGCGCCCGTGCTGCCGGAATACGCCCGTGATTACGACGTGGGGACAACGTCCATCGGTTTCGTGGTCGCCGCATTTGGTTTCTCACGCCTGTTCCTGAACATCCCCTCCGGCGTTCTCGGGGCGAAATACGGCCGCACGGTATTGATGTCGGTTGGGCTCGCGATAACTGCCGTCGGCAACGTGGGCAGCGGGTTCGCGCCCGAGATCATCCAGCTGATCGCCTGGCGGGTGCTGGCGGGCGCGGGTTCGGCCATGTTCATGACCGGGTCGATGGCCTACGTAGCCGATAAATCGACGCCGCAGAACCGGGGCCGGCTGATGAGCATCCAGCAGGGCTCACTGCTGCTAGGCGTCGACCTCGGCCCGCCGATTGGTGGTTTTGTCGCCGACACATGGGGCCTCGCCTGGCCGTTCTTTCTGGCGGGTGGACTCGCCGCTACTGCCGCGGTGTGGACCGCGTTCCGGCTTCCCAACAGGCCCCCCAGCTGGTCCCGGGAGGGAGCGCACTCTGTCTCGGTTACAACCTCGCAGACGGTAAGCCAGCCCGGCGCGAAATCGCCCACGATGACGATGCTTGGCAACCCCACCTTCATCGTGGTCGGGTTGTTCACCCTGATGGTGTTCCTGACGCGCACCGGATCCCGACAAACGCTGGTCCCCATCATCGCAGTCGATGAAATAGAGATGAGCCTCACCCTGCTCGGTGTGATGCTATTCGTGATGACCAC
>CAZVZW010000236.1:0-1611 GCA_964631365.1 uncultured Chloroflexota bacterium | reverse complement strand
GCGCCGCAGTGGGCGCAGCAGGCGGCCGCCGGCGAATTGCCGCCGGTGGCCGAACGCCTGCCGGACAATCCCCTCGTCATCACACCGCCGCACCAGATGGGCCCCTATGGCGGTACCTGGCGTCGTTATGCCACCGGCCCCAGCGACATCGGTATCATCGAGGCCCGTCTGTCCTATGACGGTCTCGTACGCTGGGATCCGATGGGCCAGCAGATTCTTCCGAACCTGGCCACGCACTGGGACATCGAGGATGGCGGGCGCAGCTTCACCTTCCATCTGCGGCGCGGCGTTCGCTGGTCGGACGGTCATGCCTTCGGTGCCGACGACATCCTGTTCTGGTACCGCGACGTGCTGCAGGATTCCGACATCACGCCCGTGATCGGTATCGAGTATCGCCACGGTGGCGAACTGATGCAGATGGAAAAGCTCGACGAGTGGACCTTCCGCGTGCGTTTCGCCGAGCCAAATGGCCTGTTTCTCAAGCAGCTGGCTTCAAACTACAGCTACACCATGGTCGGCTACGCCGCCCACTACCTGAAGCAGTTCCATCGCAACTACGTACCCGAAGAGCAGCTCGAGCGGATGGCGCGGGCCACGGGCCGGGACTTCTGGTTTCAGCTGTTCACCGACAAGCGGGAGTGGCGCAACCCGGACATGCCGCGCCTGTGGGCCTGGGTGTGCACCGAGCCGCCGCCGGCGCGGCCGGCCCGGTTTCACCGCAACCCGTACTACTGGAAGGTCGATCCGGAAGGGCGTCAGCTGCCCTACATCGACGCCGTCACCTTCGACATCTACGACGTGGAGACGATCAACCTGAAGGTGATCAACGGCGAAGTCGGCATGCAGAGCCGGCACGTGAACACGGGTGACTACCCGCTGTTTCTGGCCAACCAGGAAGCCGGCGACTATCGCGTGCTGCACTGGATCGATGGCGGCGACGGCACCTTCTCGCTGTCGGTGAATCTGAATCACAAGGATCCGGTACTGCGCAAGATCTTCGGCGACCATCGCTTTCGCAAGGCGCTGTCCCATGCGCTGGATCGGGAATCGCTCAACGAGGCCAACTACTTCGGTCTCGGACAGGCGCGACAGCTGGCGCCGCCCGCGATTTCGGCCTGGTACGTAGAGGAGTACGAGAAGGCCTACATCGAGTTTGACCCGGACAAGGCCAATCGGTTGCTCGATGAGATTGGACTGCAACGCCGCAGCGTCGACGGTGTTCGACTACGGCCAGACGGAGAGCCCCTGAACATCTACCTGGAGATGTCGTCCACGGGGGCCGGCATGAGCCAGCTGTTCGAGATGATCGCCGCCGACTGGTCGGACGTGGGCGTGCAGACGAAGGTGAAGATGTCGGCCCGTCAGCTGTTCGCCCAGCGGCGCCAGTCACGTCTGTTCGACGTGGCCATGTGGGGCGGGGCGGGTGAGATCATCCCCGTCCTCGATCCGCGGTGGTTCATTCCCTACAACAACTCCTCCTTTTACGGTCTCGACTACGTCCAGTGGTATCGGACCGAAGGCCGCAAGGGGACGGAGCCCCCCGCGCCGATGCGGCGGGCCCTGGATCTGTTCGGGCAGCTGCAGCGCACGATGGACGAGCAGGAGCAGATC
>CAZVZW010000235.1:1288-1645 GCA_964631365.1 uncultured Chloroflexota bacterium | reverse complement strand
CCGAAATTGACTTGACGGACCTCGCCCGACAAAGCATCATCACCGCCGCCTACCCTCACCAGGACTGCGGTGGCTCCTGCGATCGTTACGATTCCGTCCTGGCGTCGTACAATCGCGGGCCCGGGGAAGACGAAGTCGATCCCCGGCTGGCTCCACTCCAGGAAATGAAGGCCCAACTGCCGCAATCGGGCGAACCCGCCCCCCAGAAGGAAGACGAATAGCGTGGGAGCGCATCCAAAACAGAAAATCTCTAACAGCCGGCGCGGCTCCAAGCGCGCCCACCAGGCGCTTACGGCCACCCAGTTCAGCCGCTGCCCCACCTGCCGCTCGCTGGTTCCGCAGCATCGCGTCTGCCCG
>CAZVZW010000235.1:0-1278 GCA_964631365.1 uncultured Chloroflexota bacterium | reverse complement strand
GAGGAAATCCTCGTCACCGAAGACAGCGCCGTCCGCAAGTACCGGTAGCTGATCCCCCGGATCGGCCCCCGGACCCCGGGCCCGTCCCATGAGTTACGCCCTCCTGTTCCCTGGCCAGGCCTCGCAGTTCGTCGGCATGGGCCGCGATTTGATCGAATGCTGGCCGGCCGCAGGACGCGTCTACCAGCAAGCTGAGCAAGCCTCCAGTCTGCCCCTGCGGCGGCTCTGTTTCGACGGACCCGAAGACGAACTCACCCGCACCGCCAACTTGCAACCGGCGGTAGTGGCGACGAGCCTGGCCGTGCTGGCGGCCGGCTATGCCGAGGCCGGACTCGAAATTGACGACTCCTTCCCGGCCGCGCCGACTCCGCCAATCGCGGTAGCCGGGCACTCGGTCGGTGAATACACCGCCCTGGTCGCCGCCGGTGCACTATCGATCCCGGCCGCCATCGCGCTGGTCGCCGAGCGCGGCCGCCTCATGGAAGCCGCTTCCGAAGTGAACCCCGGCACGATGCTGGCGCTGATCGGCGGCGACGATGACTCTGCCCAACAACTCTGCGCCGCCGTCCGCGAATCGGTTCCCAACAGCTACCTCCAGGTCGCCAATCACAACTCCCCGGGGCAGACCGTCATCGCCGGCGATCTTCCCGGCATCGCCGCTGCCGGCGAAGCCGCCCGCGAGCACGGCATTCGCCGCGCCCTGCCGATCGCCGTCTCCGGCGCCTTCCATTCCGCGGCCATGCAACCGGCCGCCACCGGGCTCCGCGCCGCGCTCGCGGACGTCGCGATATCTCCCCCCGCCACCCCGGTGGTCGCTAACATTGACGCTGATATGAAGACCGACTCCGCCGCCCTCCGCGAAGAACTGGCCGAACAGGTCGTCTCCCCGGTGCAATGGACCGCTTCCATCCGCCGGCTCGGGGACCTTGGCGTCGCCACGTTCTTCGAAGTCGGCCCGGGCAACGTCCTAAGCCGCCTCAACAGCCGAATCCTCGACGACGAACGGTCCGAGTCCATCAGCGGCGCCGACGCGATCCCGTTGCTGGCCGCCCACCTGTCCGGAAGCGACACCCAATGACCGCCACCGACCTCGCCGGCAAGAGCGCCCTCGTCACCGGCGCCTCCGGGTCCATCGGCGGGGCCATCGCCCGCGCCCTCGCCGCCGCCGGCGCGCGCCTGGTCCTCCACTACCACTCCAACTCGACCGCCGCCGACGAACTGGCCGCCGAGATAAACGGGGCTGGCGGCGAAGCCGTCACCGTCAGCGCCGACATCACC
>CAZVZW010000234.1:0-1652 GCA_964631365.1 uncultured Chloroflexota bacterium | reverse complement strand
CTCTGCAGGGTCCGAGTAGCGCATATTGCGCGCCGAAATTACCAACCTGAGCGTGGGCGGCGCTGTCGCCCGGGTGCTGAAGAACCTTCCGACCACCAGCGAAGTCCCGGTACTGCGGTACCGGTTGGATTTCGCGTTGAACATGGAAGACCCGCTGAGTGAAAGGCGGCCCTACGAGAAGCTGTGGCACGGGCCCGGCCCGGGACAGATCAAGCTCTCGCTGACCAGCCAGATTCTGGAAATCCGCGAAGACGGCGACGGCTCAGGTACGACCGAACTGGCGCGCTGCAACTTTGGTCTGGACTTCAGTCGCATCGGCGACCTGATCCGCGAATTCCTGAACCAGTACCAGCGGATCGAGAAGATGCGGAAGAGCGCCTAGGGCGAGGGTCCCCTTCGAGGTCCGGGCGCGACGGCTAGAAGCTGATCGCCACTCCGTTACCGTTGTTGTCCGAGGACTCGGCGATGGCATCCAGAATTACGTCGACGCGATAGCCGTCCTCGAACGTCGCGCCGAGCGGGGCGACATCCTTGTCGTTGACGATGCAGTCCAGGAAGTGGTGCAACTCGTGCGCGAAGGTGTGCTCCCAGCCGATGATGTGTCCGCGCGCCCACCAGTACTCGGCATACGGATGGCCGGGCTGGGTGCAGGTGACGCGGCGGAAGCCGTTGGCGCCGTCGGGACCGACGTCGTCGGTGTATAGCTGCAGCTCGTTCATGGCCTCCTGGTTGCAGGCGATTGAGCCGCGGGTGCCGTTGATCTCGAACTGGTTGAAGTTGTCGCGGCCGGTGGCGTACTTGGTGCCTTCGACGGTGGCGATGGCGCCGTTGCCGAACTCCATCAGTGCCACGAAGGCGTCGTCGACGGTCACCGGCTGCAGCACGCCGGGGTCTTCCAGCGAGGGGCGCTCGGGGACCATGGTCTTGACGATGCCGTTGACGCGCACCGGCTCGCCGACCAGAAAGCGGGCCAGGTCGACGGTGTGCGAGCCCAGGTCGCCGAGGGTGCCCTTGCCGGCCTCGGCGCGGTCGAGTCGCCACTTGCGCGGGGCGTCGGCGTCGACCAGCGAGGGCTGCAGGTACTGGCCGCGGAAGTGGCGGATGTCCCCGATGACGCCGCCCTGTATGAGCCGGCGGGCGAATTGCACGGCGGGTACGAAGCGGTAGTTGAAGCCGGTCATGTGCTTCACGCCGGCGGCCTCGGCGGCCTGCCAGAGTTGCTTTGACTCGGCGGCAGTCATGCCGAGCGGCTTTTCGCAGATGACGTGCTTGCCGAGTTCGATGGCCGCCAGCGAAGCCGGCAGATGGACGCGGTTGGGGCCGCTGTTGTCCAGGACCTGAACGGATGGGTCGTTGACTACGTCGTGCCAGTCGGTGGAGTAGCTCTCGTAGCCATAGCGGGCGGCGGCCGCGGCGACGGCAGATTCGGTGCGGCCGGCGATGCTGGCCAGGACCGGCACGGCCACCGGCGGGTACATCATGTGCGGGATCTTGAGCAGGCCGTTGGTGTGGGCCTTGCCCATCAGGTTGTAGCCGATCATGCCGATGCCCACGCGCGGAGCGTCGGGGAAGCGGTCGGGGGCGGGGGTGAGCCGGTCGGTCATGGTCGCAACTCGCGGTTGGTCAGAGGCGGGCGTCGTGGGAACGAGGGT
>CAZVZW010000233.1:0-1670 GCA_964631365.1 uncultured Chloroflexota bacterium | reverse complement strand
AGTCGGTGTCGGTCAGGGCGGGCAGGTCGCCGGCCCCGGCACCCCAGCCCTCGTGCTTAACGACCCGGCCTTCGATCACGTTGCGGACGTGAGGCGGCTTTCCGTCCAGGTCGGCGTCGGTGTACTCGGGAATCCGCATGTCCGCCGGGTCGAAGTGATCGCAATAGGGCTTCGGCGCGGTGAACGAATGGTGCGGGTCCGGGAAGGAGGCCCAAACGAAGAACGGCTCTTCGCCGGCGTTCTCCAGGTACTTCACCGTCCGATCGGTGATCCAAGTCGACGGGTGATGTTCCAGCGGCACTGCGTTCTTCCAGGCACCGACCCAGGTGGGCTCTTCGAGGGCGTGCTCTATGTCGATCAGGTCGATCGATTCCGGCGCTCGTTCGCGCAGATCACGCCCGATGTGGCCCTGCTTCAAGTAGTGATGGCGCAGCGTCAGGTCCACGTGGTCGAACCCGTAGTACGGCCCGTGCCAGTCGTCCGGCACCAGGCCCTGCTCCCAGGTGTCCTCGCGCTCCACCTCCATAGGATCGGCTGCGCCGCCGTCGAAGCCGTAGGGTCGCAGGTGGGCCTTGCCAATCAGCGCAGTGTGGTGGCCGGCGTCCGACAGTAGCTGGCCGAAGGTCGGAATATCCGGGTCCAGGGCGACCCCGTTGGTCCAGACCCCGTGAGTGCGCGGGGTGGTGCCGGTAATGATGGTCGAGCGCGACGGCATGCAGAGCGGCTGGGCCACGTACATCTGTTCGGCCCGCACCCCTTCTGCCGCCAGCCGGTCCAGATTGGGCGTCCGGGCGATCGGTTTACCGGCGCAGCCCAGCGAGTCAGCCCGCATCTGGTCGGTGGTGATGAAGACCACGTTCATCGGTTCACGCGGCATCGCAGCGCCTTTCTGTATGGAGTCGCAAACACCGAGCGTCCCTTCGGCACGGTCCCCGGTTCGTTCGCGCGAGCGTAGCGGCCCGGATGTCCCCGAATCAAACCGGTCCCGGCGCGCCGAGGCCGGCGTGGCTAGAATCCGTCCGATGTCCCACGCCACCACAGAGCCCTTCGCGAGCCGGCAGATCCGACTGACCGCGCCGCCGCGGTTCGACTTGGAAGCCGTCGTGCACGCCCACGGCTGGTGGAATCTGCCGCCATTCCGCTGGGATGAGGCTGGTGGCGTCATCGCCACCGCCGCCGAGATCGACGACTTGCCCACCGACCTTTCGCTCAGCCAGCCCTCGCCGCTTCGCATCCTGGTCGAGTGGACCGGCGCGGCCGCCGAGCCGGCGGTGGCCGCCGTGGCCCGCCGGATGCTGATGCTAGACAGCGACCTAGCCGAGTTCCAGCGCTGCTGTGCCCGTCCCCGGCGCCTGCGCCACGTAGTCGAAAATGGACTGGGCCGCCTGCTGCGCGCGCCGACGCTCTGGGAGGACGTCGTGAAGGTCCTTTGCACCACCAACGTCAACTGGGGCGGCACCCGCGGGATGTCCGAGCGCCTCGTGAAATCCTTCGGCGCGCGCACCCCGTTGGGTCACCGTACGTTTCCCTCGCCGCAGCGCCTAGCCCGTCGCCGCCCAGCCACCCTGGCCGACAAGGCCCGCCTGGGCTATCGCGCCGGGGCGCTTTCCACGATGGCCCGCGCCATCGTCGCCGGTGAACTCGACCTAGCCGCCTGGGAGGACCCGGCG
>CAZVZW010000232.1:0-1672 GCA_964631365.1 uncultured Chloroflexota bacterium | reverse complement strand
CGACGGCACCGGCCCCAAGATCACCTGGGTCAGCTTTGCCGTCATGGGTGTCGCCCTGCTGTCCAAGGGTGGGCTCGTCCTCTGGCAGCGCATCCAGGCCCGCGAAGCCGACAGCGACCTCCTTTACACCGATCTCATGCAGACCCGCAACGACGTCCTCGTCGCCGGTGCCGTCATCCTTGGCCTCATCGCCACCAACGCCGGCATCATCTGGGTCGACGCCGTCCTCGGCTTCGTGGTCGCCGCCGTCGTCGTCATCGGCGGCATCCGCGTCATCCGCTCCGCCTCCTGGGTGCTGCTGGATTCCACCTCCCTCGATCCCAAGCTCATCGAGTACATCGCCAAGTCGATCCCCGGCGTCCGCGACTGCCACGCCGTCCGCACCCGCGGCCGCCCCAGCGAGTTTTTCATGGACCTGCACGTCATGGTCGACCCACAAATGACCGTCAGCGAAGGACACCGCATATCCCACCAAGTCGCCGATCTGATGCGCTCCGAAATGCCCTCCGTCAAGGATATCGTCGTGCACCTCGAACCGCACTCCACCGCCATCGACAAGGCCGCCGACCCGCGCCGCGCCAGCCAGGTCTAGTCCGGCCCTGAGCCACCGCCACCATCGCCGCCGGCCTGCTCGACCACGAGACCTACCTAGTCCCGATCGTCAAGATCGAAGACGACGCCCTTGCCCAAACCGTGTCCGGGGTCCAAGCCGTCGGCGCCCATGGCGTCGATTTCTTCACCGCCGACGGCACCAATCGCGATTGGGAGCCCGCCGCCGCCGAAGCGAGTCGGGCCGCCTTCGCCTAGTCCACCACCCCACTCTCCGACAAGAACCCCATCACCAGGCGGTTGAAATCCGCTGGCCGCTCCATGTGCGGCATGTGCCCGCAGCCGTCGATCACGTCCAGCCGGGCGTCCCGAAATAGCGGCAGCGCCGCCTCGGCATCGCTCAGCGGGAACAACGGGTCCGCGCGCCCCCAGATCACCTGTACCGGTATCGCCAGATCGCCCAGTTCGTCCAGCACCACGACGGCGTTCTTGAACCCGCCGAAGAAGCTCACCCCCCAGCGCAGCGCCTCCAGGAAGAACGCCTGCGCCCCCGGCTCCTCCCCCATTTCCACCGTCTCCTCCAGCAGCCCGTCCCAGATCCAGTCCGTGCCGGCCGCCAGCATCGCGAGCATCCGCCGCACCGCCGCCACGTTATTGCGCAGCAGCAGTTCGCCGACCAGCGGGAGCGTCAGCAGCCGCATCGTGAACATCACCTTGCGGCCCAGCGCGGTCGAGTCGCTCAGCACGATCCGGCTCACGCATTTCGGGTGATCCAGCGCCGCCGCCAGCACCACTCCTCCGCCCATCGAGTTGCCCACCGCGGCGCAGGGGCCGATGTCCAGCGACTCGATGAATCTTGCCAGCCAGTCGCCAAACGCGGTCCGTGACACCATCGACGGGCGCTGCGAGCGACCGAAGCCGCACATGTCGGGGACCAGCAATCGATAGTGCTCCGCCAAACCCGGTATCGCCGCCCGCCAGAAACCGGCATGCGCGCCGATACCGTGCAGCAGCACCAGCGGCGGACCCTCGCCCACGTCCCAGTAGCGCGTCTGTAGACAAGTGGTTTATTATCTTATTTGCTTCTTTTATGTATAGATTTTAGTGTATATGGTGTATATGT
>CAZVZW010000231.1:0-1674 GCA_964631365.1 uncultured Chloroflexota bacterium | reverse complement strand
TATGCAACGGCGTATGCCGGCAGCTCGGGCGTCTATGGTGGCGCCATCGGCGAAGAGCGGCTGGCGCGGCTGCTGCAGAAGCCCTACGACTGCTACGTCTTCACCGGCTCGGCCATTGGATTTCTTCCGGATGCATTGTACGCGGCCATCCTCGACCATGTGCGGGCGGGGGCCGGCATGGCACTGCTGTACAAAATCGGCGACGACGACAAGCCGATCGTCTCCAAGGCCGAAGAGATAAAATTCCCCGCCGCTTTGGCGGGGCTCGACGCCAAGGCCTGGAAATACGGCAAGGGCCGCCTCGCCGCGCTGGCGCCGATCCACAATTGGCACGTTTACCACCGCCGGCCGCCGGCGGTCTACGAGGTGGCCCACATATTCGGAACCGATCTGCCCCGGGACCTGCGCTTCGAAAGGCTGGGGCGCGCCGTCCTGTGGGCCGCCGGGCGCCAGCCGCGATTACAGATGTCGGTAGCGCTTCCGGGGCCGGTGCTGGACCGTGTCGGGCTGCCGGCGCACAAGATCAGTATCACCTGGAAAGGGGAGGGCGTGGCCGGCCCCATCAACCTTGCCGCCCGCATCCGCAGCCAGTCGCGCGGTGGCGTGCAGCTGCCGGCCGTTCCGGACATCGACCCAGCGAACGGCGCCCATGAGTTCCCGCTGCCCGCCCTGCCTGCGGGCAGGTACGCCGTCGATGTAATAGCCCGCGGCGACCGCGGCGTCGAGGGTTGGGCTGTCGAGCAATTCACGGTCACTACTGCGGAGAGGATCGGCCGGGTCAAGGCCGACCGTGACTGGGGCGAGACCGGCGAGCCGATTACCGGCACCGTCACCATCGACACCGACGCCGGCGCCGAGCGCACGCTGCGGGTGCACGCCGTGGACCGCTACGGCCGGATAGTTGCCCGGCAGGAGATCCGCCGCCCCGCCGCACAGACCGCCTTTTCCCTGGCAACGTCAGCAGTGACGCCGCACTACCTCGGGATCGAGGCGGCACTCGTGGCTGACGGCGAAGAGATCTGCTACGGCTACGCGCCGGACCCGTACACCATCGCGAACCGCAAGCAGGACCAGTGGAACTTCATACTTTGGGGACGTCTTTACTCCTCGGTATACGATGACATCGCCGAAGATCTGCTGGCGGCCTCCGGTGTGACGTCGCGCCTTGAGACCAGCCACGGGCCGTGGTGGTACATGACCCGGGCCGGCATGAACTACACGCCGTATTGCGCCAGCGACCTCTACCGCCTTCCCGACACCGGCGCCCAGGAACCCGGCGTCGACCGCAACGGGGTTCTCGAAGGCAAAATGTGCTGGAATGACGAACCAGCCATATCCGGGCAGGTCAAGAGCCACCTCGATGCCGAGATGGATTTCCGCTGTCGCGGGGTGCTCGCCTACAGCATGGGCGACGAGCAGGCGGTGTTCGGCTCCTGCCTGCACGCCGCATGCTGGAAGCTCTACCAGGATTGGTTGAAGAACGACTATGGCACGATCGCGGCGCTCAACGAATCCTGGGGCGCCGGTTTCGAGAAGTTCGACGAGATACAACCCAAGATAGACGCGACAGATCTGCACTGGCTGCCGGCCGACGACAGGAAGAGCTACCACCTCTCCTACGCCAACAACGAGCACGGGAGCAAAGGCAAGACCCACGGCTCCACCGCCTGGACG
>CAZVZW010000230.1:0-1695 GCA_964631365.1 uncultured Chloroflexota bacterium | reverse complement strand
CACGCTGGTTGCCACCGGTGACGGCGCCCACACCATGCAGGCGCCCCGGACCGGCTGGAGCGAGCAAGATCCCAACGAGTGGTGGGCCGCCGTCCGCACCGCGATTCGCGAACTCGCCACCCGCATCGACATCGGTCAGGTTCGCGGAATCGGCATGACCGGCCAGATGCACGGCTCGGTATTCCTGGACGAACACGATCAGGTCATCCGCCCGGCGTTGCTGTGGAACGACCAGCGCACCGCCGCGCAGACCGACTGGATGACCGAAGTGGCCGGTGAAGAGCTGTTGCGAATCGCCCTGAATCCCGCCATCACCGGATTCCAGGCTCCCAAGATCATCTGGCTGCGCGACGAAGAACCCGACCACTACGCCCGCATCCACTCCGTGCTGCTGCCCAAGGACTACGTGCGTTTCCGCCTCACCGGCGAGCGCGCCACCGACATGGCTGACGCCTCCGGCACCCTGCTCTTCGACGTTGCCCGCCGCCGCTGGTCCGAGGAGTTGCTCTCGGCATTTCAGATTCCCGCCGAGTGGATGCCTGCTGTGTTCGAGGGCCCCGACGACACCGGGCGCATCAGCCCCGCCGTCGCCGCCGATCTTGGTCTACCCACCGGCATCCCGGTCGCCGCCGGTGGCGGCGACAACGCCGCCGCCGCCATCGGCACCGGTATCGTGCTACCCGGTGTCGTCAGCAGCAGCGTCGGTAGCAGCGGCGTCGTATTCGCCTACAGCGAGCACCCCACCCCCCACCCCGAGGGCCGTCTGCACACCATGTGCCACTCCGTCCCCGGCGCCTACCACTACATGGGCGTCATCCTCGCCGCCGGGCTCTCGTTTCGCTGGCTCCGCGAGATTCTCCTCGACGACGTCTTCGGCGCGGCCGCGCCCGCCGGCGCCGACGCCTACGACGTACTCACCGGGCTGGCCGACTCCGCTCCGCCTGGAGCCGAAGGGCTGGTATTCCTGCCTTACCTGACCGGCGAACGCACTCCCCACATGGACCCGGCGGCACGCGGCGCTTTCGTCGGCCTAACGTCCAGGCACTCTGCCGCACACCTCGCCCGCGCCGTCATGGAAGGCGTCACGTTCGCCCTCCGTGACTCATTGGCGCTCATGCAGGGCCTCGGCCTGCCCGTCGAACGCATCATCGCCACCGGCGGCGGCGCCCGCAGCCCGATATGGCGGCAGATGCAGGCCGACATCCTCGGCGCGCCTGTCTGGCGGACCGCTGCCGAAGAAGGCCCCGCCCATGGCGCCGCCCTGCTCGGTGGCGTAGTGGCCGGTGGGTTCCGAGGAGTCACCGAAGCCGTGGAGGCCAGCGTTCAGATGCTCGACCCGCTGGACCCGCACACCGATCGCAGTGCCCGCTACGATGACTATCTCGCCGTCTACCGCGACCTCTACGGCAGCCTGCGCCAGGCTGGCCATCGGCTGACCGAACTGGCCGAATCGCTTTGACCGACCCGCGCGAGAAGATCGAATTGATCCTCGACCGTGCCGGGATCGAGGCGCTGATCCCCCATCGCGAGCCCTTCCTGTTGCTCGACGGCCTCACCGAACTAGACCCCGGCCAGAAAGCCATCGGCATCAAGCACGTGCGACCTGACGAGTACTATCTGGCCGGCCACTTCCCCGGAAACCCCATCATGCCCGGCGTCCTGATTGTCGAAGCACTGGCCCAGGCCGGCGCCTGC
>CAZVZW010000229.1:0-1696 GCA_964631365.1 uncultured Chloroflexota bacterium | reverse complement strand
AGATCCTCCGTTAAGAAATAGGCTCTGATGTCCCAAATGTTTTGATGACGGACATGTAGGGCTGCGAGATGGTCTTCCCGTGACCGATGGGCAGCGGCCGGTCGCCATAGGCCATGCCCTCCAGGCCGGAAGACACGAAATGGTGGCGCGGCACACGGCCCATGGCCAGCAGCACGGGTCGTGAAATTTCCGCGGCGGGCCCCAACGCGCCGACCAGCGCCGAGTGCGCCTGGATCACGCGCACCATGGCGGCGCGGCGGGCGATCAAGGCACCGTCCTGGTCACCGGCCGCGCTGGCGGCGGCGACCGCCATCACCACTACGGCCGCGGCGAGCCGGGTCCAACGCGATTTCCAGCCCTTGCTATTCATGGCACTCCTTCCCGGTCCGCGCCGATCAGCGCGCCAGGGAGAAGACCGCCAACGTGTCGTCCGACGTGCCGTCGCAGCCGACGCGGCCCGTGTCCACCATATGGATCAGGTGGGCTAGGACCGAGCGGCCGGCAGCATGGTGCAGGTTGCGCGGCACGTCCGCGTACATGGTCGCGACCATCTCGGGGATGGTCTTCGGCCCCTCCGTCAGGTGGGCAAGAATCTGCCCGTCGCGCATCTCACGGTGTGCGATATAGGCTTCCACGAAGGGCCGTGGATCGCGCACTGGGGGCCCGTGGGTCGGGTAAAAGACAGCGTCGTTGCGGGACAGGAGCTTGCGCAGGCTGGACATGTACGCCGCCATGTCACCGTCCGGCGGCGAGACCACGGTGGTCGACCAGCCCATCACGTGATCGCCACAAAAGAGCGCCTTTTCCTGGGCAAAGCCAAAGCACAGGTGGTTCGACGTATGGCCGGGGGTGTGGACCGCGCTCAAGGTCCAGCCGTCGCCCTCGACGAAGTCACCGTCGGCAAGGCGGTAATCGGGCGCGAAGTCGTAATCGCCGCCCTCCTCCACCTGAACGTCTTCGCGCCCCCCACCGTGGAACCCGAAGCCGTGGGTGGAGGCACCGGTGCGCGCCTTCAGCGCGGCGGCCAGGGGGGAATGGTCGATGTGGGTATGGGTGACGAGGATATGCGTGACTTCCTCGCCGTCGGTGGCCCGCATCAGGGCTTCGAGATGCTCAGGATAGGCCGGGCCAGGGTCGATGACGGCCACCTTGCCGCGGCCGATGATATAGGTGCCGGTGCCGTGAAAAGTGAAGGCGCTGGGATTGCGGGCGATGACCCGACGCACCATCGGCGTGAGCGCGGCGGGCGCACCGTAGTCGAACTGTATGTCTTTGAGGAAGGGGATGTCGCCGGCCATGTGCCGCGCCTCCGGTCTCCGATTCCCCCGCCGCCGGCCGCGTGCTCCAGGTATTACGCCCCGTTCTTGAAGGTCATCACCACCTTGCCCTGCACTTCGCGGTTCCGGATGACAGCGAGCGCCTCCATGTAGTCCTCCAGGGGATATGTTTTCATGACGTGGGGCTCAAGCTTTCCTTGCGTGTAGAGGTCGAAGAGCTCCTGCTGCACCCGGGCCGTCCACTCCGGAGTGCGATACAGGTAATTGGCCGCCGAGAGGCCGGAGTCGGCGATGTTCTTGATCATGATGTAGTTGGTCTTGACGCTCGGGATGTCGCCCGACATATAGCCGACGATGACGATACGTCCGCACCATGCCAGGGCCCGCAGGCTGGCCTCGAAGACGGCGCCGCCGATGGA
>CAZVZW010000228.1:0-1705 GCA_964631365.1 uncultured Chloroflexota bacterium | reverse complement strand
CCGGCGACAGCCTTGCCCTCAGCCGGGCCATCCAGGGCCAGGGCACCCGCGGCGCCACCATCCTCGTGCGTCTGGACGATGAGGCCGACCTGGAAGCCGTCAAGGCTCTCGCTCGTGAACGACTCAAAGCAATCGCTGGCGCCTTCGTCAACATCCGGGGCGGAGGCTCCGCCGACACCAACTCCCAGCTGCAGATCTCCGTCACCGGCGATGACGACGAGACCGTTCAGGCTGCTGGCTTTCAGGTTGCCGCCGCCATCCGCGGGGTTGACGGCGTAGCCGACATCGTGACCGCCGCTGGCATCCGCCAGCGCGAAGTCGCCCTGGTGGTAGATCCTAGGAAGGCCCTCCCCTTCGGGCTCACCGGCGGCCAGGTCGCCATGGCGCTGCGCGAACTCACCGTCGGCCAGACCGTTACCCGACTCAATCTGCCCGATGTCGGCAATGTCGACGTCGTTATGCTGGCCAACCCCGAGTTCACCAGCAGCATCGATCGGCTCAAAGAGCTGGAACTTGGCACCGTCGCCACTACCACTCTCGGCGAGATTGCCGATGTCCAGGAGATCCTCGCCCCCGCCCAAGTCACCCGCACCGATCAGCACTCCTCCGCGTCCATCTCCGGCCGCATCACCGGCGCCAACACCGGTGTCGTCCAGGGCGACATCCAGGACAAGATCGACTCCCTCACCCTTCCCGAAGGCGTCGAGGTCAACCCCGGTGGAGTGCTCCAACAGTTCAACGAGAGCTTCCAATCCCTCTTTATCGGCATCGGCGCCGCCATCGTCCTCGTCTATATCGTCATGGTCCTTGTCATGGGTTCCCTCCGCAATCCCTTCGTCATCATGTTCTGCCTGCCCTTGGCTTCAATTGGCGCCCTCTCCGCCCTGGCTGTCACCCAGCGCTCTCTCGGCATGCCCTCCATGTTCGGCTTTCTCATGCTCGTCGGCATCGTCGTCACCAACGGCATCGTCTTGGTTGACTTTGTCAACCAGCTTCGCGCCCGCGGCCAGTCCGTCAATGAAGCTCTGCTCGAAGGCGGCCGCCTTCGGGTGCGTCCAGTCCTTATGACCGCCCTTACGACCATCCTTGCCCTCATCCCCATGTCCGTCGGCCTCACCGATGGCGCCATCATCGCGGCCGAGCTCGCCGTCGTCGTTATTGGCGGCCTCCTCACCTCCACCTTCCTGACCCTTCTCGTCGTCCCCGTCGTCTACAACCTGGTCAACCGAGGCGGCCGGCTGCCCCGCGACGGTTAGGCCCGGGACCTACGACGCAAACGATAAGGCTCAGCGTCTCCCTCTCGGCAATCGCTGCCGGCTCATCAAACGCAATCCCGCCCATGCCGTGCAGCGCAAACCGTGCCAGTTCAAGCGACCCGCTCAGTACCTCCAGTTCCACCGCCGCCGTACCCTCTTCCACGTTCTGTCGACACACCCCCCACGCCTCCCCGTTCGACCAGAAATGCACCCCCGGCCGGGCCGCGAACGCGATCGACCGGTCCACTCCTGAGTACTGGAACCCGGTCAGCGCCAGCACCGCCCCCCGCGAAGCCATCGCCCGTGCGTCCGGATCCTGACCGCCGTCGCGTCCCTCCAGGCGGCCGTCGTTGGCGAAGTCGTCCCAGAAGTCCAGCAACGCGTCGCCCCACGACCGCACCGGCCACGCCGCCCGATAGGTAATGTCTTTCGCCGTCGCCGTCGCCGTC
>CAZVZW010000227.1:0-1708 GCA_964631365.1 uncultured Chloroflexota bacterium | reverse complement strand
ATCCATCCAGCGAAGTTCCAGCCCGTCCAGGTCGAACGTTGAGTTGGTGGATCCACGGACCGCACACCAGGCGTGGTTTCCGCGCCTCCGGCGAGCCGCCCCGGGCCCGCATTTCCATGAAGTTCTCGAAGGTTCCCTTCACGAAGATGTCGTACCAGCCGCTGTACATCAGGGTCGGGACGGTACCCGTTGCGGATCGACCGTATAGCCCGGCACGTCCCAGTAAGTGTCGCGGCTCGGATGCCGAATCAAGTCGTGCAGGTGCGACATCGATTTACCGCCCGCGTCCTCCACCTCCTGCAGCGGCAAAACCCGGAAGTAGCGATCCCAGTCATACATATCCACCGGCTGCTGCCCCGCGGCGTTGTTCATGGTGTTCCAGCCAAGCGCCGTGTAGTAATTCAGCGCGCCCTGGTTGTAGTAAATGCCCGCGTACAGGTCCCGCGGGGCGACCCGTGGCGCGATGCAGTCCAGCCGCGCCGGGCCCTCCATCGCCGCCGCCCACTGCACGATCCCCAGGTACGAGCCACCCGACATTCCCACCCGCCCATTGCACCAGGATTGCTCCGCCACCCAGTCCAGGGTGTCCTTGCCGTCCGCCACCTCATTCTTGAACGGGTACCACTCGCCCGCTGAATCAAAGCGCCCGCGAACGTCCTGCAACACGCAGACATATCCCGCCGCCGCGAACTCCAGCGCCCGCGCGACCACCCCGTCCTCGACGTGATTGCCGTACGAGGTACGCACCACCACCGTCGGAGCTGGATTATTCGTCGCCGGCAGGTATACGTCGGTCGACAATTCCACGCCGTCGCGCATCGGTGCCCGCCGATCGAACAACGCCCTCACCCGGTAGCCGCTCATCGCCGCGATCCTCCTCCGCCCACCCGAACCCGCTCAGGCCGACGGGTACAGCAGTTGACCGCGCCGGTCCGTCTCCGCCCGCAGCAGATCCCCGCCTATCGTCGTCACGTACAGCGTCGACAGGTCCGGCCCGCCGAACGTGCAATTCGTCGGGCTGTCCACCGGCAGGGGATGGGTCTCCACGATTCGTCCGCTCTGCTCGAAGACCGTAATCATCGGTCCGGGCCCACCGGCGCGATTCCCGGTGGTCGCCACGATGTGGCCCGCGGTGTCAAAGCACATGCCGTCGATCCCGCGGTAGGGGAAGAAGTTGTGCACCACCCGCGGCCGACCCAGCACGCCGTTCTCGCGGATCGGATAAGCGCGCAGTTCACGCTTCGCGTCCCCGGTCGGATCCGACTGTGCCACGTATAGCTCGCTCTGGTCCGGCGAAACAAGGATGCCGTTCGGCCGGGAGGCGTCAAAGGTCACCCGATCGATCGACCGGTCACCGTCCGGGCCCGGGTCCAGCCGGTAGACCGACATGTGATCCAGTTCCGCCGGCGGCGCCAGATCGTCATAGCGCGGGTCGGTGAACCAGATCCGTCCCTGGTAATCGATCGCCAGGTCGTTGGGGCTATTCAGGCGCTTGCCCTCAAACTGGCCGGCGATGGTGGTCAACGCACCATCCGGCTCAAAGCGCACAATCGCGCCGCGATTCTGCGAGCAGCCATACAGCCGGCCCTGGGGATCAAACATCAGGCCGTTGGTTCGCTCCGACTCCGGGTGAAAGACCGCGATCTCCCCGGAATCGGCGTCATAGCGCATGATCCGACTGTTGTTGATGTCCGTGAAGACCAGGCCG
>CAZVZW010000226.1:0-1712 GCA_964631365.1 uncultured Chloroflexota bacterium | reverse complement strand
CGCCGTCGTGGTCGTTTCCGGCTCCGGTGTCGCCGTGGCCGCCGCCTCCGCCACCGCCGCCGGCGGCAGCGTCGGCACGCTTTCCAGGCTGGAGTCATTGAGCGCCAGCAGATTGTGGGCCGCCCCATCGCCCTCCGGTTCCGCCGCCACAAAGGTCTCCAGGCGCTCGCGGTGCTCGCCCAGACGCTCCACATAGTCTTCCCGCGAATCGGCAAAGTCGGCGTCCGGCGCGCCCGTATCCGGGCTCGACATTACCTGCAGCGTCGCCAGCCCGTCGTTCACGAAATCGTCGTAGTGGCGCGCCACCTTCTCTGACAGCTCCTGCGAAGCATCCTTGCCCAGGTCCTCCAGCTCATCCAGCCGTCGCTCCGCCAATTCCATATACAGGCCCGGCTTCTCGGCCTCCGGCGCCAGCCGCACCTGCACCTGCTCCAGCGCCAGCTTGTAGTCATAGAGCACGCTTTCCGGCCCGCTGAACGTCGCCGCCAGCGACACACTCCCGCCCACCAGAATTAGCGCCATCAGCGCCGACGCGGCCACCGCGATCCGCGACTTGATCGCCGCCGAGCCCAGCCCCGCCAGCAACCGGCCCGGGCTAAACCGGCCCCGGTCGGCTTCGACGAAGCGGTCCAGCGTGGCCACCATTTCGTATTCGCCGGCCGCCAGTTGCTGCCGCGTCATCGGCGCCGGGGCTCGTTTGTGCAACTGATCGCACAGGTCCAGCAGGTCGCCGATCGCCGTCGCGAGGTCCGGGAATCGGCGCAGGCAATCCGCGCGCGTCCAGCGCCGCTCCAGGTAGCGATCCACGCACAGCGTCAGGATGTCCTGCATGTCGCCGGTCATTCCGCCGGCTCCCGCGAGATCAACGACCGCAGCGTCGTCAGCGCCCGAAACTGCAACGCCCGCACCGCCGGTTCCTTCTTATCCAGGATCGCCGCGATCTGGGCGTGGCTCATTCCCTGCGAAAAGCGCATCGCAATCACCTCCGCCTGCTCCGGCGTCAGGTGCTCCAGCGCCTGTCCCAGCATGTCCGCGTTATCGATGCGCACGAAGTCGCCGCCCTCATCCACCTGGTCGCGCAGGTGCACATCCGGGTCCAGCGACACGTGGTCGCGGTTGCGTCGCCAGTGGTCTGCGATGGCGTTGCGGGCGATGCGAAAGATCCAGGCTGTGAACTCCGGCACCGAGCGGTGCTGATATCTCCCGATTGCGCGCAGGGCCTGCATGAAGATCTGGTTCGTCAGGTCGTCCGCCAGGACCCGGTTGTTCGTCCGGTACGCCACGAAGCGATGAATTCGCGGGGCGAATTCACGGTAGACGTGCCCGAACGCGTCCCGGTCGAGCCTGGTCGCGCGCAGAATGATTTCGTCGAGGTCATCTGGTTGTGTTTTTCCGCTTCCGCCGGAGATCCCCAATTGCCTTCCGCCAGTGGTTCGTTGTTCCAAACGGGTCACCGCGCCGGTCGTTACGTTGCTCCGGCCGCGCTCCCCGATTATCCCCCGTCACAATTCGCCACAGAATAGCCGGGCCGGCTCGCGGTGCTCGCCGGGTCTCCCTCCATCGCTGCCGGCCGCACCACCCGCGTCCCCGCCAGCAGATTGTGCCATCCTTGCCCGTCCTCGTCCCACGCCGCCTACAGAAACCCCAACCCCATCCAGCCCAGTGACAGCGGCTTCGCCAGTAACTCCCTTGCCAGCAGCCGTCCCCGCCCG
>CAZVZW010000225.1:0-1717 GCA_964631365.1 uncultured Chloroflexota bacterium | reverse complement strand
CATGCCATTTCCAGCGGCCGGTCTTGGTTGGTTCGACCAGGAGCATCATCTGGCGGCCGAACAAGTAGACGGCCAGCCCACCGAACATCCTCTTGGTGAAGAAGCTGGGGTGGTCCTCGAAGACCTGAAAGGTCCATTCGTTGTCGAACGTTCTCATCTCGCTCGTCTCCACGGAGATTCGAGAGCCAGTGGAGCACGTTGAGGGGCGGCCACTCCCATTGAGTGGCTGAAAGTGGAGATCGAACCCACACGCAGCTTGCGCTCCTCAGGATTTGAATTCTCGCACGTCGATCATCACGACTGACGCTGCCTTTAGTTCTTCACACTCAATCAGACATCACTTCCTCGAAACTACCAGGTTGAGCGTCGGCGCATTCCTCGGTTCGCCAACGTGGCCTGATCGCCCCGCTCCTGGCGGACCTCGCCCCGGCGTCCCTGCCCCTGGACATGACGCCCATCATGGCGTGGTGGCGCAGCCTCCCTCAAGGATCGGAGCCTCAGACTGTGTGTCCATCAGGGCCGTGCACGGGTGCGGCGCTGGCTGACCCAGGAAGCCTATGGCACTCGCCACCAGCACGCGGTTGGGGCCCTATCAGGTCGCTGCCAAGATCGGGCAGGGCCGGATGAGTGAAGTCTGGCAGGCGAGGGACACCAAGCTCGACAGGCAAGTCGCACTCAGGGTGCTGCCCGAAGCGTTCGCGTCGGACCCGGACGGTCTGGCTCGTACCGGGCGGGAAGCCCTTCTGGTCGAAACCCTCGGCACCGAATGATGCACAGCTGGCACGGCGTGGTCGCATCCGGCTGTTGCCTCGTGCTGGCCGCTTCGGCGGCCGCCGGCGAGGTGAGGTCCGTCCACCGTGTCGGGACAGCGCCCCACGCGCAGTCGGCGGTCGTCGCTCCGGAACCTGCCGATGTCGTAGCCGTGGTGCCCTTCTCCAACATCTCCAGAGCGTCCTCGGATGAGTGGATCGGTGACGGGATCGCCGAGACCGTGCGGGCCGAGCTGCAGGCACGGGGGCTGCCGGTGGTCGGGCGCACGCTGGTGGGAGCAGACGCGGGCGCAACGGCCGACTACGGATCCGCGACGCGGCTGGGCCGGCAACTGGGGGCGAGCTGGGTCGTCTCGGGGGCCTATCAGCGACTCGGGGATCACCTGCGCATTACCGCGCGGGTTGTCGAAGTCGCCTCTGGAGTGGTGTTGCGGGCGGCGAAAGTGGACGGCGCGCTGGACGACATCTTCGCCTTGCAAGACCGTATCGTGGCCGCGCTCGTTGCCGACCTCGACCTGACTGGCTCGGCGCCTCGCGTGGCGCGGCGGCCCGGGCGTGGTGCGAGCGCGGCGCCGCCCACACCGCCGGCCACCAGCGCCGGCGTCCAGCTCCCCCCGGCTGGCGAATTCACCGCCGCCGGAACGGATGCGCCCAGCCGCGTCGTCCCGGCCGAGCCCACTCCGGGCGGGCGAGCCGGCCGCGGTGGATTTGGCATCGCAACCGGCCGACCGAGCGTCAGCACCACCCGGACATCGAGGCCACCGCGCGTCGACGGCCGGCTCGACGACGCGGTCTGGCAGGAAGCGACACGCATCACCGAGTTCGTGCAGCAGCAGCCGCTCGACGGCGCGCCGGCAACCGAAAAGACGGAGGTCTTCGTCGCCAACGATGCCAACAACCTCTATTTCGGGATCTACGCGCACTACTCTGACCCGGTGCTGATCCGC
>CAZVZW010000224.1:0-1730 GCA_964631365.1 uncultured Chloroflexota bacterium | reverse complement strand
CGGAGCGGCCGATGATGAAGTCGCCCCACAGCCCCGCGTCCTCTTCCAGTTGGCCCAGGATCATGTCCGCAAAGACCACCTGCCGCGGCTCGATCCGGAAGCGCAGCGCCGCCTCTTCGCCGGCTTTCAGCCGGGCCTCGACCTCGGCGCCGTCCAGGTTGCGACACTTGCCGGAATACTTCGGCGCGCGGCCTTCCTGCTGGGCCGCTTTGCGGTCCGCGGCCAGTTCCTCACGGGTGCAAAAGCAGCGGTAAGTGTGTCCGGCGGCGGTCAGCTTCTGTAGCCATTCCTTATGCGTTTCCAGGCGCTCGCTCTGCCGGTAGGGGCCGTAGTCGCCCCCGGCGTTGGGGCCCTCGTCCCAGTTCAGCCCCAGCCAGCCGAGGCCGTCCAGCACCGCCTGCTCGAACTCCGGCGTGCTGCACTCGCGCGACGTGTCTTCGATGCGCAGCACGAAGGTGCCGCCGCTCTGCCGCGCCAGCAGGTAGTTGTACAGCGCCGTGCGGGCGTTGCCGATGTGGATGCTGCCCGTTGGGCTAGGCGCCATGCGGAATCTTCGCTTCTCGGTCAAGAGCATGCTCCCGGGCGGTTGGGGCCGGCGACGAAGGTCAGAGTCGAGTCCGCGCATTCTACGGCCAGCCGCCGCCGGCCGGTCAATCTCCCGGCAGCCCGGCCACCTTTACGGCCCGGTGGCTCCGCGCCGATTCGTAGGCGGCTTCGATGCAGGCCACCCCGCACCAGCCGTCGACGTCGGTCACCGCCGGCGGCCGGCCGTCCAGCAGCGCCTCTGCGAATTCCTTCATCAATAACTCGTTCATGTTGTCGCCGAACTGCACATTCTTCACCCCCGCCCCCGCCTCGCCATCTAGCGTGCGGGTCAGGAACTGGCCGGTCAGGTCGAACTCCAGCGCGCCTTCGGTGCCAAGGATTCGCAGGGACACGTCGCCCCAGCCGGTTGATCTGAGCGGCCGGTCCCAGCTCGGGTCACAGCTGCCGACCACCCCACCTTCGAACGTGATCACCAGCATCGCCACGTCGTCCACCCGCAGTTCCGGCCGCGCCAGCGTACCCATCTCGGCGTAGATCTCGGCCACTTCGCGCCCGCCAATCCAGCGCATCAGGTCGATCCCGTGCACGATGTGATCCATGATTGTCCCGCCGCCCGATCGCTCCGGGTCAACGAACCAACCTTCCGGCGTCTTCTGCAGGTGATTGGTGGCGTGCATCGCCAGGACGCGGCCGATCTGCCCACCATCCACCCGGCGCTTCGCGTCCACCGCCCGCCGATCGAACCGGCACGGGTAGGCCGGAGCCAGGTGGCGCCCGGTGGCCGCCGCCGTTGCCCGCAACGCCGTGGCGTCCGCGAGGTTGGTGGCGATCGGCTTCTCCAGCAGCACGTGCTTGCCAGCGCGCAGTGCCGCTTCGGCCTGCCCGCGGTGATGAACATTCGCCGAGCAGATCGTCACCGCGTCGATGTCGTCGCGGGCCAGCAGTTCCGCCGGGTCTGCCAGCAGCGACACGCCCTCCGGCAACGCCGCGCGGGCCGCCGCCCGTTGCTCCGCCACCGGCTCGGCCGCCGCCACCAGTTCCACCATCGGCAGGTCGCGCGCTGCCCGGAACCAGCCGAACTGGTGTGGGTGATCGAAACTGATCGCCCCCAGTCGCAGCCGCTCGTTGCGCCCGTTCAAAGCTCCACCGCCACCGCGCCACCCGTCGCCCGGTGCGCCGCCGCC
>CAZVZW010000223.1:0-1759 GCA_964631365.1 uncultured Chloroflexota bacterium | reverse complement strand
TGTCCAGCCGCTGATCCGGGCTGCCTCGGCGCTCACGCGGTCGTGGCGGGCCCGGACCTTCCATTCCTGGCTCGCGAGCTCCACCAGGCGGTAATCGGTGATGATCACCGCGATCTCGGTGATGTCGTGGAGGTCCGGATCGAGTCCCCCGAACTCGCAGTCTAGAAAGGCGAAGGCGAAATTGGGCAAGGAGCGCCTCTCGTTGGGTGCTGGTGCTCCCAACGGGAATCGACCCCGTGTCTTGGCCTTGAGAGGGCCACGTCCTGAACCGCTAGACGATGGGAGCACGAGGCGGGAGCCGCCGATCCTAGCCCCCGTCAGACGACCGTCAAGGTGACGCTCCACGTCACCGGGAGTGCCGCGAAGCGTCACTTGCGCCGGGCGCGCCCGGACGTCCCGCGCGCACCCGGTCAGCCCGGAATCTCCCGATCCGGGCTCAGGTTGGAGTGCGGTTCTGCCGAGGCGAGAGTACGCAAGGCGAGGATTGGCACGGACGTTGCTCTGTGCTCCCTGCGAACGAGAAGCCGGGTGTAGTGCCCGGCCGTTCGACCGGCGGCTGAGCCGCCGGGTCAAATAGTTTCACAAGGAGAGAAAAGATGAAGAAGCTCAACGCCCGCCGCGGCGGTTTCACGCTCATCGAGCTGATGATCGTGGTCGCCATCATCGGGATCCTGGCAGCGATCGCCATTCCGAACTTCCTGCGCTTCCAGTTGAAGGCAAAGTCGAGCGAGGGCAAGACCAACCTCGCCGCGATTCGCACTGCCGAGGAGTCGTATTACGCAGAATACGGCTACTACGTTTCGGCGGATCCTTCGCCCATAATAATCAACAACAACCTCAAGACGACCTTCGCCGATGCGGTTACCGACATGGGCTTCGCGATCGTCGGATGGTCACCTGAGGGTGACGTATTCTTCAACTACGCGGTCGAGACGGCCACGGGCGAAGACGGTTACATGGCCTCTGCGGCGGCGGATATCGACGCCGATACTACTCCGCAGCTTTGGGGTTACCACAAGGCCTCCGGCGCAACTGGGGACGTGGATGGCAAGGACCACGCCAATGGCCTCGGTACGTGCACCGCCGCCAACCTCGGGGGCGACGAAGAGGTGGGTCCCTGCACCCAGCAGTCGGGCAACAGTCACTTCTAGGGCCGCGCGAGTGAACCCAGTGGGGAGGACCGGGTGTGAGCCCGGTCCTCCCCGCCGCGCGTCATTCTGGTTCGAGGTCATCCGGGAGAAGTCAGGATGCGGCGAATGCGGACACGGGACGGCTTCACCTTGGTCGAACTGCTGATCGTCGTGGCGCTCATCGGAGTGTTGGCGGCCATCGCGATCCCGGGATTCTTGAGCTATCAGGCCCGTTCGCGCCGCGCCGAGTCCTACTCGAACCTCGCGGCCCTTTCGGTGGCCGAGAAGAGCTACCAGGCGACACGTGGCTCGTTCTACGATTCTGCGCTGCCCTGGCCGGACTCGTCGTCTTACGGTGGCCTCGGCACTTCCACCATGCCGTGGGATGACTCAGCCGAGGCGGCTTTCGACGAACTGGGCTGGGCGCCCGAGGGCATGGTCTATTACTCCTACCACACGAACACTTCCACCAACTGCAGCTGCACGCTGGGTTTCACCGCTACGGCCTACGGCGACGTCGACGGCAATAGCAAGGTATCTGCGGTGATGTATGTCGAGCCCCAGCGCGACGGCAACGGCAACATTCTGGGCGAGTGCCGTTCGGGCATGGGTGGCGCACTGGATTTCTG
>CAZVZW010000222.1:0-1771 GCA_964631365.1 uncultured Chloroflexota bacterium | reverse complement strand
CGGAACGTGTCAAGGAGAATGAGACACCTCGCGGGTGAGTTTACGGTCCCGTGGGGGGACATTCGACGGTTCTCTCCAGTCGGTTGATCCACACCTCGGTGGGGATCTGTGGCGGCTTGGGTGGGCCGCCGACGAAGCGCTCGGGGTGGGCTGCGTAGGCCGCATCGAGGGTGCACTGACGCGCCTGCTGGATCTCATCGGCGCGGCCGTGATGCACCGCCTCTGGGGTCAGCAGGCCGAGGCCGCTGTGGCGGTGCTGGGTGTTGTAGAAGGGGAAGAAGGCGCGGCAGTATTGCCGCGCTTCGGCCGGGTCGCGGAATCGACCCGGATAGCTCGGGGCGTATTTGAAGGTCTTGAAGTGGCTTTCGGAATAGGGGTTGTCGTCCGAGACCCGGGGCCGGCTGTAGCTGGCCAGGATGTCCAGATCGACCAGCAACTGGGTGAACGTCTTGGCTTTCATCGGCGCGCCACGATCCTGGTGCAGCGTGATCTGGCCCGGTTGGATACCTTGCTTCTGGCAGGCGCTGCCGATCAAGCGCTTGGCCAGGGCAGCGGTTTCGCGACGGGCCACCATCCACGCCACCACGTAGCGCGAGAACACATCGAGCACCACATAAAGGGCGTAGCTGGTCCACTTGCACGGACCGGGCAGGCGCGTGATATCCCAACTCCAAATCTGGTTGGGCGCGGTGGCTACCAGGTGCGGTGCTTCGTGGTGCGGGTGCCGCCGTTGCGGGCGGCGTTCGGCGACCTCGGAGGCTTCATCGAGGATGCGATACATCGTTCGGATGGAGCACAGATAGGCGTCCTCCTCCAACAGTATCGCATAGACGCTGGCCGGGGCCCGATCGACGAAGCGGTCCTCGTGCAGCGTCGCCAGCACGCGCTCGCGCTCCGAGGGTGCCAGCGCCCGGGCGGGAGCCGCGCGCGGGCGGGGCGCCGCGGCGACGAGGGGCTTGCGGTGACGGTATACCGAGGCGCGCGACAGGCCCAATGCCCGGCACGCCGTCACCATGCCGACCGACGGCGCCAACGCGGTGGCGGCGGCGCTCATTCGTCGTCTCCGTTTGGCGGCGGGTTCAGGGGGATCCCCAGCATGTCGGAAAGTTTTTTTTGGACGGCAATGACGGTCTCCGCCTGCGCCAGCCGCTGCTGTAGCCGGGCGTTCTCCCGGCGCAGTCGTTCGTTCTCCCGCGCCACCGGGTCCCGGCGTCGCCCCTTGGGACCGCGCTCCTGGGCCAGCGCCCGCAGCGAACCCTGGCGCCGCGCCCGACGCCACGTCGTCAAGTGCGACGAGTACAACCCCTCCCGACGTAGCAGCGCCGCAATCTCGCCCGGCTGCTGGCAGGCATCGGCTTCCTCCAGCACCTTCAGCTTGTATTCGGCACTGAACTGCCGACGCCGAGCCTGCACCGCCACCTCGGGGTCCGGCGGCACCACCTCGCTGCAGGCCCCTACGCTCCGCTCCGGGGCCTCCAGCGACACGCCGCCATTGCCACTGCTCTTGGTCTCCATCATCTCCTCTGCTCCTCTCCGCCCTACTAAACTACACTAAACTCGGAGGAGAAGGTGTCTCACTCTATATTGGCACGTAGGGGTTTGGCACATCGGGCGGAGTCAGTCGCTGGGACGGGAGGTCCTTCGTCGACTTCAGAATCGACGACGGACTAGCTCCCCACTGGATCACCTTCATCCGCCAGGACCGGCGCGGGCATTTGTGGTTCGGCAGAGGGGTGGGGGGCGTGACCCGTTACGACGGCAGCGAGTTCGT
>CAZVZW010000221.1:0-1795 GCA_964631365.1 uncultured Chloroflexota bacterium | reverse complement strand
GCTGCCGCCCGAGGACACCGCCGCCGCGCTGATCGTGCTCGACGCCGCCGACGAGAATGAATCCAGCGCCCCCACCAGCGAGGTCATGTGCAGCGTCGATCCCGCCACGTACAACGTCCCGTAGCCGCCCGGCTCATTTCCCCGAATACACCCCGTTCACGACCACCTCGTTGGGCCAGTTGCCGGCGATCACCGCCAGCGCGTTGTCCACCGCCATCTCCCCGGTGATCTCCATCGTCTCTTTCGTATTTCCGGCCAGGTGCGGGCTGGCCACCACGTTCACCATCCCGATCAGCGGCGAATCGATCGCCGGCTCGGTCGCGAACACGTCCAGTCCCGCCCCGGCGATCTCCCCGGATTGCAGCGCCGCCGCCAGCGCCGCCTCATCGACCAGCGCGCCGCGCGCCGTGTTGATCAGGAACGCGCTCGGTTTCATCGCCGCCAGCACCCTGGCGTCCACCATGTTCGTCGTCTCCTCCGTTGCCGGCACGTGCAGAGACACGAAGTCGCTCTCCGCGTAGAGCTCGTCCAGCGACACCCCGCGCACCTCGGCTTCGGTCACGCTGGATGGCTCCACGAACGGGTCGTAGCCCAGCACGTCCATGCCGAACGCCGCCGCCCGTTGCGCCACCGCTCGGCCGATCCGACCCAACCCCACCACCCCGATCGTCTTGAAGTGCACGTTGTTCGCTAGGATCGGCGCCCACTCGCCACGTTTCAAAGTCGCGTCGTTGGCGATTAGCTTGCGCGACAGCGCCAGCATCATCGCGAACGTTAGGTCGGCCACCGTCTCGGCGTTCGAGCCCGGGGTCGTCGCCACCACGATCCCGCGCTCGCGGGCCGCGTCGATGTCCACATGCTCGAATCCCACCCCGGTCCGCGCAATCACCTTCAGGTCGGTCGCCGCGTCCATCACCCGGGCCGTCCACTCGTCGGCGTTGTGCGCCAGCGCCGCGTCGACCCCGGCCACCTCGGCCAGCAATATCTCCTCCGTCAGCGGCGGCTCGGATGTGCTGATCGCCACCTCCCAGCCGGCGTCGGTGAACTTGTGCAACAGATTCGGCAGCCACAGTTCCGCCGTCAGCCGGCCCATCAAAACCTTCGGCACGCGAGACCTCGATTCGTGTCATTTGGAGCGGGTCCGCCCAGTTTGCGCGAGCTCGTCCGACCGGTCAATGCAGCTGATCCGAGTTCTCCTGACCCGCTATCATCGTCCCAGAATTGCCCCCCGCGATCGGACCGTCCAAGTCCCACCAGTTCCCCGAGGGCTTCCTCTGGGGCGCCGTGACCAGCGCCCAACAGCACGAGGGCGACAACCTGAACAGCGACGCCTGGGTGCTGGAGCGGGTCCCGTCTACCGCCTTTGCCGGGCCCTCCCGTGCCGCCGCCGATCACTACTACATCGGCGTGCAGTGATACTCCTTCATGCGGGTCGGCCCCGAAGGTATCCTGCCGCCGCCGGAAGACGCCGAAATCACGCAACAGGGGGTGAGATACTGGCCCGGTTGCGTCGAAGCCTGTCTGCGCCACGCCGTCGAAATCACCGGCAAACCCGCCCATATCACCGAGAATGGCATCGCCACCGGCGACGACAACCGCCGGCGCGATTACCTGGAAGGCGCCCTCGGCGGACTCGCCAACTGCCTGCGCGACGGACTCGATATCCGCGGCTACATGTACTGGTCGTGCCTGGACACCTACAAGTGGGCCGTGGGCTACGAGCCGAAATTCGGCCTTGTCGAATGGGATCCGCAGATCTACGCTCGCACCGCCCACCCCTCGGTGCACTGGTACG
>CAZVZW010000220.1:0-1820 GCA_964631365.1 uncultured Chloroflexota bacterium | reverse complement strand
AGGCCGACGCCGGGGATGACGACGGCGAGCCAGGCGAGGGCCCACAGGATGCCGGCGACGAGGCGGCCCCGGCCGGGCCGGGACGCAAGGGCGACGACCAGCAAGATCGGGGCAAACATGGCGTATTCGGGTCGAGCGGCGGCGGCCAGTCCCACCAGGAGCCCGGATAGGACCACGGCGAGCCGGCCACTCCCACCGCGCCACCCGGTCAGAGCGAGCAGCGCTGCCAACAGGAAGGCCGCCGCCAGCGGAATGCTCGACAGGGTTTTAGCGTAGACCCAAACCGGGCTGGCCAACCCGGTGATCGCGGCAACGGCGAGGCCGGTTGCACTGGAAAGGCCCAGGTTCCGCGCCAGCAGGTAGGTGAGCGCAACCAGGGCGGCCGCGATGACCGGGTTGAAGAGCAGGCCGACCAGCGGCAGGACGTGGTTGACCTCGGGGAAGGCGGGGCCTACCGGCTGCGGATCCGGGCTGACGGCGGAAGCGATGGCGTAGGCGGGGACCAGGGCCAGCCAGGATAGGAGTCCGTAGCGGCCGGTGACGCGCGGCTCGTCGGGATGCTCGACCTTGAGCAGGTGACCGGTGAGGAAGGGGACGTCGATTTGTGATCGCAGATCGGGCGTGCCGGTCTGCACAAAGGCCCGGGCAGAGGCGTAGTTGGTGATTTCGTCGACGCTGTAGGCGTGGGCACCGGTGGAGAACGCGTAGATCGCGGCGGCCAACAGAAAGAGCGTCGCGGCGGTTCTCATTCGGTCTTGCCCATTCGGGGTCCCGATGACGGCACGCACCGGCTCCTACTGGAAGATGACGAAGGCCCCGCCGTCGACGACTGCCGGCGCGGTGGCGAGGTCGGCACGGTAGTCGACCACCGGCTTCGCGCCCCGCCGGCCATGCGCTCCGCGATCCCGCTGCCGCTGCCGCGCGATCCGTTGGTGACCACCACGACCTTGCCCTGAAGCCTGGTACCCATCTGATCCCCAATCCACGCGCTCGCGCCGGTTGCCGCCAGAGTATAGTGCGCTGCTATCAGCCGGCGGTGGGTGGGGAGTCCGGCGGCGCTAGTATTGAGTACCGGGATGACGCCCGGACTGCAGATGGGTCCGAGTGTCGGAGAATAGACGATTCGGGGGCGAATCTTGTACAGGCGCTTGTTGCTACTATTGCTAGCGACTATTGGGCTGGCTGTGTTGACGGCGTGCGGTAGCAGCGACCTGGGGCAGTTGCTCACCGGGACGTTCGCCGGCGTCGGGACCACCGCGACCTGGACCCACCCGCACCCGCCGTGCGGCGAGGACACGTCGCATCCGGGGACGGTGGTGGTCACGGATGTTTACGGCAATTCGGTGATCTACATCTACGAGGGCACGTTGCCCACCGGCTGAGTCGGGCGCGGGGCGGGGTCGGGTCGGAGAGCAGTTATTTCCGGGCGAGGGTGTTGAGCGGTTGCCCAATGGCCTCCCAGGCGGCCTCCCCGGATAGCTCGGGGAAGGTCGGATGGGCATGCACGACGTGGCGGAGATCGTCGAGGGTGGCCTCGAGGTGGATCGCCAGGGCGCCCTCGGCGATCATCTCGGAGGCTGCGGTGCCGATGATGTGCATCCCGACCACCGCCTGGTAGCGGGGCTCGGCGACGACCTTGAGCAGGCCCTCGGTATCGCCGTAGCTGCGCGCCCGGCCGCTGGCCATGTAACTGAACCGCCCGACCAGCGCGCCGCCGTGCACGGCGGTCGCCTGCTCTTCGGTAAGGCCGACACTGGCAATCTCGGGATGGGAGAACGTGGCGGCGGGAATGGCGTTGTAGTCCATTTGCTCGCTGCCGC
>CAZVZW010000219.1:0-1823 GCA_964631365.1 uncultured Chloroflexota bacterium | reverse complement strand
ATCTTGCAGGGCATGTCGTTCTCGGCGACTTCGGCCAGGACGTCTCCGAGGCGCAGGCGGACGCCCACACCGAAGTCGGCGTTGACCATGCCCTCGGTGGTCACGTTCTCGCCCAGGTCGCCGGGCTCTACGGGCCAGCCCTCTTCATTTAGCGCCCGCATGGTTTCGACGGGGAAGATCAGCAGGGCGCGGTCCGGGTTGTCGTTGTCGCTCTCGTGGCGGTGGCGGTTGTAGTCGCCTTCCATGCCGTCGGTCGTCACCCGCGCGGAGTCGACGGGCAGCTTGGGCAGGCGCAGCCCGCCGGCTTCCTTGCTCTTGACGTGCAGTCCGATCACCTTCGCCATCGCGTCCTCCGGAAGTTCTTGTTCTAGATCGCCGCTCCCCGATTCCCGCCCTTCGGTCGAACCTAACCACGCCGGGGCGAGCAGGGACGCTGCTATCGGTTAGTGGGTGGCGGGATGGCTTCCGTCGGCGCGTCGCGGCCGGCGGCAAACCCCAGAAACGCGGCCGTCCATTCGCGGTATTCTGACGCCGACGCAGAGTTCGCCGGCGAACCGAGGATTCCATGACCGACTCCGCCCCGCTGACCGCCACGATCCTGGGCGCGGGCGGGCTCGGTTCCAAGTTCGGCGGAAAGCTGGCGGCGGCCGGCGCTGACGCGTGGCTGATCGCCCGCAACCCGCACCACGCCGCCGCGGCGCGTAATCATGGGCTGACGATAGTTAAGGGCGACGCCGAGCAGACGGTCCCGATCCGCGCCAGCACCGATCCGTTCGAACCGGCCCCGGCGGAGTTTGTCTTCGTCACCGTCAAGACCTACGACACGGAGATGGCGGTGCGCCGGATCGCGCCCTACCTGCGCGAGGACGCGCTGGCGATCACGTTGCAGAACGGGTTGGGAAGCATTGAGACGATGGCCCGGCACTTCGGCGAAGCTCGCTGCGTGCTGGGGGTCACCTTCGAGGGCGCCACGTTCCTAGAGCCGGGCCGGGTGGCCGATATGGGTTCCGGCACCACCTACCTGGCGGCCGGCGACGATACCCGCGAGCGTCTTGAGCGCCTGGCCGAGCTGCTGACCAAAGGGGGCATCAACACCGAGGTCCGCGAGCAGCGCGAGGTCGAGGGCCTGCTGTGGGGCAAGCTGGCGATGGCGTCGGGCATACATCCCGTCGCCACGGTCCTGCGGGTGCCCAACGGCGCGCTTTCTGAATTTGAGGAGGCCCGCGAGCTATCGCGTCAGGCCATCGCGGAGACGGTCGCCGTCGCCGAAGCCCGCGGGATCGAACTGGCCTTCGATCCCCACGAGCGCTTCGAACAGACCACCCGCGCGACCAGCGACATGAGTTCCGGCACCCTGCTGGACGCCATGCGCGGGCGCCCCACCGAGATCGACGCCATCTCCGGGGCGATCGCCGACGAGGGCGACCGCCTGGGCGTCCCCACCCCGCTGCACCGGACGCTCTGGCGCGTCATCAAAGCCATCGAGGCAACCGCCGAGCGTCGGGTCCACGAGTAGCCCGGCCACGAAGTCTCAAACGAAAGCCGAAAGAGATTCGCCTGAACTCAGTCCCAAACAAGAGTCCCGAAGGGACCACAATCCATATCGAGATCGGCACTCGCGAAGCCCCGGTGCTGGTCCGCTGGAACAGGTACACCTACTGGACCGAGCCGTTCTCGAAATGAGGCCACGACGATTCCTACGCGCTCTTCACGCGGGAAGGAGTGGTGCTGTTTGACCCCCGCGAACCGGCCCCGGACAAGCGCGAAGAGCTTGAGTCGCTCTGGGGTGGCAATGTGGTTACCCCACTGGATAAGTTCCTGCA
>CAZVZW010000218.1:0-1823 GCA_964631365.1 uncultured Chloroflexota bacterium | reverse complement strand
TACAGCCAGTTACTGTGTGCCGGCCTGGTGGAACTGGGCGTGGACGTGGAGGTCGTCGCCGCGGCTGAAGACAGTGGCACGAAGACCACAACGGAGTCCGTGGACGGTGTCAGAGTTCATCGTGCCGGCAGCTTCGGGAAGGTATACGGCGTTGCGTTGGCGCCCGGTATGCTGTCGCTGACGCGCCATCTGGCGGCCGACTGCGATATCGTCCATCTGAATTTCCCGAATCCTCTCGGAGAGATCGCCTACGCGGCACTGTCCCACAAGCTGCCGACAGTGCTGACCTACCACTGCGACGTCTACCGCCAGCGAGCCGCCCTTTGGGCCTACAGCCCCTTTGTGCACCGGCTGCTGAGCAGAATGGGCCGCATCATCCCAACCTCCGACAACTACGTTGCGTCCTCGCCGTTCCTGGCACGGGAGAAAAGTCGCTGCACCGTGATCCCTTTGCCGGCAGATCTTGAGTGGCTGTCGGCGGAACGGTCGCCGGATCTCGAGGGCCGGCTGCGCCAGCGCTATGGTCGGTTCGTGCTGTTCGTGGGGCGGTTGGTCTACTACAAGGGCCTCCAGCACCTGATCGATGCCATCGCCAGGATACCTGACCTTTCCCTGGTAATTGTCGGTAGCGGGCGGGAGCGAGGCCCCCTTGAGGCGCGGGCGCAGCAGGGATCCGCTGCCGAGCGGGTGTTCTTCACGGGCAAGATCCCCGAGCCGGAACTGCGCGAGCTCTACCAGACCTGCGAGTGCTTCGTGTTGCCATCCATTGCGCGTGCTGAGGCCTTCGGTGCGGTGCAGATCGAAGCCATGGCCTGCGGCAAGCCGGTGGTCTCCACCGAGTTGGGGACCGGGACCTCGTGGGTGAACCGAGATGGCGAAACGGGTTTTGTCGTGCCGCCCGCCGACCCGGAGGCGTTGGCGGCGACGATCCGGCGATTGGTGGACGACGACGAGTTGCGCGCCCGCATGGGGCGAGAGGCCCTCCGTTGGGCACAGCAGTTTGGCTATCGGGCCATCGCTGAGAAGACCCTGACGGTCTACCGGGAGGTAATCGCCGCGCGGTCTGGGCCGACGTGAGGGTGGCCTTGAGCGGACTGTCGGTTAAGCCCGGTGCGACGGGCGGCGGCGAGACCGTCTTACGGCACCTTGTGCGTTATCTTCCCGCCGTGACCCCAGGGCTGGAGCTGGTCGTCTACACCGACCGGCACAATCGCAGGATCTTTGAGACTCCGGACGTCGCTGCGGAACTGCACACCGCCGACACGCCTCTGGCGACACCGATGGCGCGCGTCGCCTACGAGACGCTGGTCCTGCCTCGGCTTCTCCGCCGGCACCGGATCGACATATTCCTCGGCGTCAATCAGGTTCTTCCACCTGCCCTGCCCTGCCCCGGCGTCTCGCTCCTGCAGAACGAGCTCTACTACCGGTTCCACGAGTTCTGCACACCGGCCACCGTCGGTTGGAGCCAGAGTCTCCGCCTGCACCTGCGGTATGCCTACTACCACGGCTCGAACGACCGTTCCTTGCGCAGGGCCCGCCGTGGGGTCTCCGTATCTCAGTCTCTGCGCCGGATCGCGTCCGACCGAGCCGGCGTACCCGCAGAACGGATCGACGTGGTCCCCCTGGCTCCCTCCGACGAATTCACTTCGGATGCGCATCTTGATGCACCTGTAGCCGGGGTCGAGTGCGATCTGCCGGTGTTTCTCGTGTTGGGCGCAATCACGCCATACAAGAAGATCGAGCGTGCCATCGATGCGGTGGCGACGCTGCGGCGTCGCGCCTCGGCCGTGCAACTCGCCATCGTGGGCTGGGATGTGTGGGGG
>CAZVZW010000217.1:0-1841 GCA_964631365.1 uncultured Chloroflexota bacterium | reverse complement strand
CCAGACCCGACGCCGAGGCGTAGCCCTTCCCGCTGGCGTCGATCTTCGCACCCGCCGGCACCGTGACCCCACCCCCCACCGTGAGATCCAGGGCTTCGCCCGCCGGCGTCACGAGTTGGCCGCCGGCCTCATCCAGCGACACGTCGCCCGTCACCGTCACCGCACCGCCCAGCGTGAGACCCGCACCGGCTCCCACAACCACGTTCGCTCCGAGGCTTTGGGTCCCGGTGACTCCGCCTAGCACCAACGCCGCGTTGTCCCCCACCGCCACGTCGCCCGTCACGCTCCCGAGGTCCAGCACCTGGGCGTCGGCGCCATCCAACACCGCGAAACCGCCCCCCACCGTGGTGAGGTCCGTGAAGACCACGCTCGCACCGGCCGCCACCGAGAGGTTGCCGCCCACCCCCAAAAGCCCGGTGATCGTGCTCGTCGTGGTATCGCTCCCGTCGCCAAATGTCCGGTCGCCCGCCAGTTGTGTCGCCGCCGGAAGCACCAACTGCGCCCCGCCCGAGACCTCCAGCACCGCCGTCTCACTCGGAAGCGTCAGCGAAGTGCTCGCCGAGTTGCTCTGATCACAGTTCTCCAGCAGGAAGTGACCATCCGGCTGGGCATTGTCTTTACGGTAGATCACACCGGCCCCACCCTCTTGGGCGCCCGAAGGCCCGACTCCACCACACGCCCGGACGGTGCCTGCGAACGTGTTCGTGTCGTAGACGATCGCGATGCGGCCGCCACCACCGCCGCCGCCCTTGTTATTAGTGTTATTTCCCCCGTCGCCGCCCTCGGCCGAGATCAAGCCCGCACCCGAGAGACTGTCGACTTCGAGAAACACGCTCCCCCCGGCACCGCCACCGCTGGCGCGGCCTGCTGACGCGATAACGCCCGGCGCACCCTCGGCACGGAGTTCGCCTTCGAGCACCAGGCTCGGCGCCGTGATCCAGATCGCGCCGCCGCCGGCACCGCCGGGAGTGCTAGCGCTACTTGCCGCATTCCCTCCACCGCTGCCCAGCGTCGTGGGTGCCGTGGCATCGCCATAACCGCCGCCGCCCGGAACACCCTGTGAACTATGGCCCCCGTCGCCGCCGTGGCCGCCGCCCCCGCCACTCACGGAATGGGACGTACCCGCACCCAGACCCGACGCCGAGGCGTAGCCCTTCCCGCTGGCGTCGATCTTCGCACCCGCTTCGACCGTCATGCTCGCCGTCAGCGTCACGTGGCTCGTGTGGGAAGTCACCGTCCCACCCGACGCACCTTCCACCGAGAGGCTGCGAAACGTGTGATCGCCTTCGATCTCGAGCGTCGCGCAGGAGACCACAATGTCGAAGCCCTCGTAGCTGAGGTCTCCGTCCGCGATGGTATGGGTTGCACAATCGGAGAAATCGACGAAGTCGTCATCGCAGGCATCGCCCACGCCATCGCCGTCGGTGTCGGGCAAGTTGGCGCAGCAACTGGGCGCGGCAGATGGGGACCAAGACGTCACGAAGTGCAAGCACGTCTGGCTGCCGATGTCGCTGCACGTGTAGCCGGGCTCCGCCGCCCAGGTGCAGGTCGCTCCGGAGCTCGCAGTCCCTCCCTCGGTGCAACCCGAAACCGAGGCGCCCTCTACGCTGGGGACATCGCAGTCGGCGAGCGCTGGCGACGCCGAGGTGACGAGCAGCGCGGCAGCCAGCAAGGTGGCGCCGAAGACCGAGATATCACGGCATATCGATCGCAAGAGCAGCATGGTCGACCCCGTAAGAAGCCACGGACTCGCCGTCAAAATCCCCACAAACCGCCTGATATCACACAGCATCCCCACGCCTTTCGCGACTCCGAGCAGCCCAGCGAGTGTCTCATAAATG
>CAZVZW010000216.1:0-1851 GCA_964631365.1 uncultured Chloroflexota bacterium | reverse complement strand
CGTCAGGGCCCGGGGCAGTGTCAATAGCCAGAAGGGCCGTGTCTTGCCCTGTGGGGTCCGTCTGCGGACGGCTACGTAAGAGTCAGGTCGTCACAAAAGGCGCGTGGGGCTTGGGTGTGAAAGGGGGCAGAAATAGGCAGCATCAGCAAGAGGATTGGCTGATGGCTACTTCGATAAGCGCACGGCTCGTAGGGAATCAATTCCTTGGCAATACCGACACGACCGAAGTTCACGAACTGACTAGAGAGTCGCAGTGTCAGATCGCCGCGATCGCTCAAAACGACCAGGCGGTTACCTTTTCACCGGTCACGCTCGCGCAGGCCAGAAGCGAAGGCTATGACAACTGCCACCACTGCATCGGCGGCTCCACCCGCTAGTTCGCCCGGTCGGGCGGCACCCGGCCTCGCTCAGACGAGGGGTGCTTAGATCGGCCGGCGCATCAAGGAATAGAGCTGCCCCGTCGGTCCGCCCGGCGGCCTCGTCACCATCCACAGCACGTGCTCAGCTGCTTCTATTGGCGTCTTGGCCCGTTCGCTCGGATTTTCCGGCGAAGGCCGGTCAGCGAACTGCCGCGCGATCTCGTCCTCGTCATCCAGGTGCATCGCCCACGGCAGCATCACTGTTGCGGTCGGGCCCGGGATGAACTCATTCACCTCGACCCCACGCTCCCACAGTTCCAGCGCCATGCACTTCGTGAGCATCGCCAGCCCCGCCTTGCCCACCCCGTAGGCCGAGCGTCCCGCCACCGGTACCTGCCCGTTCCCCGATCCGAAATTCACGATCCGGGCCCCATCCTCCAGGTGCGGGATGAACCCCCGGCTCACGAAATAGGGGCCGATCACGTTGGTGATCGCGGTCTTCGCCCAGGCCGGCGCGTCCGAATCGGCGATGTTGTCCAGGTCCGCGCCTGCCGCCGCGTTGTTGATCAGCACGTTCACCGGGCCCAACTCGCCGGCTACTTCGTTCGCGAACGCCTCCACCTGCTCCCACTCCGTAATATCGACGGTCCTGGAGACCACTCTTGCGCCGCCGGCGCGCAATTCCTCCGCCACCGACTCGAGCTGCGTCGCCGTCCGCGCGCAGATCGCCAGGTCGGCGCCCTCGGCCGCGAACAGCCGCGCCATCGCCCGGCCCACTCCCCGCCCCGCCCCGGTGACCACTGCCACCTGACCGGCAAGACTTCCTTCGGCCATAGCTAGTTCCTTCATGGATTACAGCGGGCGTCGCGCCAGCGAGAACGTCTGCCCGGTCGGTCCGCCTTCGGGTCGCAGGGCAATCCAGAGCGCCAGTTCGCCCACTTCGTCCGGGTGCTTTACACGCTCGAACTCCGGGAAATGCGCCGGCGGCGCGTCGGCGAACTTCGCCAGGATGTCCTCGGTCGGCGTGCGATTGGCCGGATCGTCGCGGTTGAACGTACTCGTCGCCACCGGGCCCGGCACCAGGTTGTTCACATCGATCCGGCGCGGCCACAGCTCGTTCGCCAGGCACTCGGTGAACATGTGCACGCCGGCCTTCGCCACGTTGTAGGCGCTGGCCTGCATCCGGGCCTTCAGTCCCATGCCCGACGACACATTGATGATCTTGCCGCCGTCGGAAATGTGCTTCAGCAGCGTCCGTGTGAACAGGAAAGTCCCGAACAGATTCACCTCCACCGTTCGTCGCCAGAGATCCGCGTCCGCCTCCGCCACCACGCTCTGTTCTAGTCCCCCGCCGGCGTTGTTGACCAGGATGTCCACCCGGCTGTAGTGCTCCACCAGCCCCTTGCAGAACGCCTCCACCGATTCCCGCTCCGTGACGTCCACCTCCCCGGTGAAGCTATCGCTCCCGGCCGCTTTGACCTGCCCCGCCACC
>CAZVZW010000215.1:0-1864 GCA_964631365.1 uncultured Chloroflexota bacterium | reverse complement strand
ATCCTGCGCCGCGGGCTCAACACCTTGATTCCGTCAGGATGCTGAAGCGGGTACGGAGGCTAGCTCCAACCGAGCCAGGTGGTGGTGTCGGCGTCGCGCTCTCGTGGCGGTGGCACGGCGTTCTGGCCGGGGTAGCCGACGGCCAAGAGGCCTAGGATATGCTGGTCGTCATCGAGTCCTAGAGCCTTGCGCAGCACAGGACTTCGGAGGGCGGGTGGGGTGCGGAGCTTAGTGGCGATTCCTTTGCCCCAGGCGGCGAGGGTGAGATTCTGGACGGCCATCCAGGTGGCGGCGAAGTCCTCCTGTTCGTTTTCTTTGTCTTCGCTGCGGGTGGAGGTGACAACGATAGTGACTGGGGCCTGACGAAAGAGGTTGCGGGCGCGGTTGACGCGTTGCTTGCCCTCGGGGGTGGAGGTGTCCACGCGGGCGGCGTTGGCCTCGGCCAGTTGATCGCTGATCTTGCCGCGCTCATCGCCGGTGACCACGTGAAAGCCCCAGGGCTGGGTGAAGCCGTGGTTAGGGGCCATGACGGCGGCCTGGATCAACTCCTCGATGTCGGCGCGGGGCGGGGCGTCGTCGGTCATGCGATTGACGCTGCGGCGGGTCTGAATAGCTTCGAGTACGTCCAAAGTCCTGATTCCTCCTCGGCGGCGCAGCGGGTCGCGGTTTCATTCGGCACCGCCAGTGCGGCTAAATGAAGGCTCGCGGGAACCCCGGCCAGGGCCGCGCTGAATCTCACTGGTAACCCCCGAGGCTACTGCGCCGGGGGGGTACCCTCCCACCCGAATCGCGACCGGGGTCGGCTCAGGAGTGCTGGCGGATGCGGAGGCCGGCTTCCTGGACGAGCGCGGAATAGACGGGCTCGAGTTCGGCGTCGTAGCCGATGTCTTCTTCATAAACGACTTCGCCGATGCCGGCCTGGATCATCTCTTTTACGCAACCGAAGCAGGGGCGCAGCGTCGAGTAGATGACCGCGCCTTCGGTGGAGGTGCCGTGGCGGGCGGCCAGGGCGATGGCGTTTTGCTCGGCGTGGACGCACAGGCAGGTGTCGTAGCCCTGGCCGGGCGGGGTTTCGCCGGCGCAACGCGGGCAGCCGTCTTCGTCGCAATTGGTGACGCCGAACGGAGTGCCGTTGTAGCCGGTGCTGATGATGGTGCGGTTCTTGACTGCGATGGCGCCAACGTGGCGGCGCTGGCAGTTGCTGCGTCGGGCAACCTCTCGGGCCAGGTTCATAAAGTATTCGTCCCACTCGGGACGGGGTCTGCGGGCGGCGCCCGGTTGCGTCTGCTCGGCTGCGGCCATCTTGCCTCCGTGATGGGTGGCCCGCTCCCCCCAGGGTCGGGCTGAATTCATTGTCCCACAGGTGCGGTCGCCGGTTCGGATCGCACGGGCGGTTTTTTGTCTGGCCGGCCGGTGGGCGTATCCTGAGAACTCTTATTTCAAGTAACGATAGCGATGCCACAGAGACGCGGGGACTTCATGAAGGCGATTCAGATCACGGAACTGGGCGGGCCCGAGAAGTTGACGCTGGTCGATATCGACCAGCCGGTACCGGGCGCCGGCGAGGTGCTGGTGAAGATCGAAGCGGCCGGTCTGAACTTCATCGACACCTACCAGCGGGCCGGTCTGTACCCGATCGAGTTGCCGTTCACGCTGGGTATGGAGGGTGGCGGGACGGTGGTGGCGGTGGGTCCCGAGGTGACTGGCTTCGCGGTGGGTGACGGCGTGGCCTACGCGATGACGCCGGGCTCGTATGCCGAGTACAACCTGGTGCCGGCGGCGATTCTGATCAAGGTCCCGGACGGGGTGAGTAATCGCGACGCCGCGGCGGTGATGTTGCAGGGGATGACGGCGCACTACCTGG
>CAZVZW010000214.1:0-1906 GCA_964631365.1 uncultured Chloroflexota bacterium | reverse complement strand
GTCCGACGGACTCAGGTGACCGGGTAGGCGCGGAAGTCGCGGACGCTCTCGTACAACGCCAGCACGTTCTCGACCGGGGTGTTGGGCTGGATGTTGTGGACCGGGTTGAAGATGAAGCCGCCGCCGGCGCCGAAGGTGCGCAGGCGCTCACGGGTCTCGGCGCGGACTTCATCGGGAGTCCCGAACGGCAACGTGTGCTGGGTATCGACGCCGCCGCCCCAGAAGGCGATACGGCCACCGAAGCGCGCTTTGAGACTCTCCGCGCCCATGTCGGTGGCCGAGACCTGGACCGGGTTGAAGATGTCAAAGCCGGACTCGATAAACCCTTCGAGCAGATTGGCGACCGATCCGCAGGAGTGAATAAAGGACTTCCAGGTGGTGTTCGCGTGGATCCAGTCGTTGACCCGGATGTGGAACGGCTGGAAGAGCTCGCGGTAGTGGTCCGGCGAGATCATGGAACCGGTCTGCATGCCGAAGTCGGTGCCGGAAACGAAGAGGACGTCGATGCGGTCGCCGATGACGGCGTGGATGCGGGCGAGGTTGGTGAGCGCGATATCGCACTGGCGGTCGAAGACCTCGTAGACGTAGTCGCGGCGCGAGAGGGTGCTGACGTACCACTCCTCAACATCGCGGATACCGCGGGGATGCTTGAGCTGGATTCCGGGCACGTAGGCGATGTCTCCGAAGGCGGTGCCGCCGAAGCCGCCGACGACGGCGCGGTCGGAGCCCGAGCGGACGCGGGCGGCCTCGCGCTCGTAGAAGTCGAGGTCGGCCTGGCTGACGAGCGGGAACTCCTCCAGGTTATCCTCGGGCTCGAGGGTGTCTTCGTCGATGGGCGGCTGGCGGATGATGGCGTCGAAGTACCAACCGTCGGCCGGCAGGTGACCGCTGGGCGGGGCGGACTTGTCGCCCTGGGGGTACATGAAGACGTCACCGCCGGGCTCGGTGTCGGTGTTGAAGCTTTCCGGCACCAGCACCGGGAAGCCCTGCGGAGTTTGCCACTCTCGCCAGTTCTCGTTGGGGAAGCCGAACATGGTGCGCGGCGAAGGTAGTTGGACAACGTCGACCTCGAGGGCGTCGAGAAGATCGGGCTTGATCTCACCGAGGATCTGGTACGGCTCGACGACCTTGACCGGGGTGCCGGGCGGGTCGAGGCTCAGCGCCTGGCGAAGCGCGTAGACCGTGTTGGCATGCATGCCGGTGACGTTGGTGGCACCGAGGTCGAGCGGGACGCGGTCGGACTCGCGATGCTCGATGGCGAGCAGGACGCGCTCCTGCGAACTGGGTGCGGCCATGATTCCCTCCCCGGTGGAATTGGTCCCGACATTGTAATTGGAAGGGCGCCCGGAAAAGGTACATCGCCTCCACCGTTATAGTGGGCGAGCTCTGAAAACTAAGGGGGACGCACGACATGGGCGACATCCGACCGAACCGGGCGAAGGAGAAACTGGCCAACGGCGGCACCGTGAGGTGCGTCCAGGGCGGGCCGATGTCGGCAAGCATGGTGGACCTGGTGGGACCGCTGGGATTCGACGCGGTGTGGCTGGAGGCGGAGCACGGCGACGTGGACTACGGCGACATCCCGGATCTGTCGCGGGCCTGCGATCTGTGGGGCATGGCCTCGCTGGTACGGGTGAACCGGATCGAGCCGGGCGTCATCTACCGGACCCTGGACGTGGGCGCGACCGGGATCGTGGTGCCGCATGTGAACACCGCCGATGACGCGCGGGAAGTGGTGGAGGCGGCGAAGTTCCACCCGATCGGGCATCGCGGGTTCTTCTCCGGAAGACAGTCGTACGGAGTGGACGATTTCGTGGCGCAGGCGAACGATCAGTCGCTGCTGGTGGTGATGATCGAGGATGTGATCGCGGTCGAGAACCTGGACGAGATGCTGAAGGTGGACGAC
>CAZVZW010000213.1:0-1930 GCA_964631365.1 uncultured Chloroflexota bacterium | reverse complement strand
GTTCCATCCAGCGGGGTACGGCGCGATCGACTTCGCGATCGATGACATGGGTGCGACTGATAACCGGGTCAATGGTGACGTGGCGAGTGGGGCGGGCGCGAAGTTCGGCGATCTCGAGTTTGAGTTGTCCGAGGTCGGTCTGCTGGCGCTGAAAGTCGCCCGGGTCGGGGGCGGCGACTTCAATCACGTCGGGAGCGACTCCCCGCAGGCGGGCGAAGCCGTAGTCAAAGACCCCGCGGATGAGGACGGTGAAGATGAGCGCGCTGCCGAGGGTGAGGAGGCCGAACCAGAACAGGAGCCAGCCGTCGACCTCGGTGGCTCGGAAGAGGGTGCCGGGGGTGGTGTAGACGGGCTCGCGGGTGAGGAGGTCGCCCTGGACAAGGCGCTGGCGAAAGGCCCAGGGGAGCACGAGCAAAAGAAAGACTGCCAGCACCGTCAGGCCGGCGCCGACCTGTCCCCAGCGGGGATGCCGGCCGAGAAAATGACGGCGGGCGAGAGCGGCGAGACCGGCAGCGAGGACCATGACCGGGGACAGGGGCCAGGTGGCGTCGAGCGTGGCCCGGAAATTACCGGACGGGGTGCCGAAGCCGACGATGGTGGCGACGGCGAGGACGAGTGCCCAGACAACCGCGGCGACGTTGAGTCCGGCCAGCAGGCCAATGAGGACGCCGGTGCGGGCCGGGGCCGCCAGCAGCGCGCGGTCGATATGGGGAGTGGGCCGGAAACCGCGCAGGAGGAAGTCGATCATCGAGCGGATCTACGGCAGGGCGCCGCCGGAGCGAGGCGGGGCGGGCGGATGGCGGGCACGGGTCAGCCGGCGGGGGTCCGCAGCAGATGGAGCGTCTCGTCCACCTGACGGTTCCAGGTGTAGTGATCGAGGTCGGTGCGGGCGGCGTCACCGAGGCGAGTGGCCAGGACGGGATCGGTGAGGATCCGGTTGATGGCGGCGGTCATGGCTGGGTAGTCGCCGTAGGGAACCAGCAGCGCGTCGTGGTCGGACTCGAGGATCTCGAGATTGCCGCCAACATCGGTGGTGACGATCGGAACGCCAGCCCAGCGGGCTTCGAGGAGGACGTGCGACATGCCCTCATAGCGGGTGTTGAGCACAAACAGGTCGGCGGCCTTGAGGTAGCTGAAGACGTCCTGCTGGTCGACGGCGCCGACGAAGGTGGCCGGGGCATCGAGATCGGCGGCGAGGCGCTCGAGGGCGGCGCGCTCGGGTCCGTCGCCGACAATCACCAAGCGGGCATCGCCGGAGAAGTCGAGCGACATGCGGATGAGGTCGTCGATCTGCTTCCAGGGATAGAGGCGGGCCACGGTGAGGACGATGGGGCCGCTGAAATCAAGCTGCCGGCGCAGGTCCTCGGCGGCGTGAATGACTCGCGGCCGGCGGACGAGGGCGTTGTTGACGACATGGATGCGCTCCACCGGGACGCCCCAGCCCTGTACGAGACCGCGCAGGTAGCGGCTGGGAACGACGATGCGACCGGCGAGACGGCAGTAGAGCCGTTGGGCGAAACGGACCAGCTCGACGCGAAGCGGATACCGCCGGGTCTGGTAGGGATCGATACCATCGTCGATCCAGCGGTGACGGATGGCGTACTCCCAGGAGAAGTCGCCGACAATCTTGAGGATGGCCGGTCGAAAGGCGCAGCGGGCGGCGGCGGTGGCGGGGAGCTCCAGACCATTGATGTAGACGACGTCGGCGAAGAGCGCGGCGAGCCAGGTCCAGACGAAGGCCAGGGCAAAGCGCAGCGGCACCGGTAGGCGACGCGAGACTCGCCGGACCGGATAGGGCTCATCGCCATGGACGCGCGGGTCCTCAGCGGCGACGATGACGCGGACGCGATGTCCGCGGGCGAAAAGATCACCGGCAAGCCGTGAGATGTGGGTGGCCGGCCCGCCGATGTCGGGCGGGAAGAGGTTGGAA
>CAZVZW010000212.1:0-1939 GCA_964631365.1 uncultured Chloroflexota bacterium | reverse complement strand
GGGATGGCCTGGTTTGACGTGTCGGCGAACTTGATGAGCCTGGGCGCCATCGACTTCGGCCTGATCGTCGACGGCGCCGTCATCATCGTCGAGAGCTGCGTGCGCCGGCTGGCGCTGAGGCGCGAGGAGCTGGGCCGCGAGCCGACTGACGAGGAGCGCGTCGCCATCGTGCGCGACGCCACCATCGAGATTTACCGGCCGGCCCTGTTCGGCATGCTCATCATCATGTGCGCCTACGTGCCCATACTCACGCTCTCGGGGATAGAGGGGAAGATGTTCCGGCCCATGGCCCTCGCCGTGCTGATGGCGCTGGCCGGGGCCCTGGTCCTCAGCCTCACCCTAATACCGGCACTGTGCGCCATGTTCCTGCGTCCCAGTGCCCGCGGCGAGCGCAATCCTCTCGTCACCGCCCTGGGCAGCCGCTACCGGCGGCTGCTCGAGCGCGCCGTCGCGCATCCACGCGCCACCAGCGCCATCGCCGCGCTCCTGGTGGGCGCCTGCGTCGCCCTCTTCCCGCTGCTGGGCTCCGAGTTCCTGCCCGACCTCGACGAGGGCGCCGTCGCCATCAACCACGCGCGCATGAAGAGCATCTCCCTGTCGGAGTCCATCCGCCAGACGACCCTGATCGAGCGCGACCTGAAGGAGCTCCCCGAGGTCGCCACCGTGGTCAGCCGCATCGGCAGGCCCGAGATCGCCACGGACCCCATGGGACCGGAGCTGGTGGACACCTACGCCTTCCTCAAGCCACGCGACCAGTGGCGCGCCGGACTGGACAGGGAGGACCTGATCGCCGAGATGGACCGCAAATTGGACGCTTTTCCCGGAGTCGTCGCCAGTTTCTCCCAACCCATCAAGTTCCGCATGATGGAGCTCATCGAGGGCGTCGGCTCCCGCGCCGACGTGGTGATCAAGATCTACGGCGATGACATGGACCAGCTCCTCGACACCGGGCAGCGCGTCGGCGCGATCCTGGCCGGTGTGTCCGGCGCCCGCGACGTGCAGGTCCAGCGCGTCAGCGGCCTGCCGATGCTCGAGGTGAGAATCGACCGCCAGGCCGTCGCCCGCTACGGAATCGACGTGGCGGACGTGCACCGGCTGGTGCAGACGGCCATCGCCGGGACAAAGGCCACGGACGTGCTTGAGGGCTTCCGCCGCTTCGACCTGGTCGTGCGTCTTCCCGAGTGGGCCCGCAGTAACGCCGGCGCCGTGGGCGACCTGCTCGTGAGTGCGCCCGGAGGCGAGCGCATCCCCCTGAGGCAGCTCGCAAGCATCGAGGCCATACAAGGACCTGCCGAGATCAGTCGCGAGAACGGCCAACGCCGGCTATCCGTAGAGGCCAACGTGCGCGGACGCGACATCGGCTCCTTCGTCGCCGAAGCCCGTGGCCGTGTCGACGCCGAGGTCGACCTGCCGCCGGGTTACCTGGTGGACTGGGGCGGCACTTTCAAGCACCTCGAGAGCGGCCGTCGTCGACTGATGGTTGTTGTCCCGGTCACATTCTGTCTGATCCTGGTCCTGCTGGTAACCGTCTTCCGTTCGCTGCCCCAGGCCATGCTCGTGTTCACCGGCATTCCCTTCGCCGTGACCGGCGGCGTGCTTGCCCTATTCGTGCGCGGCATGCACTTCTCCATGAGCGCTGGCGTTGGCTTCATCGCCGTGTCCGGCGTAGCCGTGCTCAACGGCATCGTCCTGGTGACGTTCATCAACCAGTTGCGCGGCGCCGGAGCTGACGTGCCGGAGGCCACGACCGAGGGCGCCGTTACCCGTCTGCGGCCGGTGCTGATGACGGCCCTGGTGGCCAGCCTCGGATTCGTGCCGATGGCCCTGTCCACGGGCACCGGCGCCGAGGTGCAGAAGCCGCTGGCCACTGTCGTCATCGGCGGACTGATGAGCTCGACAGTGCTGACCCTGTTCGTGCTGCCCACGCTGTATCGCTGGG
>CAZVZW010000211.1:0-1941 GCA_964631365.1 uncultured Chloroflexota bacterium | reverse complement strand
GAGGGAGATGGAGTTGTCGTCGAAGAGGACGATGAGCTTGCCGAGGCCGAGGTGGCCGGCGAGCGAGGCGGCCTCATAGCTGATGCCCTCCATCAGGTCGCCGTCGCCGCAGAGGACGTAGGTGTGGTGGTCGATGAGGGGGAAGTCGGGGCGGTTGTAGCGGGCGGCGTGGAAGTGCTCGGGCATGGCCATACCGGCTGCGTTGGCGATGCCCTGGCCCAGGGGGCCGGTGGTGGTCTCGACTCCGGGAGTCTCGCCGTACTCGGGATGTCCCGGGGTCAGGCTGCCCCACTGGCGGAAGTTCTTGATCTCGTCAATGGGCAGGTCGTAGCTGAAGACGTGCAGCAGGGCGTAGAGCAGCGATGAGCCGTGGCCCGCCGAGAGCACGAAGCGGTCGCGGTTGAACCAGTCGGGATCGGCTGGGTTGAAGCGCATCACCCGGTCGTAGAGGGTGTAGGCGGTGGGGGCGGCGCCGAGGGGGAGGCCGGGGTGGCCGGACTGGGCCTGCTCGATGGCGTCGATGGCGAGAAAACGGAGGGTGTTAACGGCCTGGTTGTCGAGTTCGGCGGCGGTCATGGGGGCTGCTCCCGGGTTGAGCCGGCGGGCGGAGTGCCGGAGGTTGTCCGGCCATCTTACGGTGTAGGCGGCGACCCTCCCAAAGCCGGCGCGGTCGAATCAATCCAATAGCCGGGCGGCCTGGGCGACGAACTAGACTGGAGGTCTAGATCAGGCCAATCACACGGGAGGCATCGAAATGGGCACGTATCTGATGTTGATGAAGATGGGCGGCGGCGGGGCGGGAGTGGACATTGAGCCGATTGAAGAGGCGATCGCCGGGGGCGCGCCGGAGGCGCGCAAGATGATTGAGTCGTACGGCGGCAAGGTCGTTGAGATCTACATGACGATGGGGCAGTACGACTTCGCCACGATCGTGGAATTTCCGAATGACGAGTCGGCGGCACTGGCGGCGATGAAATCGCGGGCGCTGGGCGGGGCGACGGAGACGATGCGTGCGTTCCCGGAAAGCGAGTGGTCGGCGCTGGCGGCTGGAGTCTAGCCGCCGGGACGAGACTCCAGCCAAACGATGGCCGCGGCCGGCGCTGACCAGATGGCACCGGCGCCGGCTTTCGGCAGCATGGCCGACATCCATGAAGTTGTGATCGGGCTGAGGTCTGTGATGTGGTGGGTGTGCGACCAGCAACGGCCGACGCGTAAGCCGGCGGGAACCGAGCCGCTTTGCATGCGGGGCGGATTTGGGACAGGATACGGATCCGCGAATAAGCGCCGCCCCGCGAGCGGCGTCCGGCTACTGGAGGCCCAGCGTGAAGATTACCGATATTCGATTCGAGCGACTCGAAGGCGTGCTGGAAAGCGACATCGATCTGTTCCGGGAGCGACTGATCCGGCCGATCGATATCTACCCGGAGCATCGGGCCGAGGGCGCGAAGGAGTTCAGCGACGGCCGGTTCCAGGAGCTGGGCGACGGCAAGTGGCGGGTGTGGAACGTGGTGCTGTCGATCGATACCGACGAAGGGATCACCGGTATCTCCGGACCGATGTCGGTGAACGAGGCGTTCTTCGTGAATTCGCAACTCAAGTCGTTCCTGATCGGGCAGGACGCGCTGGCCACCGAATTGATCTGGGACAAGATGTACCGGTTCCTGATCCACGGGCGCAAGGGCGAGGCGATGTTCGCGGTGAGCGCCGTCGACAACGCGCTCTGGGACATCCGCGGCAAGGCCGCCAACCTGCCGCTGTATCGCCTGCTGGGCGGGCCGACCCGCAAGACCTTTCCGGCCTACGCAAGCGCGTAGGGCTTCGCGATTAATTCGGAAGACGCCGCCGCCACGGCCCGCGGCTTCGTAGACGAGGGCTACACGGCGACCAAGTGGTTCGTGCGCAACGGTCCCGACGGCCTCAACCGCATCCGCCCAATCGCCG
>CAZVZW010000210.1:0-2020 GCA_964631365.1 uncultured Chloroflexota bacterium | reverse complement strand
GAGGACCGCCTCATAGACCGTGCGCAATTCCGCCAGCGTGAACTCCGGTTGCAGGAACTGAAACGCCAGGTGGGCGTAGTCCACCTTATTGCGCAGCCGCCGCAGCCCGTAGTCGATGATCTCGTCGTTATCGAAGGCCAGCGGCGACGGCGTCTCATCCACCCGAAACCAGTCCACCGCGCTCGTTCCCGGCCCGGCCCGCAGTTGGTGTTCGCCCCAGCGCACGAGCGCGAAATAGGTAACCGCGATCCGGTGCTCACGGGGGTCGCGGTCCGGCCGCCCGAAGGTATAGAGCTGTTCTAGGTAGTCCGGTTCGATACCGGTCTTGTCCATCAGTTGCCAGCGCGCCGACTCGGTCAGTGAGTAGCCCTTGTGCACCCAGCCGCCCGGCAGCGCCCACCTTCCCTGGTCGGCCGCCCGGTCGCGCCGCACCAGCAGCACCGCCAGTTCCGGGTGCGCCCCGCCCGTCGGCCGTAGCGTAAATACCACCACGCTCGTCCCCACCTGCGGCTGCGCCACATCCCGTCGCGTCTCCGCCGCCGTCGGCGGCCCGGATTCAATTGGCGAGCGACAGGACATCGGCGACCTTTCCCGGCGGGTCGTAAAGTATGTTCATGCTCGCGCCCCCGTCCGTCCGCGTCAACCGAGCCAGAGGATCCCCGGTCAACTTGAGCCCTTCCCGCCCCACACCGCCCCGCTCCGCCCGGCCGCTCGCCCGGCGCGGGCTGCTCGCGCTGCTCGGTTCCGGTACCGGCCTGGCGCTCGCCGGTTGTGCTCCTTCGGCCGCCGACGACGCCGCCCGCCCGCGCACCGGCGAGATCGTCGTCTGGCTCCGCGACCAGAACGCCGACGCCCGCCGCGTCTTCGCCGAGCGCATCGTCCCGGCGATCCACGAACTCGTCCCTGGCCTCATCCTCACAATCCTCTGGAAGCGCTGGGATCTGGCCTTGCCGGGCGCCGCCGGCCAGACCGACGCCATGCCCGACATCTTCCAGTTCGGCCACACCGACGCGGTCAGCCTGCTCCCCGGCGGCCTGGCCACCGATCTGACGAGTCACTGGGCGGCTTGGGGCGCCGGGGACGACTTCTTCCCCGCCTCCCGCGCCGCCGCATGGTGGCAGGGCGCCTCCGCCGGCATCCCCACCTCCTCCGCCCCCACCACCGTCTTCTGGCGTCGTGATCTGCTCGAACAGATCGGGCTCGACACCGTCCCGACCACCTTTGAAGACACCATTGAAGTCGCCCGCCGGGCCAAATCCATCGACAACGGCATCCTCCGGCGCGAGGGACTCAACCCGCCCACCGTTCCGGAAGTTCTCGCCCTGTTCATGAGCGTTTCCGGCCGCCCGGTGGTGACGGCCGGTCGTTCCGGGCTCAACTCCGCCGCCGGCCGCCTCGTCCTTCGCTACGTCATCGACCGCTGGCAGGCCTCCCAGGATGACACCCTCCGTCTCAGCCTGCCCGACACCGCCCTCCCGCCGCTCCTGCTCGGGACCCGGCTCGGTCAGTACGGCAACGCCGTCAGCACCCTGCGCCACTTCGTCACCGACGCTCCCGAGTTGCTCCCCCACCTGGAAGTCGGCCGGCCGTTGGTTCCCGGCGGCTTCGACTACAAGCCCGCCACTCCCGGCGTCACCGCCCCGCTGGTACAGACCTATACCGACAGCATCGCCCTCGCCGCCGGCACCCGCGCCCCCGACCTGGCCTGGGAGACCATTCGCCAGCTCACCTCGCCCGCCACCCTTGCTGCCTACAACGAAGCCCTCTTTCTCACCCCGCCCCGCCGCTCCGCCACCGGCCGCGGCTTCACCCTCCAGCCCGGCCAGGCCGAGCTCGTCCGCCAGCTCGAAACCTGGGGCGCCGCCGCCCCACGCTTCCCGGCCTTACCCGCCTTCAGCGCCGCCATCGAATCCCGCCTGGCGCCGTTACTGGTCGGCTTCCTCGACATCGACGAAGCTCTCACCGCCATCGAAGCAGAGCAAAACGCCGCCCTCGCCGCCGCCGGATTCGAGGGCGACAT
>CAZVZW010000209.1:0-2022 GCA_964631365.1 uncultured Chloroflexota bacterium | reverse complement strand
GCCCAGTGACAGCGGCTTCGCCAGTAACTCCCTTGCCAGCAGCCGTCCCCGCCCGGTCCTTCTTCCGTCGTTGCTGGCCAGCCGCAGCCCCAGCGCCGCCTTCCTCGGCGATCGCCGCAGGAACATCGACAGCTCCACAAACCAAACCCGGCCCGCGTCGGTCGTGAACGTCTCCAGCCAGAACACCACCACCAGGGCGATACCGACCGTACTCCAGGCCAGTATCCCCCGCCAACTCACTTCATTGCGGTCAGACTACGCGCGCGGCGAAGGGCGGCTCTCTAGGTCCGAAGCCTTGACCCCGGCGTCCGCGCGGATCGCCTCGGCGCGATCGGTCTTCTCCCAGGGCAGGTCCAGCTCCGGGCGCCCGAAGTGCCCGTAGGCCGCTACCGGCCGGTACAGCGGCCGTCGCAGGTCTAGGTCGCGGATGATCGCACCCGGCCGCAGGTCAAAGTGCTTCGCCACCAGCGCCTCGATCTTCGCGTTCTCGATTCGGTTGGTGCCAAAGGATTCCACATTCACCGAAACCGGGTCCGCCACGCCGATGCAGTAGGCCAGCTGAATTTCAACGCGGTCGGCCACGCCGGCCGCCACCAAGTTCTTGGCCACGTAGCGAGCCGCGTAGGAAGCCGAGCGATCCACCTTGGTCGGGTCCTTGCCGGAGAACGCCCCGCCGCCGTGGCGCGCCATCCCGCCGTAAGTGTCCACAATGATCTTGCGCCCGGTCAGGCCGGCGTCGCCCATCGGGCCGCCGACCACGAACCGGCCGGTCGCGTTTACCAGGATCTTGGTTTCGCTGTCCAGCATGTCTGCCGGGATGACCTTTTCGATCACCATCTCGCGGATATCGCGGCTAATTACGTCCGGGCCGATCTCCGGGTCGTGCTGGGTCGCGATGACCACCGTGTCGATCCGCGTCGGCACCCCGTGGTCATATTCCACCGTTACCTGCGCCTTGCCGTCCGGACGCAGGTAGTTCATCCCCACCCCGTCGCGGCGCACATCCGCCAGCCGTTTGCACAGGCCGTGGGCCAACGTAATCGGCAGCGGCATCAACTCTTCCGTCTCTAGGCAGGCGTAGCCGATCATCATCCCCTGGTCGCCGGCGCCCGTGTCCTCGATGTTGCTGGCGTCCACGCCCTGGGCGATGTCCCCCGACTGCTCCTTCACCGAAACAATCGTCCCGCAGGTCTCGTAATCGAAGCCAAACTTCGCCCGCGTGTAGCCGACTTCGCGCACCGTATCGCGCACGATCTTCGCCATGTCCACGTAGGCATTCGTGGTGATCTCGCCCAGCACCATAATCAGCCCGGTCGTCGCCGCCGTCTCGCAGGCCACCCGTGAAAACGGGTCCTCGGCCAGCAGGGCGTCCAGAATCGCGTCCGATACCTTGTCGCAGAGCTTGTCCGGGTGGCCCTCGGTTACCGACTCCGAGGTAAACAGGTAATTCGGTGATTCCAGGAATGAAAGGCTCATAGTTGCGCGACTCCCTTGGTCGTCTGTATTTGCATATTGCTCAAGTTCCCTCTTCCCAGGAACTCAGGTAGGTCTCCTGCTCTTCGGTCAGAGTGTCGATCTTGATCCCCATCGATTCAAGTTTCAGGCGCGCGATTTCCGCGTCGATATCATCCGGGACCGAGTACACCCTGGCCTCCAGCGTCGCCGCGTTGTCCTTCATGTATTCCGCCGCCAGCGCCTGGTTGGCGAAGCTCATGTCCATCACGCTCGCCGGGTGTCCCTCGGCCGAAGCTAGGTTGATCAAGCGGCCCTCTCCCAGCAGGTACAACTTGCGTCCGTCCTTCTGCACGAACTCCTCCAGGAACGGCCGCACCGTGCGTCGTGAGGTCGACATCTCCGCCAGGCCGGCCACGTTGATCTCCACATCGAAGTGACCGGAGTTCGCCACGATCGCGTCCGACTTCATGACAGCCATGTGGTGGGTATCGACCACGTGCTTGTCGCCGGTCACCGTCACGAAGATATCGCCAATTGCCGCCGCTTCCATCATCGGCATCACCCGGT
>CAZVZW010000208.1:0-2057 GCA_964631365.1 uncultured Chloroflexota bacterium | reverse complement strand
ATGATCAGTTCCAGCGGGCCAACTTGGCCTATGAATGGCAATGTGCTCTCCTCTCGAGAACCTGAACTTAGCCCGAGCCTACCACCGGCTGTTCCGGGCATGCCCCAGCAGGGATGTAGTGCGGGTTGCGGTCAGCGTTCAATCCCTAACCAGCGCCAATTATATCGCCTGTCGGCCGCAGGGCGGGGGAAGATTCGGGAACTTCCGCGCGCGATGCCCGCGGCGACCGGCCGGGACGCTACCCGACCGGACCCGGCCCGGCAACGCCGAATCCGAAATCGAGCAGGATCTCGGCGGCGTCGAAGTGGTGTTCGCTGCCCAGCACGACCACCAGCAGGCGGCGGCCGTCGCGTTCGGCGGCGGCGATCAGGGTGTAGCCAGCGGAGTCGGTGCGGCCGGTCTTGACCCCGAGCGCGCCCGGGTAGTCGGTGAGCAGGCGGTTCAGGTTGGTGGGACCGAACCAACCGTGCTCGGGGCTGCTTTCGATGATCTGGCGCTCGGTACCGACGATGCGGGCCAGCAACGGCTCGGTATCCAGCAGGCGGTGCGCCAACACAGCCATGTCGTAGGCGGTGGAGTGGCTGCCGGCGTCGTCGAAGCCGGCCGGGTTGGTGAAGCGCGAGTCAATGAGGCCGATCTCGACGGCCAGGGCGTTCATAGCCTCCACGAAGGCTGCCTGGCCGCCAAGGTTGGCGGCCAGGGTGGCGGCGGCGTCGTTGCCGGAGTCCAGCAGCAGGCCGTAGAGCAGGTCCTCGACGGTCAGAACTTCGCCGGGAAGGATGCCCATGCGGTTCGGCGGGGCGCGGGCGGCCTCGATACCGACGGTCAGGGCGTCGCCGGCGCCGGCCATGCGCAGGGCGGTCATAGCGGTGACGATTTTGGTGAGGCTGGCGACGGCGACGCGGGCGTGAGGGGCAAGGCTGGCTAGGGTCGCGCCGCTATCGAGATCAACCAGGATGTAGGCGGTGGCGCTGACCGCCGGGGCGGCGGCGACGCCATAGCCCCGGGGGCGAAAGACGTCGTAGGGATCGGTGGCGGTCACCGGCAGGGGACCGGCCAGGAGGTCGTCGAGGAAGGGCCCGTGGGTCGGAATGGATTGGCTGGTTACGGCGGTGGCCGGTTGCGTCAGGGTGAAGTTGGCCGTCAGTGAGAAGGCCGCCGCGGCCAACACGACCAGCGCAACAACGTCCAACAGACGCGGCCGGCCGCGGTAGATGAGCGGACGCCGACTGGCACCACGGGTGCCGGCGGTGTGATAGACGCGCGTCACCGCCGCACGCAGCTCACCCCGGGCAGCCAGCCGCGATTCGACCGCAACCGGCGCGGCCAGTACGCGCTGAATCTCAATATTCCGCCTTCTGGAGGCAGTTGTTCGAGTGTCTGCTATTGCTCGCATGCGTCGCCGGACGGCGCATGGGCTCTAGCCTCCCTTAGTCGGCCCTGCTGCTCCGAATGAAGTCCAGGCTCCTCCTAAAATTCGTCTCGCTGATCCAGCCTTCTGCCATGTAGTAATTCAGGATCGTGGTCAATTTGAGCACCGGGATCAGGTTAATGCCGTGCCGGTGCAGTTCTTCGGCGCCGCCCTGTTCGCGGTCGACCAGCGCCACAGCATCGGTGACCGTGAGTCCGGCGTCGCGTAACACGGTCGCCGTTCTCACCATCGAACCTCCGGCGCTGATCAAATCGTCCACGATGAGCACCGACTGCTCGGGCAGGAATCTGCCTTCGATGCGGTCGGCCCCTTCGTTCTCATCCACAGACTTTACATAAATAAGCGGCTGGTCGCAACTCAAAGAAAAGCTGGTGGCGATGTGCAACCCGCCTAACGGCACCCCGGCGACCAGGTCGAAGGGCCCGCAGCCGGGATTCCGCATGGCGGTCCGGGAGACCGTTTCGGCGCGGATCAGCGAGGCGGCGGTGCGCAGCGCGCCGGGGTTGCTGATGAGGACCTTGGGGTTCAGATAGATGGGAGAATCGACGGTGGAGGAGCCGACGGTGAAGCTGCCGAATTCGATCCCGCCGAGTTCGTAGATGGCCCGCGCCAGCCAGAGGCTGCC
>CAZVZW010000207.1:0-2074 GCA_964631365.1 uncultured Chloroflexota bacterium | reverse complement strand
CCCAGGTTCTCCACGACCCGAATGTTGGGCCCAGCTAATAGGCTCGCCTGCTCACGGCGTCATCGAGATCAGCCGCGCCCGTTCCATCATCGACGCCACCGCCGGGCAGGCCCTGTCCTCGCCCGACACTCTTCTCGAATTGATCCGCTCCAGCGGAGCCGACGACTCCCTGCAGACCAACATGGTCAACTCCGGAATCTGCGTCCTGGCGCTGTGTGGCCCGCTCGGCATCACCGACCCCAACGAGATGGAGGTCATGGCCCTCGCCGGGTTCCTGCACGACATCGGCAAGACCCAGATTCCCCGCGACGTCCTCTACAAGCAGGGGCCGTTTTCCAAGTCCGAGTGGACCCTCATGCGCCAGCACGTCCTGCTGGGCACAATCTCTTGCGCCAGATTCGCAACCTGCCGGACCCGGTCCTGCAGGCCACTCGCAGCCGTCACGAACGCATGGATGGCCAGGGCTATCCGGCGGACAGGACATCCCCTTCATCGCCCGGGTTATCGCGGTCGTTGACGTGCTGAACACGCTGACCGTCGAGACCCCTTACCGCCGCCGCCTATCCGTCTACGAAGCCATCATGATGATGCGCGATCGCATGGAGGGGCAGTTCGACCTGGAGATCCTGCGCGCCCTGATCCACGCCCTTGGTCCCCGCGACGCGGCTACCCCCGGGGGGCCACCCGGTTCCGGGGCCGACCCCGGTGGGATACAATCGGCGGCTGGCTCAAACTAGCCGCCCGGTACGCCCGGAAGGCAAGGAGACGCCCATCTTGACCGCAACTCGATCGCGATTCATCGCTCCCGTCGCCGCCGCCCTGATCGGTCTGCTGCTCGGCTTGGCGTTCCTGCTGCCGGGCCTCTCCGCCGCCACCGCGCAGTACAGCCTGGCCACCCAATGGGGCCGCACTGGCTCCGGCGACGACCAGTTCCTGCGCATCGGTGGTATCGACGTTGATGCCGGTGGTAACGTCTACGCCGTCGATACGGTCAGCGGCCGGATTCAATAGTTCACCGCCGCCGGCGCCTTCGTGGCCGCCTGGGGTGCGCAGGGAACCGGCGATGGCCAGTTCGTCGGCCTCCAGGATGTCGCGGTTGATTTTGCCGGGAACATCTACGGCCTCGACCTGGCCGGCAATCAAGTCCAGCGGTTCGCCCCGGACGGCTCCTTCGTCACTTCCTGGGAAGTCATCGGCGCCACCGAGGTTATTTCTCACTCGATCCCGTTCGGCGGGGTCGCCACCGATTCCAGCGGCGATGTCTACGTCGCCAGCAGCGCCCACGGGGGAGTGCTGGTCTCCGACGGCGCCGGCAACCGCAAGCGCACCATGGATGTCGCCAGCGGCGCATCGCTCAACATCCCCACCGGGGTGGACGTCAACGCCGATGGCGTCACCTACGTCTTCGACACCTTCAATCGCCGCGTCCAGCTTTACGACGCCGCCGGCCTCGCCCTGGCCCCGATCTACGGCGCCGACACCCCGGACACCGTGTTCCGCTCGCTCGCCCGCGGCGATGTCGAAGTCGATGCCGCCGGCAAGTTGTACGTCGCGGACTTCGCCACTGGCCGCATCCACCGTTTCGCGGCTGACGGTACGTTTGAGTACTCGTTCGTGGTCCGCGACTCGGCCGGGCGGATGGTCCTGCCCGGCGGTATCGCCATCGACGCCGCCGGAGCCATCTACATCGCCGGCTACTACGCCAACGTCGTCCTAAAGTTCACCCCGATCGGCTAGCCAAGCAGGCTCTTCGGCAGCTTCGCTACCACGGTGTAGAGCGGGTCCACCACGTTGCCTACCCGCACCAGTCCCGCCTGGGACTGCAACTGGAAGGCCTCCCAGCGGTCGAAGCCGTACTCGGCCTCCAGCCAGTTCACCATCGCCACCTTGGCGATCCGCACCGCGTCCACCAGCGGCCGGGTGTTCGCCACCGTCATGATGTAGTCGTCGTTCTCCAGGCGTGGCCAGTCGATCGCCTTGTCCTTCACCAGGTCGATCGTCAGCGTCGTGAGGGTCGGCGTCTCCAGCGCCGAGCCACAGTCTTCCCCGTCGCCCAGCGCCCTCCAAGCGCCTC
>CAZVZW010000206.1:0-2081 GCA_964631365.1 uncultured Chloroflexota bacterium | reverse complement strand
GATTCCCGCGGCTGTTCAGGATGCCCTTGGCACCGACCGCATCGCAGCCCCCACCCACTAGCCTCCGAATACGGAACCTCCGGAGGCGCTGGCACGATGCAGTCGAGGAGCGCTAGCGGGCGGTGGCGCCGGCGTCGATGGGCATGGCGATGCCGGTCACGAACGAAGCAGTGTCAGAACTCAACCAGAGCACGCCCGCGGCGACCTCGTCCGGGCTGGCCGCGCGTCCCAGCAGTGACCCGGCAGCGGCCTGCCGCACGCCGCCGGAATCCCGGGCGACCGCCTTGCGGCCCATTCCGGTGTCGACGATTCCCGGACAGACGGCGTTGACGCGAATACCTTCCGCGGCATTTTCCAGGGCTGCCGCCCGGGTTAGCCCGACGATGCCGTGCTTGCTGGCCACGTAGGCGGCGGCGTCGGCCTTGCCGAACAGCCCCACCTGCGAGGCGGTGTTGACGTTGGCTCCCCCACCCTGGGCACGCATTTGCGGAATCTCGTACTTCATACAGAGCCAGACACTCTTCAAGTTGGCGGCGAGCAGATGGTCCCAGTGCTCCTCGGTGATTTCATGGAGCGGGAGGCCCAGGTCGCCGATGCCGGCGTTGTTGAAGGCGCAGTCCAATCGACCGTAGGTGGAGACGGCAACATCGTCAGCGCTGTAAACATCGGTACGCACGAACACGGCTTCGCCGCCGTCGGCAACTATTTCCCGGGCCACTCGGTCGCCGGCATCTTCGCTGAAATCGGCGATCACAAGCTTGGCGCCTTCACCGGCGAAGGCGAAAGCGGTGGCGCGGCCGATGCCGCCGCCGCCGGTGACCAGGGCGATCCTGCGATCGAAACTGCCGGGCATCGCTCTCCTCCGGGTGTGTATCGTCGTTGGCGTGTCACGTCAGGCGCGACTCGATCGTAAAGAACCACGCAGCGGCGTGGTGGGGATTTGCCACGGCGGGATTACCCGCCCGCTTAGCCGATCCCGGTCCTCCCACCAGCGCAATTCGCCGACAATTGACCCGTCACGTCCCGCGCAAGACCTCCCGGAGCCGCCGAGACCTCATGAACCGCACCGCCAACATCCACCCCGATCTCCCCGCCGTCACCCGGCTCGGCCTGGCGACCGCGGCAACAACGCGCCGGCTCCCGGAGATGTCCACCACGCCATCGACCGGAGCATCAATTACCTCAACTGGTGCGGGCAGCCCGACGGACTCAGCCGGGCGATCAGCGAACTCGGCGCGAAGCGGGATCAGGTGGTCATCGCCGTGCAACTCCAGGCTCGCGACGGTGCGGGGATGGAGCGCGAAATCGACCGCGCCCTGCACGAACTCGACACCGACCGGCTTGACGTGGTGACCCTCTATTACATTGAGAGTCAGCGGGAGTGGGACGGGCTGATTGCGCCCGGCGGCGCGCTGACGGCGCTGGAGGCAGCCAAGCAGACCGGCGCGGTGCGCAACGGCACCTTGCCGGCCCTGCGGACCCTGCCCGAGAACTGGCCAGCTTCGGCGGCAGCCTGGCCGATCTCAACCTCGCCTACGGCACCGCCTACTACGCGGTGTTGTTTCTGGCCGGCCGAATCGGCGGGATGCCGCTGATGCAGATCCTCAGCGACGTCGACGCCGGGCTTACCTTCGAGCAGTCGCTGGACGCCCGCGCCGGCTTCAACCTGGAGACGATGGACGGCGCGTTCAAGGAGTGGATGTGGGCCACGGTGGCCCCGCCGCAGCCGCCCCAGCGAGTCCCGGCTCTATCGTCCATAGACTCTCCACCGCGGACTTACCCCCAATCCTCCAGCACATCCCGCCGCTCGACCGCTAGCGCCACACCCACTCAATAGCCCGCGTCGTAGCGGAGCAATCGCGCGTTCAGCAGCGTCACCGCCCCGATCACCAGCACCAGCACGAACGACATCGCCGACGCGTAGCCCATCTTCAGGAACCAGAACCCGTTCTCATAGATCAGCACCACCACCGTGATCGTACTGTCGATCGGCCCGCCCAAGTTCTCGAAGCTGCCACTGGTGGCCGTCATGATCAGCACCTGCACGAACATTTGCAGGGCGTGGATGAAGAACATAATCA
>CAZVZW010000205.1:0-2083 GCA_964631365.1 uncultured Chloroflexota bacterium | reverse complement strand
CATCGAGGTGTGTGCCCTCATTGTCGGACTTCGCGGCGACTCCTGAACCTGCCAGCGGCCTCTATTGGGCAAAGAATGACTCCGCGAACCCGGTGGCTGATGAAAGCGAGACGCCATGCCTGACCCTAAGCCGAACATCCTCTTCCTGACTACGGACCAGCAGCGCTTTGACTGCCTGGGAGTGAACAGCGACGGCTTTGTGCAGACGCCAAACCTGGACCGACTGGCCAGGGAAGGGGCGAATCTGCTGCGGTTTTATGTCAACAACCCGGTCTGCATGCCCAGTCGCGCCAGCCTGCTAACGGGGAAGTATCCGCGTAATCACGGGGTGACCTGCAACGGGATTCCGCTGGCCGAGTCGATTCCGAATATCGCCCACGCGCTGGGGGAGGCGGGGTATGTGACGGGCAACCTGGGCAAGCTGCACTTCCTGCCGCACTCGGGCCGCGACTACGACGTGCCGCACCCGGACTATGGCTTTCATGTGATGCTCAACGCCGACGAGCCGGGTTGCTACCCGGACGCCTATATCCAGTGGATCCGCAAAGTCGCGCCGGAGATGGAGGCGAAGGTGCGGGTGCCGGACCCGGTCACGGAGGGGCGCAACATGTTCGACCACTGGGTATTCGACGCGCCGGAGGAATTGAGCTATTCAGCCTGGGTGGCCGACGAGACCATTAAGTTCATCGATTCCAATCCGGACCGCCCCTGGTTCGCAATCGCCGGGCTGTACCTGCCGCATGCTCCGTGCAACCCGACGCAACAGTGGTTCGATTTGTACAAGGATGCGGATATCCCGGCACCGCTGCTGCGGGATGGTGAACTGGATGACAAGCCGGCCGTCTTCCGCGAAATGGCCGCGCTCTACGCCGAGGGCGACAAGGCCGCATGCGAGGATTTTCGGCGCTACTACTACGCGTCGTGCTCGATGATCGACCATCACTGCGGTCGAGTGATCGAGTATCTCCGTGCGAGCGGGCAACTGGACAACACGCTGGTGGTGTTCTATTCGGACCACGGTGAGATGGCCGGTGACCATCGCCTGATGGGGAAGCACCAGACGAATTACGAGTCGGTGATCCACGTGCCGGCGATCGTGCGCCACCCCGCCACCGTGCCCGCCGGATCGCAGGTCGAGGCGGTGATCGAAGCTGTGGACCTGATGCCTACGGTCCTCGACGCGGTCGGCGCCGACATCCCGCGTAGCGTTGACGGCGAATCGCGCTGGGCGGCCGTGACCAATTCCGACGATGCCGGCTCCGACGCGATCCTGCTGGAGTTCGCCACCCCGGAGGGTGAGAGCACCAAGACGCTGCGGACGGCGACGCACAAATACTGGGTGAACGAGCAGGGTGAGGAGGCGCTGTTCGATCTGCTCGATGACCCGGACGAGTTCGTGAACCGCGCCAGCGACCCGGCGGCCCTGGGCGATCTGCAGGAGATGCGCGGTCGGCTGTTGCAGAAGCTGATCAACACCGAGGACCGCACACGGACGCGGACCGGGCCGTACTAGGCGAGAGAACGGCCTGGCCGGAGTTAGGCCTTTTCGGCGGGGGCGGCCTCGAGTAGCGGTGGCGGCGCGTAGGGAATACGCTGGCGACGGGCGGTGAATTCGACCAGCTTCGACATGCGCTCGAAGGCGTACTCGAAGAAGGCGTAGTAGCCCTCGCAGAAGTAGCTGGTCTGCGGGGTCTCGTCGGCGGCAGCGACGCGGCGGTGAACCGGGCAGCCTCCCTGGCAGTAGTTGAGGTACTTGCAGCTGCGGCACCTGTCAGAGAGATTGGCCTTGCCGTTCAGGAACTTGTTGGCGAGGCCCGACTCGACCATCTTGCGCATCGGCATCCGCGTGACATTCCCGAGCTTCCAGTCGGGCTCGACGGTCCAGTCGCAGGTGTAAACGTCGCCGTTACCTTCGACGACGACGTAGTCCATGCAACGGTCGCGGTGGATGCAAGAAGGATGGCCGAGGCCGGCAAAACCGACGGTGAAGTCGTCGAAATCACGCACGTACATGCTGGGCTGGCCGTCGTTGAACCAGATGTCGAACATGCCCTTCAGGTATTCGCCGTACTCTTCCGGACTG
>CAZVZW010000204.1:1287-2106 GCA_964631365.1 uncultured Chloroflexota bacterium | reverse complement strand
GCGTACGGCGGCGATCCCGACCTCACCACGCTCGGCAAGGTCATCGGCGGGGGGCTGCCGGTCGGCGCGGTCGGCGGGCGCGCCGAACTCATGGACCTGCTCGATCCCACCCGGGGTGTCGCCGCGGTAATTTCCGGCGGGACATTCAGCGCCAATCCCATGACCATGGTCGCCGGCAAAGCCGCGCTCGAGCAACTCACCCCGGCGGCCGTCGAGCGTCTGGGCGCGCTCGGCGCGCGCCTGCGCGACGGGGCCAACGCGGTCTTCGCGGCCGCCGGTGAGAACGCCCAGATCGCCGGTGACAGTTCGGTATTTCGGGTCGTCATGAACGCGCGGCCAATCGTTGACTACCGCGACACCCTGCGCGGCGTGGCTCCGAAGGCGCGGATGGCGCAGCTACACCTGAACCTGCTGGCCGAAGGAGTCATCGTCTCCCGCGACGGGCTCGGCGCGCTCTCCACCCCGATGGGCGAGGCCGAGATCGACGAATTCATCGCGGCCCTCGACCGCGCCGTCGCCGCTCTACCCGAAGACGCCTAGCGCCCGCACCGGGAAAGCCCGCGCCGCCCGGCCCTCGTCCTAGGCGAACGCCGCCGGCCGCACCGGCTCCCCGACCACCGCCTCGTACGCCCGCGCCAGTCGCAGCACCGTCGCGTCGTCGTACCGCCGGCCCACGATCTGCAACCCCACCGGCAGACCGTCGCCCACGAATCCCGCCGGCACGCTCGCCCCCGGCTGCCCCGTCATATTGAACGTAAACGTCAGCTGCCCCCATTCCTTTAGCCCGCCGTCATACTCGTTCGCCGGGTCGATCGCGTG
>CAZVZW010000204.1:0-1277 GCA_964631365.1 uncultured Chloroflexota bacterium | reverse complement strand
GTCGGCATCAGCAACGCGTCGTAGCGCTCAAATGCCGCCGCCGTCTCCGCCAGCGTGCTCCGCCGGGCGTTCCCCGCCCGGAAGATATCCGTCCCCGTCAGCGTCAACCCGTGCTCCACGAGCGGGATCAACGTCTCATCCATCAGGTGCCGGGTCGCGTCAAAATCATCCCGCCGCGGCGCCGCGAAACCCACGCAAAACAGGTCGTACCAATCCTGCGTGACATCGGGGAACGCCCGATCCAGCCGCTCGATCACGCAGCCCGCCGTCTCCAGGTGCGCCGCCGCCTCCTCCGCCACCGCCGCCACCCCCGGGTCAACCGTCGCCACCCCCAGATCCGGCGTCCACGCGAGCCGCATTCCCGAAACGTCAACGCCCTCAATCGCCTTTACATAACTCACATCCGGCGCCGGAAGCGTATTGATATCCAGCGCCGACGGCCCGCTGATGATGTCCATCGCCAGCGCCAAATCCGTCACGTTGTATGCCAGCGGACCCGGGCAGGCCAGCTGCTCAAGACCGTGATAGGTAGGCCAATACGGCACCCGCCCCACCGACGGCTTCAGCCCGTAGATTCCCGAGAACGACGCCGGGATGCGGATCGAACCGCCCCCGTCCCCGCCCATCGACAGCGGCGCGAAGCTCGCTGCCACCGCCGCCGCCCCGCCCCCCGTCGAGCCCCCCGGCGTGTAGTCCAGGTTGTGCGGATTCCGCGCGATCCCGTGCAGCCCGCCTTCCGTCACTGCCTTGTGCCCGTACTCCGGCATCGTCGTCTTCCCCAGCGCAATCGCCCCCGCCTTCCGCAGCCGCGCCGTCAGGGGCGCGTCCCCTGGCGAGATCCGGTCCGCGAACAGCCGCGCCCCCGAACTCGACGGCATGCCCTTCACCGGGATTCCGTCCTTAATCGCCACCGGGACCCCGTGCAACGGGCCCAGTTCGTCTCCCCGCTGCACCGCCGCCTCCGCCGCCCGCGCCTCCGCCCGCACATGCTCCGCGTCGAAAAAGGAAAAGGAATTCAGCTTCGAATCGAGCTTCTTGATGCGCTCCAGCAGACGATCCGCCACCTCAACCGGCGAGACTTGCCGGTCCGCAATCATCGCGGCGAGTTGGGTAGCGGAAATACGGGCTAAATCCTGGTCAGACACGATGGCTCCCTTCGCTGGCCGCGGCCCGCGATTATGGCAGGGTCCGCCCGCTGGCCCCATCCGACGCCCCGATCAGCGCCGCCGCGGGATCCGAAACGGCTGACCAGGCCTAGCCTGCGGCCCCGACCAGGT
>CAZVZW010000203.1:0-2112 GCA_964631365.1 uncultured Chloroflexota bacterium | reverse complement strand
CCATCTGCATATAGCGCTCGGTGTAGCGCTGGATCGGGTCGTAGGGCGGATGCGGCCCCGGGAAGCCGATCTCCAGGAACCACGGCTCCTCCTGATCCGGCGGCGCCTTGTCGATCCAGCGCACCGCCATGTCCCCCACGAACACGTCCGGGTGCATGTCGTCCTCGTACCACCAGTCGTACGCCCCAAGCTTGTCTTTGATCTCAGGCTTGCCCTCGAAGTCCGACTTTTCCAGTCGCCGGTGACCGCGCACCGCCAGCGCCTTGTCCCACTCGTCCGTGAACGTATACGGATTCCCCGTCCAGCGCGCCTCCGCGTAGTGACGCTGCTTGTTCTCCACCACGAATCGCTCGTGGAAACCGTGCATATCCTGCGGCGGCCAAGCGTGCATCTTGCCCAGGTTCACGCAGTAGTAGCCGGCATCGCGCAGGTTGTTCACCCAGGTCCGCGACCAGTATTCCTGGTTACGCAACGCCCCATTCACGTGCGGGCTGTACCCGGTGAAAAGGCTTGCCCGCGACGGGCCGCACGACGGCGCATTGACGAAGCATTTGTCGAACGAGACCCCTTCATCAACCAGTCTGTCCAACACCGGCGTCTGCACGTGCGGGAAGCCCAGCGAACCGATCGTATCGAACCGCTGCTGGTCGGTGATTATCAGGATGATGTTGGGACGGTCGGTCGGCATGTCTGGCTCTCCTCGGGCGTCGCGATCGCCGCACGATCGGACAGCTCCCCCGGTGCGGCTGGAAATAGTCTCGCATTCTGCCGCACCCGTCGGGCCAATCAAAGTCCGCCGCCCAGCGCGGCCGATTCCCGACCTGCGCGTGGATTGTCGCCCCGCCGTTGACATATCCTCCGTAAGTTCCATTCGTGCGGAATTCGTTTCAAGGAGCAGGGCCCCCGGAGCCATGGAGACTGTCTCGTTCACCAGTATTCTGGTGCTGGGCTTCGTGCTCGGCGTGCGCCACGCCTTTGACGCCGACCACCTGACCGCCGTCATGACCCTGGTCACCCGCGGCGTGCCGCTGCGCCGCTCCTGGCTGGTCGGGACCATCTGGGGACTCGGCCACACGACCGCACTCTTGATCGCCGCCATCATCGTTCTCGCCATCGGCGCCCAAATACCGGACAACGTCGCCCGCCTGCTGGAGTTCGCGATCGCCGCCATGCTGGTCCTCCTCGGCGCGCGGGTCCTCTACCTGATGCTGCGCGGCCGCACCACCCACATGCACCTGCACCAGCACGGCCGCCGCCTGCACCTCCATCCCCACCAGCACCCCCCGACCCACGACCACGCGGCTCCCGACAGCGATCACCACGGCGCCGGCCGCCAGTCCTACATCATCGGCCTGGTCCACGGCCTAGCCGGCAGCGCGGCATTGCTGTTGGTGGTGGTCGCCGACGGCGGCGACGCCGGCCAGTCGCTCCTGTACGTCCTGGCCTTCGGGCTCGGCTCGGTCGGCGGGATGTTGGCGATGAGCACCCTCTTGACGGTCCCCTTCGCCTGGACTGTGCGCCGCCTGCCCGCCGTCAACGAACTACTCCGCGGCGTCGCCGGCGCCGGCAGTATCGCCGTCGGCCTGGCCTTCGCCTACCGCCTCACGCTCATCTAGAAGCTCGCGGCGGCGGCGATTGGCCCCGGCGCGCGATTTGCGCGATGATTGGCCTTCGCCGGTTGGGGGCCAACCGCCGGCGCCCGCCGCCGGTCCGCGACCGGACCCGGGAGAGCGACAACGAACAATGGTGGCGACCGCCTCGCCGCCAACGGATCGAGGGGACAGCTTGCGAGCCATTACTTACGCCGCGCCGACGACGGTCGGAGACGCGGTCCGGATTCTGCGAGAGTACGGGGCCGGGGCGCGCATCCTCGCCGGAGGCACCGACCTGATCGTGCAGGTGCGCGAGAACGCCCGCGACGTCGACGTGATGGTCGACGCTAAGGGCATCGAAGAGTTGACCGCGGTTGAAATCGCGGCCGACGGGTCGCTCACCCTCGGCGCCGCGGTCCCCTGCTACCAGATCGCCGACGACGCCGCGATCATCGCCGCTTTCCGCGGCCTCATCGACGCCGCCGGCATCATCGGCGGCACCGCCATCCAGGGTCGCGCC
>CAZVZW010000202.1:0-2139 GCA_964631365.1 uncultured Chloroflexota bacterium | reverse complement strand
TGCAGTGCTCTGTCTCCGGGGTCGGCGGCATGTGCAGCGAGATGAAATCCGACGCCCGGCACAGCCGGTCCAGATCCACCAGTTCGATCTCGTGTTCGCGCACAAACTCCGCGTTCGGATACAACTCGTGACCCATTACCTTCATCCCGAACGCCCGCGCTCGAATCGCCACCGCCCGCCCGATCCGGCCCAGCCCGGCGATCCCCAGCGTCTTGCCGTAGAAGTCGCTGCCGATCGCCCTTGTCCAGTCACCCGAGCTCAGGTTCGTGTGATTCGTGATCAACTTCCGGGTCAGCGCCAGCATCATCGTCATCGCGAAATCCGCCACCGTATCGGCGTTGGCGTGGATCGTGATTGTCACCGGAATCCCCTTCTCCACCGTCGCCTCCAGGTCCACCGCGTCAAATCCCACCCCGGCCCGCGCCACCACCTTAAGGTTCGGCATCTTTTCCAGCAGCCCGCGTGTGAACACCGCCCCGCCCAGCAAAATTGCGTCCGCCGTCGGCAGGAACTCGCCCAGCATCTCCGCCACCTCGTCCTCCGTCGGCACCCCGCTGTAGTCCGGGCCGATCAGCAGTTCGTGGCCCTCGCGGTCCAGCAATTCCTGCAACTCGTCCAGGCAATACTTCAGCGTCGATGAGAATCCAATGATCCGCGCCAAGGTGTCCTCCGGGTGGGGCTATCGCTGCTTCTGGTTGGCGCCATCGCGCCGCCGATCTAGTCTGTGCGCGGACACATTACACGGATCGTCACAATGACATCGAACCGCACCCAAACTCCCCGGAGATTGCTCGGCGTCGGCCTCGGCCCCGCCGACACCGGCGCCGCGCTCGCCGGCTATGCCGCCGTCGCCGCTCGCGCCGACATCATCGAGCTGCGCCTCGACCTGATGGGTGGGTACGACCTCGCCACGCTCGTCGCCGAACGCCCCCTGCCGCTTGTCGTCACCAACCGCCCCGTCCGCGAAGGCGGCCAGTACACCGGCGATGAAGCCGCTCGCGTCGCCACTCTGGTCCGCGCCCTCGATCTCGGTGCCGAATACATCGACCTCGAACCCGACGCCCTCCCGCTTCTGCCGCCCGCCTATCTCGACCGCACCATCCTTTCCCACCACGACTTCCAGCGCATGCCCACCGACCTCCCGGCCATCCGTGACCGCCTGGTCGCCACCGGCGCTGGCATCGTCAAAGCCGTTGGCATGGCCCTTAGCCCTGAAGACTCCCTCCCCGTCCTCAAGCTCTTCGCGGACTCTCCGGTCCCGACCATCGCCATCGCCATGGGCCCCACCGGGCTCATTAGCCGCGTCCTCGCCCTGCGCCACGACAACTGTCTTCTGACCTACGCCACTCCGGCCGCCGGCGCCGAAGTCGCCCCCGGGCAGCTTTCGCTCGACACTCTCCTCCACACCTACCGGGCCCGCGAAATCGGCCCCGCTACCACCGCCTTCGGCGTCCTCGGTGAAGCGGTCGACGAGCGGCTGCTTGCCGAGCTGAACGCCGCGCTGCGCGCCGCCGGGCGCGATGCAGTCGCCCTGCCCATTGGAGCCGACCCCGCCTCCGCCTCCGCGTTCCTCGACTTTGGTTTCGAGGCCACCTGGTCCCCCGCCGCCGGCGCCACCCTCGACAAGAGCGGCTCCCGCTCCATCCCCAGTCCCGACCGCCTCGTCGACCTATGGGCCAACCGCCCCTAACGGATACCGGTCCAGCCCGGCGCGGTGTACTTCTCCCTTGCCAGTGCCGACGACCGCTCCTGCTCCTTCGCCGTCAGCTCGTCCTCGTGCAATTCCACCGACCATACCGCCGCCGCCCGGTCCGCGATCATCGCCCGCAGCTCCTTACCCCCACCTGGAAGGTATTCACCTAGCGCCCGCCCCGACTCCGTCCCATTCTCGCCGCTATCGCCCGCCGCCAGTTCAGCAGTGCCCCGGGCCGCACCCAGCATCAGCGAGCCGTGCTGCAACACCACCCCGCGCCGCCGCGTCTGCGCGCTGCCCAGGACCTTCCGTCCCTCCAGCGTCAGCTCCCACGGCCCCGGCTCCGCGAAGCAGTCAAACCCCTTCGCCGGCTGCGCCGAATCCGCCGCCGTCGCCACCGGCGCCCCGGCCTTCCTCAGCGCCTCCGCGAACGGCTCGCTCAGCCG
>CAZVZW010000201.1:0-2184 GCA_964631365.1 uncultured Chloroflexota bacterium | reverse complement strand
GACATCACCCCCTGGACTCGCGGCGGTGGACCCTACATGCAGATGCTGCCCGACTGGGCTCAGGAGGGTGGCGTGGCCTGCATGAAGAAGCGCTTGGCGGACCCTGACACGCGCCGGGAAATCGGCCGCCAGTTGGAGGAAGGCACGCCGGACTGGAAGGGGTGGTCTCTGATCGATTGGGAAGATCAGTTGATTGCCCAGACCGGCCGGCGGGAAAACGATTCATGGACCGGACGCACGATCGCCGAACTGGCCGAAGAGAGACAGCTGCCAGCGGCAGAAACCGCCCTGATGCTGCTCCTGGAAGACGACGGGCAGTACTTCGTGGCGCCCACCATCAAGTCGCAGGATGACATCAATCACATTCTCAGCCATCCCCTGGGGGTGCCGATAACGGACGGCCTGGCACTGGCCCCCTACGGGCCGCTGCAGCAACCCACCATGCCCCGGTCCTACGGTACCTTTCCGCGCGTCCTCGGGCGCTACGCGCGTGACTGGGGTGTCCTCTCGATGGAGGACGCGGTGCAAAAGATGACATCGGTTCCGGCGCAGCGCATGGGGATCGCCGACCGCGGTGTCCTCCGCCCGGGGCTGTGTGCGGACATTACCGTCTTCGATCCGGAAACCGTCATCGACCGGGAGACGTATCAGGATCCCCACACCTTCCCTTCCGGGATCGAGTACGTGATCGTCAACGGCCAACTGGTCGTCGAGCAGGAAACCCAGCGCGATATCCGCCCCGGCCGTGTTCTGTAGGAGACTCGGGTGAAGAGCAAAGAGCTGGCCCTGGACGGCGGCCCCCCGGTTCGCCCGGACGATCCGATTCCCCTGACCAGAGTCTGCTGGGACCAACGCGAACAGAACGCCGTGCAGCGGGTCTTCGAGTCCGGCATCTTTTGCGCCGCCTTCGAGGAAGCGACGGAGGTAAAGGCGCTGGAAGAAGAGTTTGCCCGGCGGGTCGGAGCGCGCCACGCCGTGGCCTTCAGCTCCGGCACGACCGCGCAGCACGCTGCCCTGGCGGCGCTGGGCATCGGTCCCGGCGACGAGGTCATCGTGCCCCCGCTCACCTTCATCTCCACGGCTTACACCGTCCTCATCGCGGAGGCGGTGCCGGTCTTTGCCGATGTCCGCCGCGACACCATCACCATCGATCCACGAGACATCGAGAGCAAGATCACCCCGCGCACGAGGGCGCTCGCGCCCGTCCACTGGTTGGGACACCCCGCGGATATGGAGGCCATCGTCAGGATCGCGACACAGCGCGACCTCGTCGTCATCGAGGACTGCGCCCACGGGCCGGGGATCGCCCTGCACGGACGGCAGGCCGGCAGCTTCGGGCAGATCGCGTGCTGGAGTCTGCAGCAGTCCAAGATGCTCACCGCGGCCGGCGAGGGCGGCCTGGCCACGACCGACGACGACACCCTGGCTGCCCGGCTTCGCCAGGTTTGCGATCACGGCAAAGACAAGACTGAGGCGACGTCATCCGATTCGGCCTCTGCGTACCGGGTTACTGCACTGGGCAACAACTATAGACTCAGCGAGATGCAGGCCGCCTTTGCCCGGGCCCAGTTGGGAAAACTGGAGGAGCTGACACAGCGCCGGCGCGCCGCCTGCGCCATTCTGTGCGAGCGCCTGCGCGAGATCCCCGGCCTCGAATTCCGCGTCCCCGATCCGCATGCAGAACTGTCCTCTTACAGTTTTCCGCTCCTCTTTCCGGGGGAGTCGTTCCGGGCGCCGGCGGCACAGATCAGCGCCGCCATGCACGCCGAAGGAGTGGGAACCCTGGCGATCGCTCAGGATGAATTGATCCACGTCCACCCCTTGTTCGCCGCGGCCGAGGGCCGGGCCACCGCCACTGCCTTCCGGCTGCGCGGCGACGCCCCGGTGCCGCCCTACGGGTGGGGCACCCTGCCCGTGGCCGAAAAAATCGCCGGCGAACTGTTGCTGCTGCCCATGCATCCCGGCCTGTCGGCGCAGGATCTGGATGACATGGTCGAAGCTACCCGCAAGGTGGCCGGCGCCTATCGGCGGTAACCACTGGCCAATTCCCGCAACGGAGCGCGACGCTATGGAACTGTCAGACGAAGATCTTCTCGAGATGCATCGACTCATGGCGTTGACGCGCCTGTTCGAGGAGAATGCCTGTCTGTGGAAACGCCGCGGTGACATCCTGGAGATCCCCCA
>CAZVZW010000200.1:0-2201 GCA_964631365.1 uncultured Chloroflexota bacterium | reverse complement strand
GACCTACCGGGGAATGGTAAAGGTCAGCATCGCCGAATCGGCTCCTCTTTCAGGAATGGTCGCTCGCGCGGACTCCGAGGGGAGCAGGCGCGGAGCGAATCGTAGGGCCCCGCCGGTGCGTCGTCAACCAAATCGCGCTAGCGCCGCAATCCGGCCGGAATCCCGCGGCCGGTGATGCGCTTACGCAGTTTCTGGTAGGTGGAGACGAAATGGATGAGATGGGAGGACTTTCGGGTGGTGAGCTGGGCGCCGGCCATTTTCGCCAGAAAGTCACCGGCGCCGTCGAACGAATCGATTTCCTGATAACTGCGGGCCAGTTCCATGCGCGAGTGGGCGTCGCTGCCGACGGCCGCGACCAGACCGCGCTCTTCTTGGAAATCGCGGGCGGCGGCGTTGTCGGCGGCACTGATATTGCGGCTGTTGAAGATTTCGACCATGTCCAGTTCGCCGGCGACTTCGTAAAGGGCCTCGCGCTCGATCGCGCTGGAGCGGTAGCGGTCGAAGGGATGTGGCACCGAGATGATGCCGCCCTGTTCCTTGATGGCCCGGGCGGTGTCTAGCACGGACATTCCGGGCGGGACGAATTCCTTGAGAAAGTATCCGAGCAGCTCGCCGCGGTCGGTCTTGATCTCCTCGCCGATGATGACCGTCAGGGCGCCGACGGCATGAGCATCGAAGGCGCCGTCGATCTGGCTGTGGTCAGTGATCGCGAGCACGTCGATTCCTTTGCGTTGCGCGGCTTCCACGAGGCGGTGCGGCTCGACGCCGCAATCTCCGGACCAGTTGGTGTGGCAGTGCAGCTCGACTCGCAACCGGCTCAAAGGGCGTCGGACCGGGTCGCGCCCGGGGTCTCCCCGATCCACATCTCGCCGCCCTCGAAGTACTCCTTCTTCCAGATCGGAACGGTGTGTTTCAGGGTATCGATGGCGTAGCGGCAGGCAGCGAAGGCTGCGGCGCGATGCGGCGAAGCAGCGACGATGAAGATGCTGGCCTCGCCGATCGTGACCTCGCCGACGCGATGGACCATGGCGAAGTCGCGGATGGCCCAGCGCGCTTCGATCTCGTCGGCGATCTCGGTCATCTTCGTGGAGGCCATGGGTTCGTAGGCTTCGTAGAAGAGGTTGGTGACTACCCGGCCCTCGGCGTGGTTGCGGGTGTCGCCGCGGAAGGTGACGACGCCGCCGTTCTCGGGCGTGGCCACCGTGGCCAGCGCTTCGTCAAAGTCAATCGTCGTATCGACGATGCGGATCAGCCTAGCCACCGCTCACCGGGGGGATCAGGGCCAGTTCGTCGCCGTCAGCCAGGGGCCGGTCCTCTTCGGCGAATTCGCGGTTGACGGCGAAGCGCATACTCCCGCGCATGCCCGCCGCGGCGGGATGTTCGGCGGCGAGGGCGACGAAGGCGGACTTGACGGTGGCGCCCGGCGGGAGGCTGAGGGAGAGCTCGCGCCGGCCGGCGGCCTCGGCAACGCCGGCGAAAAGTCTTACGGTCACCGCGATGGCTGCGCCTGTTTCTGTTTGCCTGTTCATCATGTGCGGAACTTAGCACCCGGCCAGGTGGGCGGCCAGCCGGGATCAGTCGTCGGCAGCATCGCCGGCCGCCGCGTATTCGCGCCCGAGCGCCACGTACTCGGCGCAGTTCTTGACGACCCAGGCGCGCATTTCCGGCTTGACCATCCCGATGGCCTTTGCAGGCACGCCTACGGTGAGCGAATCTGGCGCGAATTCGGCGTTTTCGGTGACCAGCGCGTTGCCGCCCACCACCGTCCCGCTGCCGATCACGGCGCCGTTGAGGACGGTGGCGTTCATGCCGATCAGGGCGCCGTCGCCGATGGTGGCGCTGTGGACCACGGCGGCGTGGCCAACGGTGACGTTGGCGCCGATGTGCACCGGGATTCCGTGGTCGATGTGGACGACGGCGCCATCCTGGATGTTGCTGTTGGCGCCGATGTGGATGGGTTCGTGGTCGGCGCGGATGACGGCGTTGAACCAGACGCTGACGCCGGGGCCGATGTGAACGTCGCCGATCAGCACTGCGCCGGGGGCGATGAAGCTGTCGGGATCGACGCTAGGGCGCTTGCCGCGGAAAGGTATCAGTTGCACGGTCTGATGGGCTCCATCTGTCGAATGCGGGCTCGATAGTCCGCGCCGTCGCTGCCTTCCGCGTCCAACTCGAGCTCGGAGGTCTCGCTAGTGTTCGTG
>CAZVZW010000199.1:0-2210 GCA_964631365.1 uncultured Chloroflexota bacterium | reverse complement strand
GCCCCCGCCAAAGCCACCGCCGAAGCCATCGCCAAAGCCACCGCCGCCGCCACCAAAGCCGCCGCGACCACCACCAAAGCCGCCGCCACCAATGGGGGTTGAGAATTCAATCAACATGTACCCAAATGGGTTGTGCCAGACGATGTCCCACCCAAACGGCCTACCTCCCATGTCGCCGATGCTTCTCACGTCTCCAATCGAGGGGTTTCCTAGGTCCGAGCAGCTGCATTTTTTCTGTGCCTTCTCCTCTTCTTTCGTGAGTTCGATCAAGCCCCACCCCGAGAGTGTGCCGGCTAAGTAAAGAAGCAATCCTTGGGGGCCGGCGGCCACAGTTGCCAACACGGCTCCCGAGGCCAAAATCGCCACGCCGGTCTTCTGGCTCGGTGACAAAGCGAGGAACTGGATCAATGCAGTAGGAGCGATCGCTGCCAAACCGGGAGGGTTGCTGGGAGTAGCCTCGAGCCCACTCGGGTCCCACCAGGTCACCGGGTTGCCGGCGGTGTAGGTGAACTGGCTCAGCAACTGGAAGATGGGGTCGGGGGAGAGGAAGCGGGCGGCGAGGGGGTCGTGGAGGCGGGAGCCGAGCAGCACGAGCTCGCCGAGGCCGCGGCCGCCGGCGAAGCTGGCGGCTTCGTCGTCGCTTCCCACCAGAGTCTCGACGCCGTAGGCGGCGTAGGCGTAGTGGGCGACGATGTCGCCGGCGTCATCGGAGACGAGCTTCACGTTGCCCCGGTAGTCGGTGTGGCGGTAGCGGGTGGCGCCGGTATCGAGGTCGAGCACGACTTCGCGCAGGTCCATGCGCACGGGGGTGCCCGCGGCGTCGGTCTCGACGCGGCCGCCAAACGAGAAGTGGCGCTCGACGCCCCCGACGACGCGCCGGGTGGGCCGGTTCTGGGCGTCCCATTCGAATTGGTCCGCCCCGAACGCAGCGACATGCCCCTGGGCGGTCCACGCCACGCTTGCGCCGGCACGCGTGGTGGCGTAGCCGGCGGCATCGTACGTGTAGGCCACCACGCTTTCGTCCGTCGCCGCGTCGTCGATGCGTAGCAGCCGGTTGCGCTCGGCGGGGTAGACGTGGCTGAGGTCGCCGTTCTCGCTTTCGGTGACGTTGCTGAGCGCGTCGTAGGCGAAGTCGCGGATCGTTTCTCCATCGCTCCAGCCGAGCAGGCGCTTGCCCTCGTCGGCCGAGGTGCCGGCCGCGGGGCCGAGCAGGTGCTCTTCGCGGGTAACGGCGGCTGCCGGGCCCGCGGTCACGGTGGTCGCGACGAGTTCCAGGGCGGGCGGCGCGATCAGCAGGCCCCGGCTCACGCTGCTGATGTCGATGGGGCCGTAGACCGGGTGATCGAGCGTCGTGGCCTCGAGCAGGCCCGTCGCGGCGTCATAGCCGAAGTTGCGGACGAGTCCGTTGCCGTAGGCGATCTGCTCGAGTTGCCCGTCGACGAACCTCCGGTACAGCAGCGTGTCGCCGCCGTCTTCAAGCGCGCTGGGCCGGCCGGCGGCGTCGTAGCGAAAGCCCAGGCTGCGCAGCACGCTGCTGCCCGGCAGCACGTAGGTCTCTCCCGTGCGGCGTCCGCGCAGGTCGTATTCCACGTCGAGGCGTTCGCCGCCCGGAAAGTGGATCGACGCCAGGTTTCCCGCGGTGTCGTAGCTGAAGGTTTCGGCCGCAGCGTAGGCCGCGTCTTCGACGGAGACGAGCTGCCCGCCGGCCCAGCCGAAGATCGCCTCGGCTTCGAGGGTGTTGTCGCGCCACGCGCGTTGCGCCGCGATCCGGCCGTCCGGGTCGTACGCGATCTCGCGGCGCATTCCGTTCGGCAGGATCTCGGCGGTGCGCCGCCCGAGCCCGTCGACTTCGAAGAGCGTCGCCTGCCAGGCGCCGTCGACCCGTTCGCGGCGCTCGATCTGGCTTCCCTGGGCGTCGTAGTCGAATTCGTGGTCGCCGCCGTGGGGCCGGGTAATGCGCACGGGCTGGCCGTCGCTGCGGTAGTCGATTGTGATCGACTGCTGCGCCGGGGTTTCGTCGAAGGGTGCGTCGGCGAGCACGATTTCGGCCAGGTTCCGGTCAGCGTCGTAGACGCGCGCGACTTCGCCGCCGGGGCGCAGGTCGAGGGTGTCGAAACCGGCGGCATACACCAGGTTTCCCACCGCGTCGTAGACCCGGGTTTCGGTTTCGCCGCCGGCGGTCAGCATTTCGGGCTGGCCGTGTTCCCCGT
>CAZVZW010000198.1:0-2230 GCA_964631365.1 uncultured Chloroflexota bacterium | reverse complement strand
GCATTCGCAACGCCTGCAAGGCGGACCAGGAAAGCCTGACCCTGCCTTCGGCCAAGGCCTATGTAGCGATCGTCAAGCTTCTCGAAGCCGAGGGATTCATCAGCGGGTTTGAGATCATCGAAGAATCGCCGCAGCCACTGTTGCGCATCGACCTGAAGTATGACGAGGAACGCCGCCCGGCGATTAGCGGCCTGAAACGGATCAGCAAACCGGGGCTGCGTATTTACACCGGCTCGACCAATATCCAGCGAGTGATGGGTGGGGTCGGGGCCAGTGTGATGTCCACGTCCCAAGGGATGATGACGGGATCGCAGGCATACCGCCGGCGACTCGGAGGAGAAGTGATATGCCACATCTGGTAGCCGGCTTAGCCGCCCGGGAGGTCCCGTGTCGCGAGTAGGCGAAAGACCAATACCGCTTCCCGACGGGATTGAGTGGGGCCAGGCGGACGGGACCATCGAGGTGACCGGCCCACTGGGCAAGCTCACCGTGAAGCTCCAATCCTGCATCAGCGTGCGCGAAGAAGAACGGGTGCTGATTGTGACCCGCGAGTCCGACGAGCGCCGTCACCGCGAACTGCACGGCCTGAGCCGCACCCTGGTCGCCAACATGGTAGATGGGGTATCGCAGGGTGTCCGTAAGACACTGGATATCGTCGGCACCGGCTACCGCGTTGAGGAACACCCGACCGGTATCGAAATGCAACTCGGGTTCTCCCATCCGGTCATCTTCGCCGCGCCCGAGGGCGTGGAGTTGGTGGTCGAGGGCAACAACCGGGTGCAGGTACGCGGAATCGACAAAGAGTTGGTCGGTCGCACAGCGGCCGAACTGCGAATGATTCGCCCCCCGGACGCCTACAAGGGCAAGGGGATTCGGTATTCGGACGAAGTAGTACGCACCAAGCCGGGCAAAGCCGCCATCGGCGCCCTGGGCTCGTAGTCGGGATAGCGAAGGTATGGCCAGAACCAGAACCAAACGAACCCTGCGCAAGAGCCGGCACGCTTCGCTGCGGCGTCGGATGCGCGGTACTGCGGAGCGACCGCGGTTGTGCGTCTTCCGCAGTGCGCGGCACATCTACGCGCAGATCATCGACGACACCCGCGGACACACTCTGGTGGCGGCGAGCAGCTGCGATCCGGATCTGCGCGCCAAGAACGATGGGACCAAGACGGATAGCGCCGGCGCGGTCGGCGAACTGATCGCCAGTCGCGCGCTCGAAGAGAACATCAAGGCGGTCGTTTTCGATCGTGGCGGACACAAGTATCACGGGCGGGTGGCGGCGCTGGCCGATGCCGCCCGCGAAAAAGGACTTAGCTTCTAAGGATCTAAATGTCACGCGACGATGGTGAAAAACAACGCTACGAAGAGCGGATAGTCCGAATCAATAGGGTTGCCAAGGTTGTCAAAGGCGGCCGGACATTCGGGTTCAACGCCGTGGTTGTGGTCGGCGACCGGCAGACGAAGGTCGGGCTGGGCCTGGGCAAGGCGCGCGAAGTGCCGGAGGCCATCCGCAAAGGCAACGAACGAGCTCGCCGGGCGATGGTCGACTACCCGGTGCGACAGGACGGCACAATCCCGCACTACGTCGAAGGGCACTTCGGCGCATCGAAGGTGATCCTGCGCCCGGCCGGCCCGGGTACCGGGGTGATCGCCGGTGGCGCGGTTCGGGCGGTAGTTGAATCCGCCGGCATTCAGAATGTACTCACAAAATCGTTTGGGTCCGCCAACCCGCTAAACGTCGCCAAGGCCACACTGGTGGCGTTGGGGGCGCTGCGAGTGCCGCCGGGTACCAAATTGCGGACGCCGGCGCCGGACGACCCCGAACTGGATACCCGCCGTGCTTAGGATCACGCTAGTAAAAAGCGTCATCGGCAACCGGCAGCGCCAGAAAGACACCGTACGGGCGCTGGGGTTGACGCGGCTGGGGCAGACGGTCGAGAAGCCGGATAACGAAGCGATTCGGGGCATGGTGACCTCGGTACGCCACCTGGTCGAGGTCTCCTCGGCCGATTCTACGGACTAAACCATGGCCGATACGATCCCTAACCTCAAGATTCATGACATTACCCGGATGGGCGGCAAGAAGAAGGCCCGCCGTCGGGTAGGCCGGGGCAATGGCTCCGGTTCCGGCAAGACCAGTGGTCGCGGCCAGAAGGGCGCCGGTTCGCGCGCCGGCGCGCGCCGGAAGGCCCGGTTCGAGGGCGGTCAGACGCCGATTCTGATGCGGTTC
>CAZVZW010000197.1:0-2245 GCA_964631365.1 uncultured Chloroflexota bacterium | reverse complement strand
CCCGCCGACGGGTTCGAGAACGACGCCATGGCGATGGCCGCCGAGACCTGGACCGGCGAGTGGTGGAGGTTCGGCGGCGGCGGTAACGCCTGGCACGGTTTTACCTACGACGTCGAGCTAGACGTGCTGTACATCGGCACCGGCAACGGCTCACCGTGGAACCGGAAGATCCGCAGCCCCGGGGGCGGTGACAACCTGTTCCTGTGTTCCATTGTCGCCCTCGACCCGGATACCGGCGAGTACCTGTGGCACTACCAGACGACGCCGGGTGAGACCTGGGATTACAACTCCAACATGGACATCGTCCTGGCCGATCTCGAGATCGACGGCCGCGACGTGAAAGCAATCCTGCACGCCCCAAAGAACGGCTTCTTCTACGTGATCGACCGCGAGACCGGGAAGCTGATCTCGGCCGAACCGTTCGCCGAGATCACCTGGGCGACGGAGATCGACCTGGAGACTGGCCGACCCGTCGAGGTGCCGGGGGCGCGGTACGAGGATCGACCGGCACGGGTCGCGCCGGGGCCGATCGGCGCCCACAACTGGCATGCCATGTCCTACAACCCAGCCACGGGGTTGGCCTACATGCCGACGATCTACACGGCGACGATGTTCAGCGACGAGGATGTCGACCTCGAAGCCTGGGACTCACCGGTAGGAAGGCTCGGAGTGGGGGTCAGGTACACTCAGACAGAGTCCAGTAGGTCGGACGGCGTGTTCGGATCCCTGCAAGCGTGGGATCCGGTACGCCAAGAACTGGCCTGGGAGGTTCCGCTAGGCGGTCTCTGGAATCCCGGAACGATGACCACCGCCGGCAACCTGGTGTTCCAGGGACGAGTCGACGGGACGCTGGCGGCGCATGACGCCGCGAGCGGCTCCACGTTGTGGACCTTCGACGTGGGTTCAGGGATCTCCGCCCCGCCGATCACCTATGCGATCAGCGGGCGCCAGTACGTCGCTCTGCTGGTCGGCTGGGGCGGTGTGATGGCGGCGGTGGGGGGGGCCGAAGGAGCTTCGCATGGGTGGGCGTACGGCGCACACCCGCGCCGTCTTGTGGCGTTTTCCCTCGACGGGGCGGTCAGCCTACCGCCATCGCCGCCGCCGGTGGTACCGGTATCGATTGCAGCTGTCGACTTCGACGTCGACCCCACCCTGCTGCTGCGGGGCGGCACAGAATATTCTGGGCTGTGCGAGCTCTGCCACGGAAGAGGCGCGATCGCCGCCGGTGTCACACCGGATCTCAGAGCCTCTCGCGTGGTGCTTTCCGACATCGCGTTCAACACCGTCGTCCGCGACGGCAGCCGCGTGGCACGCGGAATGCCCGCCTATCCCGAGCTCACCGAAAGCCAACTACTGGCGATACGTCACTACATCCGCTACGCAGCCGAGCAAGGCAGTACCGGTGGGCGGCGTCCGTAGAAGCTGAACAGCGCGCGGCCATCTTCGACCTTGGGAATCTCCCCCATTGAGAGCTGGGAGTCGAGCTGTCGGCACCGGCGCCACTCGCCCAACCCAAGAGAAACGCGGCTTGCGCAGGTGCGGGGAAGCAGGCGTCGCGACGTTGCGCCGAATCCAAGGAAGACCGACGCAGGCGATGCAGCGCATCGTCGAGGAGGTCTGACGCCGGAGGCCGCGTGACGCCGCGGCGCCTGCGACTCGCAGATGCGCGAGCCGCGCTTCCTGAGAAGTGGCGGGGCCGACGGGATTTGAACCCGCGATCTCCGGCTTGACAGGCCGGCGCTGATGGACATCTAAACCGCCATAAACAAACGATTTAGAAGCACTCTATGAAAGCCATGTAACCGCTGTGTAGCCACCACATGAGGCAGTCCATCACCGGGTTCCTGGGTCACTCCGCGTTCTCGCCTCGTGCACTCGTCGGGCTCATAACCCGAAGGTCGCCAGTTCAAATCTGGCCCCCGCTACTGGCGTAAAGCCGCAGAAATAAAGGGGATCCGGTCAACGTGGCCGGGTCCCCTTTCGCGTTCTTGTGCCGGAAATGCCACGTGCATGCCGCGGTTCGGCTCCTCTCCGGAATGGTCCCTCTACGAATGAACGACGCTGGTGCGTCCCATGAAGCAGGGAGCGTCGAGACTGCGGGGAGATCGGCGGTCACATTGAACTTGTGTCCACAGAGAGCGCCGGTAATGGGAAGTGTTGTTACTCCAGGCGTTCGAATGGCGCATGCAGCGCACGGCTGCCCTCTTCGGCCTACCGTGGTCAACTGCGGCGTAGGTACGGAGTC
>CAZVZW010000196.1:0-2268 GCA_964631365.1 uncultured Chloroflexota bacterium | reverse complement strand
TGGTCCATCGGGCCGTTGGTGACGATGATCGGCGCGTACTTGAGCCCCATCGACGCGCCGCAGGTCAAAATCCGGTATTTGTCCGCCACCTGCGGGTACACTGCCGCCGAGATCGCCGTCATTTCGAGTTCGCCGCGCAGGGCGCGCTCGTTCAGGCTCTGGATATCCTCCAACACTTCCTCGTGGCCGGCGGGCTCCGGCCCGCCCAGGTCCACTAGGCCGTGAGTGATTGCATAGAACATGTAGGCGTCGTCGGCGTCGGGGCTGTGGCCGATGCGAAGATTGCGCATTGGGGGTCAGGCCGTCACTTTCCTTGGGGGTGGGATAACGCGTTGAATCTCATACAAGGTATTGCGTAGCGCGGGTTTGAAACCGGCCTCGCGGATCAGCATCTGGACTTCTTCCTCGTCGGCGCGAAGGAAGTGTCCCGCCTCCTGCATCACATTTTCGTCCAGCAGGGTACCGCCGAAGTCGTCGGCACCGAAATGGAGCGCCACCTGCCCGGCCTTCTTGCCTTCCGAAAACCAGCTCGCGTCGATGTGCTCGAAGTTGTCCAGGTACAGCCGCCCCACCGCCAGAATCCGCAGGTAGCGATTCGGTCCGGTGCGGCGGCCGGTCAGTTCGCGGCCCAGCGGGGTGTTATCGGGGCTGAAGCTCCAGGGCACGAAGGCCGTGAAGCCGTGATGTTCTTCCTGCAGGTCGCGAATACGGTCCAGGTGCTCCACGATGTCCTCGTCGGTTTCCACGTGTCCGTACATCATCGTCGCGGTGCCGCGAAAGCCCACTTGGTGCGCCGCCCGCACCACCCCGATCCACACGTCCGCAGTGATCTTCAACGGGCTGATGCGGTTGCGCACGCGGTCCGACAGCACCTCTGCCCCGCCCCCCGGCAGCGTCCGCTGGCCGGCGTCCCACAGGGCCTCGAACACTTCCGTAAACGTCTTGTTCGACACCTCGGCGATGCCGGCGATCTCCGGCGGCGACCAGAAATGCGGCGTCACGTGCGGGTAAGCCGCCAGCGACGCCCGCACCATGTCCGGGTAGTAGTCGAAGGGCAGATAAGGGTTGATCCCGCCCTGCATCAGCACCGTCGTGCAACCCCGGTCGCGAGCCCGCCCGATCGACTGCATCACCGCGTCGATACTGTGGGTATAGGCCGTCGGGTCGGCGTTGCCGCCGCGATGCGGCCGATAGAACGCGCAGAACGTGCAGTAGGCGTTGCAGATGTTCGTATAGTTCAGGTTCGTGTCCAGCACATAGGTGACCAGTGGCTCCGGATGGCGCCGGTAGCGCACCTCGTTTGCCAGCGCCCCGACCTCCAGCAGATCGGCGTCGCGCAGCAGGTACAGGCCCTCGGCGGAATTCAACCGTTCACCGGCGTCCAGCTTTTGGCGGATGGTCGCGATCATGCCGCATTGCCCCGGCGACCGAGCGACGTGTCCAGCGCGCGGAATTCTTCCAGTCCGGCCAGCGACGCCGCGCTCAGTTCGAACTCGAAATTGGCGATATAGTCGGCGATTGCCTCCGGCGTCATCCGCAGGTCGGGCCTTCGTTCGTGGATCGCCCTTGCATCCGCCCGGTTCGCCGTCAGGCTGCGGCGGAAGTAGTCCACCACCGTGTCCGTGGCCGCCACGGCCAGGTCTGCCTGCGCCAGCCACAGCGCGAACACAAACGGGTGCCCGGTCAATTCTTTCCAGGCCTGGCCCAGGTCCAGCACGTGCGGGTAGGCTGGCGTCGGACTCAAGCTCGCCAGCGCCCGGTCGCCGATCACCAGCTGCCCCGGCTGCCCGTGATCCAGGTCCTCGAAATGCAGGTGATGGGGCACCTTGTAGTGATGCGCCAGCAGCACCCGCAGCAGCCGCACCGAGGTCGCGGTCTCATTGATAATTCCGATCCGCGCCCCCCGGGGCAGCGCCGCGATCTCCACCGTCGAGCGAAAGATCACCGTCCGCGCCGGGCCGTCACAGGCGATCCCCATCGGACCCAGGATCCGAAACCGGCCCGGGTGGTCAAAATGCGCCACCACCGGCAGCGGCGCGATATCGATCTCCCCCGCCAGCGCCATCTCCAGCGTCTGCCGGGGCGGCGCGGCCACGCTGTCCGCGCGGATCCCGTCACTCATGAAGAAAGGTTCGGTGTTGAGATAGGAAATCCGGCCGATCCGCAGTTTCATTGCGCCTCCATACCTCCGTAAACGGCATCACGCTCCACCGGCTCTTTGCCGGCGTCGCGAATTAGATTCTCCATCCGCTCGCGGGCCATCCCCAG
>CAZVZW010000195.1:0-2320 GCA_964631365.1 uncultured Chloroflexota bacterium | reverse complement strand
CCGCCCCCGGAAGACCGCAGCGTGCACCTGTCCAGGGTGTTCTATCTGTGGATCGGCATCGCGCTGCTCTTCGCCGCCGGATTCGGCGGGGTGGCCGGCTACATAGCCGGCGGCCGGGCCCCGGCCGAGTATCCCTACGAAGTGCGGGTGGTGACCCAGCCAGTCACGATCGCCGGCAGGTCGGCCGCAACTGCCAGCGACATCACCCGGGTCGCCGCCGCCGCGTTGCCGGCCGTGGTCACCGTGATGAACCAGGACACCGGTAACGTCCCCCAGGTCGACGGCCAGCCACCGAGCGATTTCTCCTCGGGGACCGGCTTCTTCTTCGATTCCGGCGGCCTACTGCTGACCAACAACCATGTCGTGCAGAGGCGCGACCAGGTGCGCATCGTGCTCTTCGACGGCACCTTTCTGGACGCCGAAGTGATCGGCCGCGATCCCTACCTGGACACCGCCGTGCTGCGGGCGCCGCCGGGCCAGTACGTCGCGCTGGAACTGGGCAATTCAGACCGCCTGCGGGTCGGCGAGCAGGTATTGGCCATCGGCAGCCCGCTGCGCAGTTTCGAGGGCACGGTCACTGCCGGGATCGTCAGCGGGCTCGGCCGCCACTTCCCGAATCGCGTCGAGACCGAAGACGGCGACATCCGCATCGACCTCATCAACATGATCCAGCTCGACGCCTCGCTGAACTCCGGCAACAGCGGCGGGCCGCTGTTGAACCTGGCCGGCGAAGTCGTCGGCATCAACACCGGCAAAGAGCAGGGCGCAGAGGGCATCGGGTTCGCGCTGGCGATGTCGGACATCCAGCTCCACCTCCAGGCGCTGGTGGAAGACGGGCACACCGACCACGGCTACCTGGGGCTACACTACTCGGTGGTCAACGACGACATCCGGGTCGGTGAGGGGCTGCATGTCGACCGCGGCGCGCTGGTCGTCTCGCTCGTGGCCGACTCCACCGCGCGGGCCGCCGGGATCGCCCCCGGCGACGTGATCTTGACCGTCAACGGGCAGGACCTGGACGCCCGCACCAGCCTGGGCAAGGCCATCTGGCGGATCCCGGTCGGTGACGCGATCGAGTTCCAGGTCGACCGCCTCGGCGAAAGAATGACGTTGGCGACCACCCTGCAGGGACGGCCAACGCCGCTCTACTAGGTCCGCGACCGGCCGCGAGAACCTTGACGCTCTCAGAGTGGCGGCCTACATTCGCCGGGTAACGTCCGCCGTCCGTGCGGCGTTGCTATTACGAGACGCGGGGCCCGGCCGAGCGTCCGGCAAAGGGCCCGAAGATCACTAACTCAAAGATGGAGAAAGGCAACCTCGTGCCAAGAATTCTGCGTGTGCTGGCGGGCGTGTTGACCCTGGGGCTGCTTACGGTGGCCATCAGCACCGCGGCGGAACTCCCCGACGACGAGGCCATTCCGGGTGGCCATTTCTACCGCCAGACCGGGCAGGAAAGCGGCAACGGTTACGCCGTCACCGACGCCGACGGGATCATGTTCTACGAGACCTTCCAGCGGCTCGGCCTGAGCAACGTCGGCTACCCGGTCTCGCACCGGTTCCCCTACGCCGGCCTGACCACGCAGGCGTTCCAGAAGGTCGTGATGCAGTGGAACCCGTCGACCCAGTCGGTGCAATTCCTTAACATCATGGACGTGCTGAGCGACGCCGGGAAGGACAACGCCCTGTCCCAGGTGCGACAGGTTCCGCTGCACCAGGCGCTCCCCGCCGACTCCCTCTACGACCCGAGCACCCCGGCCGGCTTCGACGCGATCGTACAGAACCACCTTTCGATCCTGGACCAGAACCCGACCATCAAGGCCCGCTTCCTGGCCGAAACAAGCTGGCTTGAGCTATACGGCCTGCCGATCAACTACCGGGTCTTCGGCAACGTCCAGGTGCTGCGCTCGCAGCGCCAGGTGTTCCAGGTGTGGACCGCCGCCGGCGGCGGCTGCCCGCTCAACGAAGCCTGCCTGGCCAACACCGGCGACTTCATGAAGGAATTCAACATCTTTACCGGCGCCGCCGTGCAGCCGGTCAGCGTCGAGCAGGCCCGCGCCGGCTACGAGGTTACCGACGGAACGCCGGCGCCGCCCACCGTGGCTCCGACCGCCGTCCCGACGGCCGTCCCCGGCGCCACCACCACGCCGATTCCGGCGCCCACCGCCACCCCCGTCCCCACCAGCTCCGGCCTCGTGGGATACGGGATGCAGGCGCACATGGTCGGCGGCTACGCCAGCGCCGCCACCGACAAGATCGTCGAAGCCGGGTTCAACTGGACTAAGCAGCAATTCCGCTGGTCCGAAATCGAGACCAGCCGCGG
>CAZVZW010000194.1:0-2357 GCA_964631365.1 uncultured Chloroflexota bacterium | reverse complement strand
CGGACTGGGCTGCGCCCGGGTGCTGATCGTCACCGATCCACGGATGGCCGAACTGAGCCCGGTGACGGTTGTGGCCGACTCACTGCGCGACGCCGGAATCGACGCCACCGTCTACGACCGAGTCCGCGTCGAACCGACCGACGAGTCCTTCAAGGACGCCATCGATTTCGCGATTGAGGGGCATTTTGACGGGTTCGTGGCGGTGGGTGGCGGATCGAGCATCGACACCGCCAAGGCCGCCAACCTATATTCGACCTATCCGGACGACATCCTGACTTATGTCAACCCGCCGATCGGCCAGGGCACGCCGATACCGGGTCCGTTGCAGCCGCTGATCGCCGTCCCGACCACCGCCGGCACCGGCAGCGAGACTACCGGGGTGGCGATATTCGACTACCTCGAAATGCGCACCAAGACCGGCATCGCCCATCGCGCGCTGCGCCCGACCATGGGCATCGTGGATCCGGACAACACCCGGCTCATGCCGCCGCTGGTGGCGGCGGCCTCGGCGCTGGACGTGCTGAGTCACGCGCTGGAGTCGCTGACCGCGCTGCCTTACAGCGAACGCCCGGCGCCGGAACACCACCAAATGCGCCCGGCCTACCAGGGGTCGAATCCGATCAGTGATATCTGGGCGGCGCGGGCGATTGAACTGGTGGCCGGCAACCTGGTCCACGCGGTGGCGCATCCGGAGGACGACGAGGCCCGCATGAATATGCTGATCGCGGCGACCTTCGCCGGGATCGGCTTCGGCAACGCCGGCGTGCACCTTCCTCACGGGATGTCCTACCCGGTCTCGGGCATGGTGCGCGACTACCAGCCGGAAGGCTACCCGGACGACCACCCGATCGTGCCGCACGGCATCTCGGTGATATTGAACGCGCCGGCGGTTTTCCGCTTCACGGCGCCGGCCGACCCGGAGCGCCACCTGCGGGCAGCCAGCCTGCTGGGGGCGGATATCGAGGGCGCGGCCGAGGCCGACGCCGGCGACATCCTGGCCAACACCGTGATCGACCTGATGCGCGAGACCGGCATGCCCAACGGCCTGGCGGCGATCGGCTTCACCGATGCCGATGTCGATGCGCTGGCGGCGGGAACGTTGCCGCAGCACCGCGTGACCAAGCTCTCGCCGCGGCCGGCCGACGAGGACGACCTGCGCGGACTGTTTCGGGACGCGATGTCCTACTGGTAGATCGCGGCCGGCACCGAAACCGCTATCCTTGTGAATGCCTTGTTTTGATAGGAGCGCACCCGCCTTGACCTCCACCGAATCCCCGACGGTCCCGCTCGGTTCGACCGGGCTCCGGGTAACCGAGCTCTGCATCGGCACCTCGGCCCTGGGCGACATGCCCGACACCTACGGCTACGACGTTACCGAAGAGCGCGCCCACGCCACCGTGCGGGCCATCTTCGACAGCCCGATCAATTTCCTGGACACCGCCCGTAGCTACGGATTCGGCCGCAGCGAGGAACGCATCGGCGCGGTGATCCGCGAACGCAGCGGGCTGCCCGACGGATTCGTGCTGAGCACCAAGGCCGACCGCGACCTGGACACCAATACCTTCGACGCGTCGCAGGTCCGGCGTTCGGTAGAGCAGAGCATGGAGGCGCTGGGACTGGATCACTTGCAACTCGTCCACCTGCACGACCCGGAATACTGCGACCTGGACGAGATAACGCGGCCCGGCGGGGCGATCGACACCCTGTTTGCGATCCGCGACGAGGGGCTGATCGACCACGTCGGGCTGGCCGCCGGCAACGTCGAGGTCATGGCGCAGTGCCTGGAACAGGGTGATTTCGAAGTCTTGCTGACCCACAACCGTTACACGGTGCTGAATCGCAACGCCGACCGCCTTATCGACCTAGCGAATTCGAAGGGTGTTGCCGTGCTGAACGCCTCGCCCTACGGCAGCGGCATCCTCGCCCGCGGCACCCGCGAGTACGCCCGGTACGCCTACCAGGACGCCAGCGAGGAGATCGTGGCGATGGCCCGCCAGATGGAAGACATCTGCGCGCGCTACGACATCCCGCTGGCGGCGGCGGCGTTGCAGTTCTCGATGCGCGACCCGCGAGTGGTTTCGACAGTGGTCGGCGTCAGCCGCCCCGAGCGGATGCAGCAGAACCTGGGTCTGGCGGCGGTGGCGATCCCGGACGCGATCTGGCCGGAACTCGAGGCGCTGTCCGACTGGAACGACGACCCGGAGGCCACCCGGGACTACAAGCCGGGCTAGTCGGCGAAGTTGGCCTTCGGCGTGAGCTCCCTCGGAGTGCTGCGTTTGCGGACGTTGTCGCGTCACTCGCCCGGCGGCAGCTTCGCCGCATCCGCTCCGTCGCGAAATGCCCGGTACATCCAGCCA
>CAZVZW010000193.1:0-2366 GCA_964631365.1 uncultured Chloroflexota bacterium | reverse complement strand
TAGGCCCACACCCGGTCCGGTCCGTACCAGAGTGACTGAATCTCGAAACCGCCCGCGATCGACGGCTCCACCGCGTCCGGCGCCCAGGTGCCGGCCGCGATCTCCCACAGCTTCGCGGCATCCAGCCCCAGCCGACCGGCCAGGGTATCCGATTGCTCGCGGGTGGGGTCGCGCCGGTAGCCCTCAAACGCCGACAGGGCCTCGGCGTCAATGCCCGTCTCCCCGGCCAGATCCTCGACCGACAGCCCGTGACCGCGCCTTGATTTTCCGACCAGATCCCCGAATTCGTCCTCAAGTGGAACCATCATTCGCTCCGCGATCCGGGGCTTCTCCCCGAGGCACCGCCGGCGACGATCCGCCCGGCGAAAGGAAATCCTACTGCATCCCGGCGCGCCGCCGGGTTGGGCCGGCGCCGCCGGGAATCGTTCCCCGAAATCTCCGCTCAGACAGCGATGTTCTGCCACTTTCCGGCTTGATAGCGCCAGATAATGACCACCAGCCGCAGCAGGGTCTCGATCATGAACGTCCAGTACATTCCGGCCAGTCCATATCCCAGATGGACGCCGAAGTACCAGGCCAGCGGCAGGCGTACGAGCCATGAAGAAACCCCGGTCAGCAGCATCGGGAAGCGGGTATCACCGGCGCCCCGCAGGCCACCCTGCAGCACGAAACTGAGGGCAAAGAGCGGAAAGGCGATCGCCAGGATCCGCATCGCCTGTCCGGCCAGCATCGTGATCTCGGCATCGTCGGTATAGATCCCGGCGATCGGCTCGCCAAAAATGAACGCCAGGACCGCGAAGAACATCATGAACAGCGTCGCGTAGGCCGACGCGATCCAGGTAGCCCGAACCGCGTCCCGCGCCCGACCGGCGCCCAGCGCCTGTCCGGTCAGCGTGGTGGCGGCGACCGCAAACGCAAAGCCGGGCATCCAACCGAGCGACAGAACCTGGAATGTAATTCGTTGGGCGGCGTAGACCGCCGTCCCCAGCGAGATGACCATCGCCGTATACACCAGCATCGAGAGCGACATCAGCAACTGCTCCAACATCGCCGGGATGCCGATTCGCAGGAGTCGCCGGACAATATCCGTCTCGAGCCGCCAGTGGCCGCGGCCACCGATCGAAACTCCGCGATTCCCACGGAATAGCACGTACAGCAGACCGGCGGTCCCCACAAAGCGAGCCGCCGCGGCACCCCACGCCGAACCGACCGGCCCGAGTTCGGGGAAGCCGAGCGAACCGAAGATCAGCACGAACGACAGCGGCACGTTGATCACGTTCATCACCACCCCGGCGTACATCGGGCTGCGCGTATCACCGGCGCCGCGCAGGATCCCGCCGGTCACGAACATCATCACCAGCCCCACCGAGGTCGCCATCGTCACCAGCATGTAGTCAGCGCCAATCTTCAGCACCTCGTCCTCCGGGCCCAGCAACCCCACCAACTGCTCCGCGAAGAGCGACCCGACTATCGTCAGCACGAGGCTCAATAAGAGACCCAGCACGACCGTCTGCTTGGCCGACCGGCCGATAAGGGACTGATCGCGAGCGCCAACCGCGTGCGCCACCAGCACGTTGCCCCCCATCGCAACCGCCATGATGGAAGACTGAATCACCCAGATCAGGACCATCGACGTACCGACCCCGGCCAGCGCCGCTGTCCCGAGTACCGAGACCATCAACGTATCCACGGCCCCGACCATCGTCTGCAGCAGGTTCTCCACGAACACCGGCCAGGCCAGGCCCAGAACCTTTCGCGAACTCGACCCATCCTCGGTCAAGACTGCGGCCGCCGGCCCGGCCGCCACTGACCGTTCGGTCGACTGCTCGCTGTTTCGCTCTGGGATGGCCACCCGGTTTCGCTCTCGGATCTCTTCCGCCGGCGGGGAAGACAAGACAGAATGGTACGACGATCTCGCGCGCGCCGCTCACCGGCGGTGCGTCCCCGGGCCTATTCCGGTCCGAAAACGTCCTTTCGGAACACCGCCCGCTGGACATCCAGGTACTCATCGCGGCTCAGGGGGGGCTGAAACTCGTTGACTATCCGTTCCCCCTGCTTGCCCTCGTTTCCAAGCAGGTCGATGGTGGTCATTGCCATGGCGATACCGGGATCGACATAAGCGGCGCCCTGGTCGGTTACCATCCAATCGACCGAGTGCCCCGCGCCGGTGATTCCGTTCATATAGGGGTGGATCGCCGGCATCAGATGGCTGAGATCGCCCATGTCCGTCGAACCGGCCCGATGCCCGTCTTTCTGAACGCTATCGGAGCCGAACATGCCGGCCACGTTCGCCAGGAAGAGATCACCCAACTCGGCATGATTCTGGAGCGGCATGTAGCCCGGCAGGGTTTCGATCTCAACCGTCG
>CAZVZW010000192.1:0-2397 GCA_964631365.1 uncultured Chloroflexota bacterium | reverse complement strand
GAGGCAGTACTTCACCCCGGTGGCGTAGGCGCGGGCAAGATCTTCGGCTCGCTCCTGCAGGCCATATTGGGTCTTTCCCAGGTGGACGTCGGCAAATTGGACGAACTGCACGGTAGTGGCGCTACCCTCATTGCGATCAAGGCGGCACATGCGCCGCAACGCCTAAAGGGTAGATGATGAACAAGACTGCGCGTAGCGTCGCCATTACCGGTGGGGCGGGGAGAGTAGGCCGATTGGTAGCGGAGGACCTGGTGAATGACGGGATGGTGGTGAAGATCATGGATCTTCCCGGGGTCAACTACGAAGGGTTGGAGGGTCAACCGGGACATGAAATCCTGCCGGGTGACATCGGTGACATTGACTACTTGCGCGCCTCGTTTGCCGGGTGCGAGGCGGTGGTGCATCTGGCGGCAGTTCTGCCGCCGGTGGCCGACGACAATCCGGACTTGGCGGAGCGGGTGAATGTGGGCGGCACCGAGAACGTGCTGGCGGCGATGCAAGCGGTGGCTCCGAACGCCCACCTAGTCTTTGGCTCGTCAGTGGTCGTCTACGGAAACACCCAGGAGTCGGAGTCCCCGGTTGGGATTGAAACCGATGTCAATGGAATCGGGGCGTATGCGCAGAGCAAGATGGAATCGGAACGGCTGATTCGAGAGGCCGGGCTGGCCAGCACAGTCCTGCGAATCTCGGGCGTATCGGTGGCTGATTTCTTGATGCCGCCGGACGTATGGCCGTTCACCGCCGAGCAACGGATGGAGTTTGTGTTGCGGGAGGATGTCGCGAAAGCGGCGGCCGCCGCGGTGCGTGCGCCGGGGGCGGCCGGGCGGGTACTCAACGTGGCCGGCGGTGGCACCTGGCGGATGACCGGGCAGGAATACTCCGACGCGTACTTTGGAGCGTTCGAGTTGCCATCGGAGGAAGCGTCATTCATCGAGCAGTCGACGGCTTTCGACTTCTATGACACGACCGCTACCGAGAAGGAACTTGGCTTGGCGACTACGCCGTTTTCCGACTTCGTAGCGGGGGTCGAGGAGGCGATACGAAGGGCGCTGGAAGAGTAGCGGAGGCATGCGGCCGGGATTCCTGGGCTAGAATTGAGGCTTGGAGAGTTCTGGACCCTTCGATGAGGTGATGCGATGGCCTTGGTGAAGGCAAACGTGGCGGCGGTGGATATCAGCGGCGACCATGCTGATTCCGGGAAGGTGATGCGGCGGGACCTGGTGGGGGTTGCCGATGGGGCGCCGAATTTCACGATGCGCGAATTCCAGCTTGGTCCGGGGGCGGCGACGCCGCACCACTCCCATGACTGGGAGCATGAGGTGCTTATTCTTGAGGGAGCGGGCAATCTGCTCCACGGTGAAACCGAGACAACCTTCGCCGCCGGCGATAGCATCTACGTTCCGTCCAACGAGCCGCATCAGTTTCAGAACAAGGGCACGGGCGACTTGAAGTTCATCTGCGTGGTGACAAATGCCGGGCACCTGGCCGGATTGGGTCCGGTCTAGCGTGATGAAACTATGAAGGTGGCCGCTTTCGAGTAAGCGGCGGCGAGGGTTGAGATTCCGGGCCGGCGTCCGGTTTGGAGGAGAGGCCGGCAGGAAGAGTACTTTTCGGATTTTTTGCGATGATCGGATTCATCGTGGTCGCCGCACTTGCGCTCGCGCTCGGCCTTTTGGCGTACGATGAGTTGAAGCGAAGGCTGTTGGGTGAAGACGATTCTGGTCGGTTGACGACTGAAGGCGGTATGGGCGGACCAAATTCGCCAGCGGGCGCGAAGCGCGGTGGACTGGGCCGGCGAGTGGCTGGCACAGGCCGCACGTGGCGTTAGCGAAGCTGCCGCGGTGGAGTTGTCGTCGGTTGCCCGGGAGCGGCTGAGAAGTGGGGCGGTGGAACAGCCGGACGAACCGGTTGAGCCGTCGATGCCAACAGCAGGCGGCGACGGCAATCCGGAGCGGCGCGGCCGCCACGCGCTCGCGGAATCGCGACTTTCGGCAGCAGGTAGCGACCACTCGTAGCGAAGTTCAGGTGGACCGGGCTCGGCAGCAGGTTCAAGAACCAGGAACGTAGCCGGCTGCCGATCCGACCATCAGGCAACCGGGCTGGCGTACAATCGTCGGGCCAACTTGGACTATGCGGAAATCGCCGCCGGAAACTGGCGGAAATTGAACCAGCGGACTTGAACTCTCACCGAGGGAGGACTCCATGGAAGATTCGTGGCGCGGCATGTTTGATCTGGGGATGATCCATCCGATGATCTACCCGGGCGTGGCCGGCGGAGACGGCCCGATTATCGAAACCGTGACCCGGTTCGCCGAGGACGATTTCTTCAATCTTCTGGAAGTGACCCGGATCAACGACCCGGCGGTCCGCGCCGAGGTCCGCAACATCAGCGAGGTG
>CAZVZW010000191.1:0-2461 GCA_964631365.1 uncultured Chloroflexota bacterium | reverse complement strand
CGGCGGCAGCTTCGCCGCATCCGCTCCGTCGCGAAATGCCCGGTACATCCAGCCACCGGGATCGTGGCGATCCAACACCGCTAACAGGTTGCGGTGCAGGCGCTCGGCCACATCCTCATTACCGGTAATGACATTCTGTTGCGAGCCGCCCGGCGCCGATAGGTCATAGAGTTCGCGCCAGGCCGGGTCCGGAAAATCGATCAACTGCCAGCGCAGCGTACTAACCGTCACCGCCCACCGGTTGTTCGACACCGCGGGATCCTCGTCGATCCCCCACTGCCCGGGAAGGTCCGCCGAGATCGCCGCCGGCCGGATCGATCGCTTGCGCCCGTCGATCAGCGGCAGCCACGAGTGCCCCTGCATCTCCATTTCCGCCGGCGCCGCGATCCCGGCCATCTCCAGGATGCTTGGCGCGATGTCCGCCGGTTGCACCAGCCCGCCCACCCGCGTCCCCGAGCGCAGCCCGTCCGGGTGCCTGACCATGAAGAACTGGTGCGCGCATTCATCCCAGAGTTCCAGCCAGGCGCCCCATTTTGAGACCCGGCCATGCTCGCCGAACAGGTGGCCGTGGTCGGACATCACTATGACGATCGTGTCGTGGCGTCGCCCCACACGGTCGATCGTGTCCAGCACCCGGCCGATCCACCGATCGCACATCGTTATCTCGCCCATGTACCGGGCGCGCATCCGTTCGGCTTCTCCCGGCGTGTAGAACGAGGCGTCGGTGTATTTCGGCCAGAAGATGTCCGCCCCGTCGTAGTCGTGGCTGTAGAGGTCGATGTAGTGCTGCGGCGGGTCCCAGGGCTCGTGGGGATCGAAGGAGTCGACCCAGAGGAAGAAGTTGTCGTGACCGGCGTTGCGCTCCAACCAGTCGCAGGCAGCCTGCATGACCCGGGGCGCGTCCTTCTCCGCCTCGGAGCGACGGTAGGTCGCCCCCCGGTGGTACATCGCCATGTGCTCGTCGCTGTTGAACTTCTCCCGGTGCGGCAGCGCATATTGCTGGAAGTAGTCCGTCTTCCAGCGATCGATCTCCGCCCCGCGGATCATCTCCCAGGCGTGAAACGGCCGGTCGAAGCCGTAGCCGTAGTTGATGAGATGGGGCGTGCTGTGAATCAACATGGTGACGTAGCCGTGCTCGCGCAGCACTTCGGGCAGTGTGAGGGCGTCCCACTCGAGCGGTCCCCATTTATGGAACGGCGCGCCGAAGCGCCCTTTCAGGATGTCGTGCCGGATCGGCACTGTCGGGTACGACCCGGCATAGCTGCGGTCGAAGACCGCGCTCTCAGCTGCGAACTGATCCAGCACCGGAGTATGGATTTCATCATTGCCGTTGGCACCCACATAGTCGTAACGCCACGTATCGTTCATGATCGCGACAACGTTCACGCTCGCTCCTTCCAGGCTCTGGCGGGTAACCGGTCTCAGGTTACTCCACGGGCCGCGATCTGGCTCGCCGCCCCCCAAACCGGGATACCAGCCCGTGCTATCGTCGAATTGGACGATGCCGCCGACGACAATCGGGTAGGGAACTCGGGGATATGGCGCAGCCGGATTCGATGCCCCCGGGGGCGAAGTTCTGCCCCCATTGCGGTCGCGAACGCGTCGGCGTAGGGAGGTTCTGCGTCTACTGCGGCAGGGAACTGAATGCCGCTGGTCAGCGTCCGTCCACGCAATCTCTAGCTCCGGCCGCGACCCCGACTAGGGTGGAATCCTTCAAAGTGACGCCCGCTCTCGCCGGCGGCACCATGTGGCGGCGCTACGGCCTTCCAATCGCGATCATCGCGGTGGTGGTCACGGTTATTGTGATTGTGGCGAATGCGAATCGCGGCGGCTCTGGCACCTACACCGCGCGCATCGACCCGGCGGAAGCAGAAACGGTGTCGATCTCCGGCGTGGAGCTGCTCTTCCCCGAGGGGACGTTCGCGGGTGAGACCGAGGTGACGGTCACGACGGTTGAGGCCGAGTCTGCTCCACCTCCCATAGAGGGCACAGCTTCCGTATCCAAAATCATCGAAATCGAGGCATCCTCACCTATCCGTGAGGGTGCCTATGCCATCGTCACCATTGAGTACGATCCGGCGATCTTTCCGGAGGGAGCGTCCGAGGAGCACCTGTATCTCGCCTCATTCGATGGAGAGCGGTGGCGACCGGCGCCGGGTGCGGTCATCGACCGTGACGCCCGGACGATATCGGCGGCGGTTGATCACTTCTCGTACTGGGGCAGCTTTGTGGCGGGTGTGGAGGAGATCAGCGTATTACTTGAGGGGATCTATGCGGACGTCATTCGTGACCGTCACTACCGCGACCTTCCGCCGGATCTGCTCACCGACCTGGGACTTACTTATGACCAGGAGGTGATCAAGGCCGCTGTCTACTGGCGGGTGTCATCGATCAGCCGAGCCACTACCGGCACGCTGGTCGTCGGCAATTTCATCAACCAGATCGCCGGCGCCGCCATAGC
>CAZVZW010000190.1:0-2477 GCA_964631365.1 uncultured Chloroflexota bacterium | reverse complement strand
AACGAACCTCCTCCGACACGGATGATCCTAGCAAACCGGCTTGTGTGCCATCAGTTTGACAGGGGTCTATCGAACAGAGTGCACTGTGGCGGCGCAGCATCCGCGGGAGCGAACACAATGAGCGACCTTCAAGCCGGCGTCGGCCGATCAGAAATAACCCCGCCGGTCGGCATCGCCCACGCCGGCTGGGGAGCGCAGGCGCATCAGCGGGCCGAGGCCGTGGATATGCCCCTATTTTGCACCGCCCTGGTGCTGGCCCTGGGCGACCTCCGGATCGTGATAATTGATCTCGATACCATCTGGCTGATGCCCGCTCTCGATAGCGCCGTCCGCGATGCGGTGTCCGAAGCCACCGGCATCGAGCCGATGAACATCCGCCTCTCTTACAGTCACACCCATTCCGGCCCCATCGTCGATTTCACCTGGATGAATGAGGGCGACGAGCTCATTCCGCCCTACACCTCCGCGCTCCCGGCGCTGGTCGCCGAGGCTGCGTCGCAGGCGCAGAGGGCCATGCGAGCTGTCCGGGTAGGCGCCGGTCGGGGCGAGTGCGGCATCAACATCAACCGCCGCGCCGCTCTCCCGGACGGCGAGCTCTTCTGCGGCCGAAACTGGGACGGCTACGTCGATCGCGAAGTTCTGGTTGTCGGTCTCGATGACCTCGAAGGGCGCCCGCTGGCCACGATCGTCAACTATGCCTGCCACGGCACCATCATCGGTCCACCCTGCCGCTCCCTCACGCCCGATTTTCCCGGCCCCATGCGCCAGACCGTGGAGCAGAACATCGGCGGACTTTGCCTCTTTCTTCAGGGCGCCACCGGCAACGTCGGCCCTGTCAACGGATTTGTCGATGACGTGGATGTCTATCGCCTGGCCGGGCGCAAATTGGGCATCGAGGCGTCTCGAGTGCGCATGGACATCGATCCGGTCCCTCGCGCGGAGGAGTTGGTCCGGGTCCTCAAATCCGGAGCCGAACTTGGGATATACGAAGACAAACCGACCGGGGACTCCGACGACAGCCTGGCGATCGTCAACTCCTCGATCGACCTTCCAGTTAGGGACTACCCGCCGGTACCGGACGCGCAGGCCGATTTCGACCGATTGAAGGCCGACCTGGTGCGGGCCCGCGCAACCGGTGAGGTAGATCAGGTCACCGCCGCCGCCTGGCCCGCGCGTCGAGCGGAACTGGCTCTCCACCACGCAAGACTCTTTGGCGGAGGCAAAGTCGAAATCTGGATTCAGGCGATTCGGCTGGGTCCTATTGCGCTGGTGGCAACCCCGCTGGAGCCCTTCGCGGAGATCGGCAGAGACATCCGGCAGGGTTCGCCGGCGCCCTATACTGCCTTTTCGGGCTACTCCAACGGCTACTATGGCTACATGCCGACCGCCGATGCCTTTCCGCTCGGAGGCTATGAGGTCAGGACCTCACCCTACGAACCCGGCGCCGCCGATCAACTCGTGGCGGCTTGTCGGGACACACTGAGGAGTTTGTGGACCCAATCCGATCCCGCATGACCCGGGTCGGAATCCGGCCATCAGGCGCTTCATTTGTCCGGAAAGGTGGCGTTGCTCGAAGTGGGGGCAGCCACCGAATTGGAACGACGCAACAGTCTCCAGCTTACCGACGATGCCGTTCGCGCCGTGCGGGCCGCTATGGAGGAAGGGGTGGTTCCGGGGGGCGGCACCGCGTACCTTCACGCCAGCCGGTCTCTTCCTGAATATCCCGATGCGGAGAGCGACACCGCCGTCGGGATTTCTATCCTGCGCAAAGCCCTGGTGGAACCATTTCGATCGATCGTCGCCAACTCGGGAGCCAACCCCGGAGAAGTGCTCGCCCAGGTTCATTCATTGCCCTTCGGCCATGGCTACGACGCGGCGCAGGGCAAGTTCGTGGACCTACTTGAGTGTGGAATCGTGGATCCCGTAAAGGTCGCTCAGCATGCGCTTCGCTCTGCGGTCAGCGTCGCCGTCTCGTTGATCACGACCGACTCGGTGATCGCCCCAATCCCGCCGCCGAGTTCGGGAATCATCGAGGTCGATGCCGGTACGTATGCCCGGATGCTGGCCGACGATCCTTCAGTCGATTGGGGTCGTTGACCGGAGACTAAGCGGGCTCAGAACCGGCCGTGACAACGCTCGGGCGGAGCATGAGGCGGCAGCCTGGCGAGATGAATGACCGAAATAGTCGGTCAAGGGGTTCCATCCCTCGTACAGGTTCGGCCGCAGACACTTGCCGAATCTGGTCACTGTACGGATCGCGGTGAAATCGCCAGAAGATAGGTGCTCTTTGAACCGCTCCTCCGGGCTCTTGCCGGTCTGTCCCACGTAGAGACAGTCCATCCCTTCGCGATAGTCCGGATTCTCCTTGGCTATTCGTGCCGGGACGTTCTGGGCGAGCATCAAACTTGCTGCTCCAAGCCGAAGGTTAGGGTATCTCATTGTCGGCAGGCCTGCGGCGTCTTGCAACCGCTGAGAGT
>CAZVZW010000189.1:0-2546 GCA_964631365.1 uncultured Chloroflexota bacterium | reverse complement strand
CCGCGCCGCCGCGCACAGGTAGGGGATTGACTGGATTGCCCCCACCCCCGGTGATCTGAAACTCTGAGCCGGTCGGGTAGCCTGCTCAGAGCCGGTCGGGTAACCTACCCTCCCGACCCCATCCCGGAACCGTCGAATCCGGCGCGAACCCTACATGAATGAGACTCGCATGCGACGTGGCACAGCTTTCCTCCTCATCCTGCTCGGAACGTTCTGGGGCGCAGGCGGCGCCACGGCGCAAGCACCCCCGACGACGCCACATTTCTTCTTCGGTACCGAAACCGAGGTCACGCTCGACGGCGTGACGCACACCGAGGGCCCGGTGGTGCTGGTCGCGACCACTCCCGGCGGCGACTCCCTGGGGGAGGTCGAGGTCGACCTGCCGATCGGGCAGTGGTCACTCAGCGTCCCCGTCGGCGCGGGAGAAAACGAGATCCTTTTCGAACTCGCGAACAGCCAGGATCGGGACATCGTGATCGGGACCACGGACCCGTTCCCGATCGAAGCCGGCGGGCTGACCGAAGTCAAAGCACTCGACTTCCTCAGCGGCTCCCGCTTCCGCGAGATCCCCTCGGTCCAAGGCGTCGCGGGTCGCGGCCAGTTGCTGGACGAGCCGCCCGTTCCTACCGCCGAGCAGATCTTAGATCGCGAAGCGGGCATGGAGAAAGTGAACCCGGACGACACTACACCGAGTGAACCGGCTACCCCGGTCCTGCCACCGGAGGTGCGCGGAACGACGGCGAACGAGAGCCCCGCGGTCCTTACCGACGGATCGAGCTGCGCCGACCGGACCGTCAAAATTTACGACGGTTGGAATGCGATCGGCTGGACCGGCTCCGAGATCAGCCTGGAGGGTGCGCTGGCGGGGATTTCCGGGGCGGTCGCGACAGTCCAAATTCCCGGTCCCGGAGTCGACCTGGTGTCTCCCGGCGTCGTCACCGCCCAGACAATGACCGAGTACGGGTTCACCGGGCAAGCCTTCCGTTGGGATGCCAGTTCTCAGGTATTCGGCCGCAATGACGTTCGACTGCCCGCCAGCCTGCAAGAGTTCACGCAGGTGGGCCGTAATGAGGCGCTCTGGACCCGGTTCAGCAGCTCTGACAATGTCGTAGGCATTCCCCCCTCGTGGCAGATCCCCGTTGCAGCCTCGGAACAGCGCACCGTCGCACTCAGCCCCGGCTGGAACTTCGTCGTCTGGACCGGAGGGGCGTCAACGCCGGAGCTGGCCTTCGACGGGCTCCTGGCCCACGAGGTCCTCAGCCGGGCCTTCACCTGGGATGCGGAAACCCAGACCTACCTGCGCTACGAAGTGGGCGCGCCGCAGTTTCTGCAGACGATGGCCCCCCTCGCGTACGGCGACACGATCTGGCTCCACGTGAAACAGGCCTACGACTGGAACATCATCTCGGATCTTCCGGGGAACTGCGGCGACGTCGGCCTGCTGCCCGACTTCTCGGCTCACATCGGCGCCGAGGACGCTATTTACATGGGCCTCTCCCCGGCCGCGTTGCAGACCGCGGCGGCCGGTGACTTCCGGACCTTCCGCAACACTGAGGTCCTCCAGGGCACCAACACCAGCCGGATCGGCGAACCGACCGCCTCGAATGATCGCAACGCCATCCTCTACGTCGGGAATTGGCACGCCGCCACCTCCTTCGATAACGGCGCAACCTGGCAATACATCAATCCGTATGCGAACGGGTTACCGGCCCCAGCGGCGGGCGGCCAATTCTGCTGCGATCAGCTCTCCGTCTTCGACAATGACACCGGTCGCATGTTCTGGGTGTTGCAGTACGTGAAGGACGCCAGCAACGAAAACACGGTCCGCCTGGTCGTCTACGAGAATAAAACCGCACTCGAGACCCAGACTTACTGCGTGTACGACTACACCCCGCAAACCTTCGGCGTCGCCGCCGGGGCGAACTTTGACTTCAACCAGATGCAGGTGACCGGCAAGTGGCTCTACCTCTCGTCGAACCTGTATGGCACCGGCGACGGTGGCGTGGTGTGGCGCCTGGAGAAGGACGACTTCTCCAGCAGTTGCGGCAGCGTTACCACCCACTACTACATCAACGAGGATTATTACGGGGTCGCGCTGACCGACCAGACGTGGGACACGGGGTCCACGATTTACTGGGCCGTCCATGACGGGACCGGCAATGATTCGCTCGAGATCGGCCGCGCGACCGACAACTCGATGAGCATCTCCCTGTTCACGCGGGCGATCAGCACCTTCCCCACCAGCAATCGCGGAGACTACGTTTGCACGGCGCCGGACGGAACGAATCCCTGCGCGCGTTTTAACCGCCGCATCAAGACCGGCTGGACGAGTAACGGGCAGGTCGGGTTCATGTGGCACGTCGCTCAGGACGCCGATTCCGGCTGGCCCATGCCGCACACCCGCGTCGCGATCTTCCGCACCTCCGATATAGCGCTCGTGGACCAGCCGCACATCTGGCATCCCGATTACGCCTGGCAGATGCCGACCGTCGGGGTCAACAAGCGCGGGCATATTGCCGGACCCGTTTACGTCATGGGCGGAGGGC
>CAZVZW010000188.1:0-2591 GCA_964631365.1 uncultured Chloroflexota bacterium | reverse complement strand
CATCAGCACCGTGTCCTCAACGTCGATGTCGTGCACTAAGGTGTCCATCTTCGTGAACACGCTGGCGACCGGCGAGCCCAGGTAGGCGGCCGCCAGGTAGAGGTAGTGGTACGAATTGTCGATCAGCGCGCCGCCGCCGGCCATGCCGGCCTTGGCCCGCCAGCCCGAGTCATAGGTCGCGGTGCCGGCGTAGTGCCGGGGCATGAAGGCGCCTTGGCGGAAGAAGAACGGCTCCCCGATCGCGCCTTCGGCGATCAGTTCCAGCGCCTTCATTGCCGACTCGCGATACAGGTAGTTGTGGGCGATGCAGGCCGTGGCGTTGTTCCCGTGAATCGCGGCCATTATCTGATCGGCCTCGTCCAGGCTGGTTGCCATCGGCTTTTCCATCAGGATTTTCTTGCCCGACTTCGCCGCGGCCACCGCTGATTCCAGGTGCAGGAAATGCGGCAGGGCCATGTCGACCAGTTCCACCTCGTCCAGCGCCAGCAGCTCGTTCCAGTCCGCCAGCCGCTTGTCTTTGGGTACGTCCAGCATGTCGCCCACCGTATCCAGTCGCGCCGGCGTCGCATCCGCGATCGCCACCACGTTGAACCGGTCCTTCAGATCGTTGAAGGCCAGCGCATGGCCGTCCTCCACGATTCGTCCGCAGCCCACGATTCCAACATTGATCATCTGGTTATTCCATCTCCGTTCTTCCGGATGTGCTCTAGTGGTTCTCGCCGCTGATATCGAACCCCATAACCTCTTTCAGGTACTTGGTGTTCTCCGCCAGGCTCTCGCGCGGCGTCGTTTGGGTGCGGTCCAGTTCGATGGTCAGCCAGCCCTCGTAGTTCGCCTTGCGCAGCTCGTCCACGAACCCCGGCGTATCCACGATCCCGCGACCCAGCTCGCTGAAGAACGCCAGCGACGGCGCGTTGTCCTGGCCCACGGCCTTCTCCAGCTCCGGCACGTCCAGCTCCGGCGAGTAGTCCTTGATGTGGACGTACGTGATGATGTCCTTGTAGGTCTGCACCACCTCCAGCGGGTCCGCGTTGGCCTTGGCCATGTGCGCCGGGTCCAGCACCATTTTCACGATGCTCGTGTCCACCGCGTCGAACGTCCGCGTGATGTCCTCGCGGGTCTGCACCGGGGTTCCCCAGTGGGGGTGGATGCCGGCCACGATACCCATGTCCAGGCAGGCCTTGCCGATTTCTTCCGCCACCCGCGCCATCGTCTTGATCTCCTCGTCCGAAGGCCGCGGTTCCGGCCGGCCCCGTCCCGGCCCCAGCACCAGCCGGTCCGCGCCGCCAGTTTCAGGAACTTGGCGATCTCCCGGTTCTTCTCGATCACTTCCTTCTCTTTGCCCGCCACGTGCATGTCGCCGCCGCCGTACAGCGCCGTCAGTTGCAGGCCCTTCGCCTTGATCTTTTCGACCAGTTCATCCTCACGCCCGACGTATTCGTCGATCACAAAGGCAAACGTTTCCGTGCCCTTGTAGCCGAACTCGCTGATGTCATTCAGTGCGGCGTCCAGGTCGTGTCCCCACGTGATCTGGTGACACGCCAATTTGAAAATCGCCATCGGTACTTCTCCTGGGTTCTGGTTGGGTTTAGGCCCAGTACGCTTCGCCGGCCGGTTCGGTCACCAGCGCTTGCTTCAAGACTTCAATGCCTTTCTCGAGGCCTTCATTGGCCGAGAGCAGGCTGTCCTCATGCTCGATACTCAGCGCGCCGTCGTAGCCGATCAGCCGCAGTTCGCTCACGATCTCTTTCCAGGCATCGATCCCGTGGCCGTAGCCGATCGAGCGGAACAGCCACGAGCGGTTGATCTCGTCCGTGTACGGCCGCGTGTCCAGTGCGCCGGTACGGCGGGTGTTCTGCTCGTCGATCTTGGTGTCCTTGGCGTGGAAGTGGTGCATCGCCCCGGCCAGCCCGATCGTGCGCATCGACGTCTGCACGTCCATCCCCTGCCACCACAGGTGACTGGGGTCGTAGTTCGCGCCGATCTCCGGCCCCACCGCGTCTCGCAGGCGCAGCAGCGAATCGGTGTTGTAGACACAGAATCCCGGGTGCATCTCCAGCGCGATCTTGGTCACCCCGTGGTCGCGGGCAAACGCCGCTGCCTCTTTCCAGAACGGCACTAGCACCTCGTCCCACTGGTACTCCAGGATCTCCGGGTAGTCCGGCGGCCAGGCGCAGGTGACCCAGTTCGGGTACTTCGCGCCATGGCTGTCGCCCGGGCAGCCCGAGAACGTGATCACCGTATCGATCCCCAGCTTCTCCGCCAGCAGCACCGCGTCCTCCTGATCCTTCGCATGCGCCGCCGCAAATTCCTTATCCGGGTGAATCGGGTTGCCGTGCATGCTCAGCGCCGACAGTTCCAGCTCGTTCTTCGCCAGCACTTCCTTCAGTTGATCGATCTTCTCCGGGTACGCCAGCAGGTCCGCGCTGTCGCAGTGCGCGTTCCCCGGGTAGCCACCGCAGCCCAGTTCAATCGCCTCCACCCCCAGCCTGTTCAGGTAGGCCGCCACCTGCTCCAGCGGTTGCCCGCTCATCAGAACCGCGAAAACACCAATCTTCATCGCGTCGCCTCCTGCTCAATCCGAGCGCTGC
>CAZVZW010000187.1:0-2614 GCA_964631365.1 uncultured Chloroflexota bacterium | reverse complement strand
AAGATCTACGTATAGGACCGATAAACCACCATTATGATTAGTCTAGGTCGGCGGTGGGATGGTGTCGAGAGAGATTGTGAACGGTGGGATGGCTGCAGGGTGGGATGGACGAATGGATCGGCGGTGGATCAGGGTTTGCCAAACGGTCGATGGAGGCTTGTCCTAGCGTTTGTAGCCGCAAAACGGGCATCGCGGGCGGATCGATCCGTTCGGATCACGCCAGGCGCGTCCGCTCAGGCAGCGAATTCGAGCTCGGGTTGGGGGGCGGGTCGTGCCGGTGCGATCGGCGGCGGCCGGGCGGGCAGTCCGACGCCCTCAAGGTAAGATCGAATCGAGGCCGGCTCGGTCAGGGCCGCGATTATTTTCATCCGGCCCCCGCAGTCGGGGCACTCTGTAACGTCGATTGCGAACACGCGCGCCAGGAGCTGGCACCAGGAGAGGCGGCGAGGACACGGTTGTCGGTCGGACTGGCACGTCGCCTCGGGCTCGTCATCGACGCCCGGCACAATCCGGTCGCGGTCTCGCGCGTTGGCCGCCAAGATGCCGTGGTAGCGAATCAGGTTGAGCCGTGGCGGGGGTACGAGGGCAGCCAGTTTCTCGAGCAGCTCGTGGGGGGACAGCAGCAGGTGGGTAGTGCCGTTGGCCCAGGGCGTCTTGAGCGCGAAGGAGAGCTGGCCGTCGTCGCGGATGCGCAATCGTCCCGCCGCCAGGGCCGGGCGCGCAACATAGCGGCACAATTTCTCGAGACCCAGCCGGTCCTCGGCGGCGATGCGGGTGGCGGCGTGCAGGGAAAAGCCGCGCGCGGCGAAGCACAGCGGCGCCGTGCGCACCGCCGTGGCCGGATCTCGCAGCACCCGTCGAAGCCGCTGCCCGGCGCGCTCCCCGGTGGCGGTGAAGCCGCGCACGGAAGCGGCGGTGATGGCGGCCAGAACGGGCTCTTCGTCGGCCAGGGTATCGATCTGAACATCGTCGAGCAAGCCGCGCTTCGTGCACAGCCGGATGAGGCGGCGGGCCGTTGTTTCGACGATCTGCTGGACGTCGTCATCACCCAGCTTCGCAGCGGCGATGAACTCCAGCCCCTCGTCTCCGTCGACGTAGACGCCATCCAGAAAAAGCACGTGGATATGGGGGTTGACGTTCAGAGACGACCCGAACCTCTGCACGAAGGTGACCGAGCCGCAGCGCCCGTCGCTGTGCCCCAGCGCCTGGCGCCGGTACCAACGCCCGACCACGCGCAGGAACACCTTTAGCACGGCGGCGATCAGCTCCCCGTCCCAGGCCAGGCGGTAGCGAATCTCGTAGGGAAAGCTGAGCACGAACTGCCGCACCGGTACCCGGGGCAGCACGTTGTCGACCAGGCGAGCCGCCGTGTCCGCCATGCGGCGGCCTGCGCACGAGGTGCAGAAGCCCCTCTTCTTACAGGAGAACGCGACGACCCGGTCGTGTCCACAGTCCTCACACCGTACCCGCATGAACCCGTATGGGAGCACCCCGCACTCCAGGTAGGCCCGCATTTCCTGCTCGACGTGCAACGGCAGTCGGTGGTCAGATGATCGAGCCTGCTGCAGGAAGGTCTCCAGATGCTCAGCGAGGATCTGGTAGAGGGGCTCAGCTTCTGGATTGCGGCGGCGGTAACCGCGTGTCGGGATGTGTGCAGCGGGCGGCATGGCGCCCGCCCTCATGCAACGGGCGCGCCATCCGTCCTACACTCTGTGGGAATCTGAGCGCCTGCCCTGTCGCTGTGCCGCTTGGCACACGGGAGTGTGAGGATTCCTTCACAAGCCAGTCGAGGGCTTGGCCAGGGTGCCGCGATAGAATCTTTCCCGGCTTCATGCTGTCGCACCGCATCATCGCAGGCCGGCGTGGAAGGAATTGGGCGGCCCAACGGCGAGCTGCCGGCAGGCCTTGGCAATGCGCGCCAGCTCGTTCTGTCGCGCGGGATCCCGTGTTTCGGCAGCCAGCTGTTCGGCGCAGTCGGCGTGCCTCGCCGCAAAACGACGCGCCGCCTCGTAGGAGATCGCGGTCGCTTCGAGGAAATCCCTCTTCTCCGGGTCGCGCGCCAGCGTCAGCTTCGCCGCTGCCCTGTCGCGAATGCCCGCCAGCCCCATGCTGATGATGTTTGCATGGCCGGGAGTATAGTGCCCGTCGTACTGTCCCAGATCGATGCTACTCCCCTCCGCGGGGACGACAAGGCTGACGCCGGCAAGCAGGTCGAGGGGTTGAATGACGGCGGTGGTTTCGTCCAGCAAGGTCTCGAAGTCCCTGGCCTTGCCGACCAGACTTGCGTCTCCCGAGCCGGCCAGTGCTCTGCTGAGACGGTACTGCTCGTGCTCTCCATTCCAGTACATCTCGCGAAGACTGTAACTGCGGCTATTGGGATATAACTCCAGCTCGTAACCCTTCAGAACATATGCCGAGGAATCGGCCACGGCGCAGACTGCACCAAATTGGCATTCTGATCGAATGGATCAGACATGAACTGCCTCCATATACGCTGACAAAGGTGTGAAAAGTCCGGCTTTATCCCACTTTCCGACTGCATGGCGCGACGTGGGCCCCGGAGGTATATTCGAAAGTTGTGGATGGGGTAGTGGAAGGGGAGAAAAAGAGAGCG
>CAZVZW010000186.1:0-2653 GCA_964631365.1 uncultured Chloroflexota bacterium | reverse complement strand
CGAGCCCGCGCCTCGCTCGCCGGGCGAATCGGCGTCGTACTCGCCGTACGGACCGGCGGCGCCGGACGGGCCGGCGTCTCGTTCGCCGTACGGATCGACGGCGACGGACGGGCCGGCGTTTGACTCGCCGGACGAAACGACGGCGCCGGGCGGGCCGGCGTCTTGCTCCCCGGACGGATCGGCGTCGTATTCTCCGGACGGACCGGCGGCGCCGGACGGGCCGGCGTCTTGGTCATCGCCGGACAGACCGGCGGCACCGGACAGGCGCACGCGTTCGACTTCGGGGTGTACAACACGGCGCGCACCAATCAGTTCGCGAACCCCGATCGCTACGTCGCCAGCTACAACTTCATCGCCCTGAACGCCGACTGCGGCTGGGAGTACTTCACGGCGGAACTGCGGGATCAATACATCCCGTTGCTGGGTACGTTCGCGTCGGGGGCGATGGGGCGGGATACATGCCGAAAACCGGAGCGGGACGTGGTGGGGACGGTGGCGGGGGCGTGGTTCGCACCGGATTCGGGGATTGAATCGGCGTTTGCGATCGCGGCGGAGATCGACGGTTCGGTGACGATGGGCGCGCGGGATTTCGAGGTGCGGGTGTACGCGGACGACCCGACCCATCGGCTACCAGCGGACATCACCGATTTGCACTGCTACGAGGGGGCGCAGATGACGGCGGGGACGTGGGCGTACCTGGAACTACTGGAGGATGGGAGGCTGGTAGTGGCCCACGGGCGGGGTGGGTGTCCGGCGGAGTTGCCGACGGACCACGAGATCTACGCGCGCTGAGCCCCTTCTAGCCGGGCGATCCCAGGTTCTCGATGAGGGCGTAGCTAGAATGGCGCGTCGCAACAGATGAAGGGGGAAACCGGGATGAGCGAAGGGCGGTTGGCCGGGAAGGTGGCGATTGTGACCGGAGGGGGTAGCCGCGGAGGGGAGCTGGGTACCGGGGAGGCGACGGCTATCTGCCTGGCGCGCGAAGGAGCCAGCGTGGTGGTGGCAGATATCGACGACAAGAACGCCGAACGGACGGTCTCGTCGATTTCAGGGGAAGGCGGCGAAGCGTCGGTATTCATCGGCGATGCCTGCCAGAGCAATGATTCCAGTTCGATGATCAATGCCGCGGTCGAGCGCTACGGCGGGCTGCACATCCTGATGAACAACCTGGGCTACCGGTCCCACGGCACTACCCGCGGCCGTGGCGTGGACGGTCTGGTGGAGGAGCAATTTGATGCGGCGGTCCAACTGAACCTGAAAACGGCGACGCTGGCGAGCAAGTATGCGATCCCGGCGATGAAGGAGAGCGGCGGCGGCTCGATAATCAACGTCTCGTCGGTTGACGGCATCGCCGCCGGGCATAACTACGGCGTGCCTTACGGGGTGACCAAGGGCGCGCTGCACATGTTGACGGCGGCGACGGCCGCGTATCACGGCCGGGACGGGATTCGCGCGAACTGCATCGCCCCCGGCCACCTGCACTCCTCGTTCACCAGCGCGATTGATCCGAAGCTGCGCGATCGCCGGCGGCGGGTGGTGCCGCTGGGGACGGAAGGCACGCCCTGGGACGTGGCCTGGCTGGCGGTATTCTTGGCGAGCGATGAGTCGCGCTGGATATCCGGGGTGATGATCCCGGTTGATGGCGGGCTGTTCGCGGCGCAGCCGCTGGTGGCGCAGCACTACATGGAAGCGGACGACGTGGAGTCCGAAGAGGAGAGTAGCTAGATGCCTTACGAACTGCGCAAGCGAGAGAAGTAGCTGATGCCGGCGAAGGGGCCCGCGAACCCGGCGGTGGAGGGATTCCTGGGGACGACGATCGAGCACGGCGGGGGCGGCAAGAGATTGGGCAACCAGCGAACCCTGGAGTAGGGCGGGGCGGCTAGCCGGGGAGCAGGGCTTCGAGGTGGGCGCGCGCGCGGCGTAGCTCGATGGCGTGGTCGCCTTCGAAGTAGCCGAGGCCCCGCCAGCGCTCGGCGATACAGCACTCGATGGTCATGACGCCGGTGTAGGCGGGTTCTTCGAGGGCGATGAGGCTGAGCGCGAAATCGAGGTGGCCGCTACCCGGCAGGAGACGGTTGGAGTCGGCGAGGTGGACGTGGGCCAGGTGCGGGAGGGCAGCGCGCAACGAGGCGGCGATGTCCGGCTCTTCGAGATTGAGGTGGAAGAAGTCGGCCATGATCTTCACGTTGGAACTGTCGACCCGGCCGGCAACAGCGACGGCTTCGGCCAGGGTGTTGAGAAACCGGGTCTCGTAGCGATTGAGGGGCTCGATGGCGAGGGTGATGCCGGCGGCAGCGGCCGGCCCGGCAAGGATCTGGAGGGATTCCACGTAGGTCGCCAGCATGCGATCGAACGGAAATTGGGTGGAGATGTTGCCGAGCGCGCCGATGGTGGTGAGGACCCGGGCGCCGAGTTCGGCGGTGATGTCGATGGCCCGCAGGGCGGAGTTGAGGCGGGCGGAATGATCGGGATCGGGTATGGCAAGGCGGCGGAAGGGGAGCTCGTCGATGGAGTGGAGCGTGACCGGAGAATCAGCCAGGGCGGCGCGGACTTCACGCCATGAATTCTCGAGATTCGGATAGCGGTACTCGATGAAGTCGAAGCCGCAGGCGGCGGCCAGGGCCGGTTTGGCGGCGGGGTCGGGGCCGGGGAG
>CAZVZW010000185.1:0-2680 GCA_964631365.1 uncultured Chloroflexota bacterium | reverse complement strand
AATCATCATCTTCAGCGTCCTCTTCGGCCTGAGCATGGACTACGAGATCTTCCTCTTGAGCCGGATACGCGAGGAGTACGCGGCCAGCGGCGACAACACCGAAGCCGTCGCCCTGGGCCTGGCCCGGACCGGCGGGATCATCACCAGCATTGCCGCCATCATGGTCGTCATCGCCGCGTCGTTCACCCTGGCCGGCATCGTCTCCGTGAAGGCACTCGGACTCGGCATCGCCCTCGCGGTCGGACTCGACGCCACCATCGTCCGCGGCTTATTGGTGCCCGCCACCATGTGCCTGCTGGGCCGCTGGAACTGGTGGGCGCCGGCCCCGCTAGCCCGCTGGCTCAACTCCGGCATCCGCACGGGTGTTCATTAGCCGCGCCCTGCGGATACCACCAAGAAACCATCCGCCACCGCGCCAGCTTCTACAGTCGACCCTCCACACATCTCCACCGCTCCTCAGCCACCTCTAGATCTCACCACCTCGATCACCTCCGGTCAATGCCCGACACGCTTTCGCGCCCTCGGGACCTCCGATCGACCAGCATCTCGAATCCAGCCGCCCAGGCAGTCACCGGACACCGCGACGCGAGTTCGGGCACAATGGCGTGGCGGCGGCACCGGCCGCTCCGTCTCCATCACGGCCCGTGCATGCCCACCGTGATTCAACCACCAACATTCACTCCAGGAGCCACTGCACCCTGGCCCACCGACACCGCCCGGGCAGTGGACAGCCAGAAGCGACTGGCCGCACTCGTCAGGGAGACTCCCCTGCGATCCGCCCGAAACTGGTCGGCGGCGGCGATCTACACCTGCGGAGAGGCTCGCCGATTGGAATCGCCATGTTGACGGTTGCAACCACAGCGGATCTACCCGTAGTTGACCTCACCGCGGCCGAAACCCGGGTGACCCTCTCCCAAGATACTCCCGGCCTGCTGTCGCTTCGGGAGCTCGGACCGCTCGTCGCGTCCCTCGCAAAGCTCCGCACCCGGCCCGACGTACTGCTGGTCAACGGCCACGGACGCGCCCACCCACGGAGATTCGGATCGACACGCCAAGTCGGGCTCGAGTCAGACAGCTCGACGGCAGGTTGCGCGAGGTCGCGCCTCACCGGCCAATATGACGATCCCGGCGAAGACCCCGGCGACTCATCTGCGCTGACCGCTCACAGCGAGATCGCCGGCATGGTGCGGCGCATCCATCGCCGCAGTCGCTCGCCATTCGGCCCGTCGGCGACCACACCGTTCTCGCCGGCGCGCTGCTGGTCGCTCCCTCCTCGCTTGACGGCCACCGCTTGCCGATCCCGCTGCCAACCACCCACCTGCATGCCCGTCACCTCGCCCCAAACTGAGGTGGCCAGCCTCTCCGGGACCGCTAATCAGTCACCGTCGCTCATGCCCCCCTCCTTCTTTTATGAGGACCTAGGCCGCTCCCGGCCCTCCTTTTGGTCGCCTTCATGACCCTCTCGCTATTGTCGCTGCCCTTCCATGTCCTTTGATAATCGCCATGTATACGACTCAATCCCTGATCTCTACGATTTCGAATACCCTGAATGCAGCGGGCCGGAACTCGATTTCTGGGACCTGGTGGTAACCCAGGCCGGCGGCCCTGCACTCGAGCTGGCCGTCGGAACCGGCCGGATCGCCATCCCGCTGGCACGACTGGGGCACGACATCTGGGGGATCGACACGTCCGGGCCGATGCTGGATCGAGCTTCCGCGAAGATCCGCCAACTGCCGGCGGCGGTCCGCGGCCGCCTGCATCTCCACGCACAGTCGATGTCGGAGTTCAATCTCCCCGCGCAATTCGGCCTGATCTACGCGCCCTTCAATTCCTTCCTGCTACAGGACCCGGCCAGCGCCGCCCCGGCCTGCCTGGCCTGCGCCCGGGATCACCTGCGTCCCGGCGGACGCCTGGTCATCGATGCCTTTTCCCCGGGGCCCGAAGATCTCCTGCCTGACGCCGAAGAGCTGACCTACTTGGAACGCCACCCCGAAACCGGCGCCCGCGTCACCCGTCGACGCGAATACACCTACGACACGGAGTCATCAGCAGCCATAAGCCAAATCACCTATCGCTTACTATATGATAATCAGACTACTGAGATTTTCGCCTTTTCCTATCAGCTTTATCTATCTTCTGTACGTACATTAACACTTTTACTTGATCATGCGGGCTTTAGAGTCCTCGAGACGTTCGGTGACTACCTGGGTCATGAATATCGCCGCCCAGAGGACAATCTGATCCTGGTGTGCGAGAGTACAAAACCGGCGACTGACCAGGATTCGGTAGAATCGTCGGTGAATGACCGATCCTCGCGGAGACCTGCCCCATAAATGACAACGCCCCGTCCAACAAACCGCGCTCAGGCGAGATGCGCCTGCACGCCCCTTGCTCCGAGTGTTCGGTCGATCTGAACATTCGCAAGACGGCCGTTGCCTGGAGCGAGTCCTTCGAATGCTCGCACGGGCACCGCAACGAAGCCGCCGATGTGATTGCCGCGCTGAGCCGGCGGGGCTGGAACGTGCACGATCTGACCCGCGGTAGCGGAACATTTCGTCGGCGGGTGCGCTCTCTGCCCATGCCCCACGGTGGCTCCTTTGTCGCCGGCAATACGCTGCAGCGCTCCGACACCGCCGATCGTCGCGGTGAGCCCCACTGGCCATTCCGGGCCGTCGAAACC
>CAZVZW010000184.1:1947-2695 GCA_964631365.1 uncultured Chloroflexota bacterium | reverse complement strand
GAAGGCGATCGCCGGCGGCATACCGATGGGGGCGGTGGTCTGCAGCGACAAGATCCAGGACGTCCACGGCATCCACGGCACCACGTTCGGCGGCAACCCGCTGGCAGCGGCCGCTGCGCTCGCGGCGATCGAGTTCATGGAGCGGCACGACCTGGCCAACCAGGCGAAACGCAAGGGCGAGCACCTGCGGGCGGCGCTCGAGCCGCGGCTACCGGCCGTAGTTCGGGAGCTACGCCAGATCGGGCTGATGGTCGGCATCGAGCTCAAGGACAAGGCGCAGCCGTATCTCGCCAAGTTGATGGAGCACGGCGTGTTTGCGCTGCCGGCCGGACCAACAGTGGTCCGGCTGCTGCCACCCCTGGTGATTACCGACGAGCAGCTCGACACGGTCGCCGACGCACTCATCGCGGTGCTCGGTGGATCGTGAGGGCCACTGCCAGCACTGAACAGAAGCAGGTGCAACTCTTCTACGTCTTCTGCCTTCTACAGCAGTTCGGTTGTGTCTACATCCGTGGGGCAGGGCTTCAGCCTTGCCTCGCAGGCCTGAAGGCCTGCGCTGCAAAAGCAGCCCAGGCGCGCGACAAGCGCGCCCCGCGGCCGCGGAGTGGGGCTGGCAACCCGCTGCAGAAGCCCGCTGCATTCGAGCAGCGCTGAGCCCCACCTGGACTACGTTGCTCCTCGGTCGAAGATACCCAATCTGCTCCCTCGTCGCGCCTTGCCAGACGGGCCCATCGCCGCTCTCGGTGCG
>CAZVZW010000184.1:0-1937 GCA_964631365.1 uncultured Chloroflexota bacterium | reverse complement strand
CCCCGTGGGGGGGCTGCCCCCGCGGGCCCCCGGGCCGCTCGGGGGCGGCGGGGGTCTTCCGCCGCGGGCCGCCGGGGTCCCCGCGGAGCGGCCGCGTGGGGTTCGGGGCGCAGCCCCGTCTACATTTAGATCGCGCAACTGATGTTGCCCAGCCGCTCTGTCAGCTTCTGGTTCTCGGCATAGTCGATCGGAATGACCACCAGGCTTGGGCCAGCCTCCGCAAAGGCCTGCTCGAGCGTGTCGCGGAGGTCGCCACTGCGCTCGCAGCGGTGGCCGCGCCAACCGTACGACTCGGCGAGCGTGACGAAGTCGGGATTACCGAACGCCAGATCGGTGTGCCGGCCGAAGTGGTTCTGCTGCTTCCAGGCGATCAGGCCGTAGGCGTGGTCCTCCCAGACCATCACCACGACATTGGCGTCCAGCCGGTGGGCGGTCTCCATTTCCTGCACGTTCATCAGGAACCCGCCGTCGCCGCAAATGGCGAGCACGCGGCGGTCCGGGTACACCAGATGTGCCGCAATTGCGCCAGGCAGCGCGAACCCCATCGAGCAGAAGCCATTCGGGATGAGACAGGTATTTGGCTCGTGCCCGTGATAGTGCCTGGCGATCCACATTTTGTGCGCACCGACATCCGACAGCAGGATGTCGCGGGGGCCGAGCACCTGGCGCACGTCCCAGAGCGCCTTCTGCGGCTCGATGTTCCCCGTGGTGTCATCATCTTTGTATTCTTCCAGGTCGGCCTGCATCTCCTGGCGCGCCCGGCGAGACCGGCTATGGTCGACGTCGAGGCGCTCGGGACCATACGCATGAACGCGCTGGTTGAGCATCCAGAGCGTGTGCGCCAGGTCGCCGACCACCTCGACGTCGACCTGATAGTCGTCGTCGATCTCCGCCGGGATGAAGTCGATGTGCACGATGCGATGCGGCACCTCGGCATTCCACAAACTGGGGTGGTATTCGACCATGTCGTAGCCGACCGTGATGACGAGATCCGAGGCGTCGAGCGCGCAGCTGGCATGGTCGCGCGCCTGCAGCCCGACGCTATACAGGCATCGCTCGTCATCCATGTCTATGCAGCCCTTGGCCATGAACGTCGTCACCACGCCGATGCCGGTCGACTCGACGAACTGCCGCAGCTGTGCGCTGGCGCGCTTGCGAATCGTGCCGTTGCCGGCCAGGATGAGCGGCCGCTTCGCGTCGCGAATCGCCTCCCACGCGCGGTCGACAATCTTGTCGTCTGGAACCGGGCGACGGAAGCGGCGCACCGGCACCGGCGGCTGCGTGGCGTCGAGCCGCGCGATGTCTTCCGGCAGCTCGATGAGACAGGCCCCCGGCTTCTCTGACCGCGCCAGCCGCACGGCCTTACGGACCACCTCCGGTATGTTGTTCGGGTGCCGAATCGTCTGCCCCCATTTAGTGACCGGCTTGAACATGCCGACCACGTCCATGATCTGATGGGACTCCTTGTGCAACCGCTCCGAGTCGCCCTGTCCGGTCAGCACCAGGACCGGCGCGCGGTCCATGTTGGCATCGGCCACGCCGGTAATGAGGTTCGCCGCGCCCGGCCCGAGCGTGCCGAGACAGCCCGCGGGGTTGCCGGTCAGCCGACCATAGACCTCCGCCATGAACGACGCGCCCTGTTCGTGCCGGCACAGGATGAACCGGATCCGCTCGGACTGCTCGAGTGACATCATGAAGTCGGCATTTTCCTCGCCCGGCACGCCGAAGATGTACTCGATGCCCTCGGTTTCGAGGCACTGTACGAACAGGTCGGATGCCTTCATCAGGGTTGCTCCCTCCACGACGGATTCCAGCGCTCCGCCCCGGATGTTCACGAATGAATCTCCGGTCCCGACGCACGTGCGCGTGTTCACGACGTGCGCTTCGATCGACCGTCTAACTAGTATGGCGTGTTCAGGCGGAAGCCGGCAGGGCGA
>CAZVZW010000183.1:1365-2715 GCA_964631365.1 uncultured Chloroflexota bacterium | reverse complement strand
CTCCGGTAGGTGAGGCGAATCTCGGCGCCGCCCACCGCCAGCACCTTGGCCGCCGCCTCGCCGATCCCGCGTGAGCCACCGACGACCAGCGCCCGCACGTTTGTAAACCGGTCCGGCGGGACCAGCGCGCGGGCGGCGGCGAATGTGGTCTGGTCCACCGGCGGCGGCCGGACGTAGGCGCGCAGCCGGCCGCTGAACCCGTTCCCCTCCAGCGCCACGGTCACCCGGCCGCTGACAGCGTGCACGGATTCGACCCGGTAGGCGAGGACGTCGTCGCGTTCCTCGGGCGACGTAAATGCCAGACGAACCTCGCCGAACAGGGAGTGGAGGCCGGGACACTCCATTCCGATCAGCCGGGTGGTGGCCAATACCTGCGCCAGTTCGCGGGTGGGTAAAGTCCTTGCCAGCAATGGAAACATGCCCTCGGCCATCGCCGGATCGAGGTCGGTCTCCATCGTGCCGGCGAGCCCCTCCATCCGCTCCGGGGTCAGCTCCCGGGGCGACCCCGGCGTCGGCGGCGCAACGGTCGGCGCGGGCGCCTTCCTGTACCCGGCGAGGTCCACCGCGACGGTGGCCACCGGGTGGCCACCGCGTATGATCCGCCCGTCGATGGCGTCGCCACTCGTTTGCTCCCATGACACCGTCTCGCCGACGCGGACCGGCTGTAGGAAATGAGCCTCTAAGCGGTCCAGCGATCGCTGCCCCTCGGTGCCGGCAAGGCCCTCGCCCAGGGCCCACATCACGAGATGAATCCCGTGGACGACGACGCCCCCGGCGATCAGGCGCCGCGCCGCGAGCGCATCTACGTGAATCGGATTGGCGTCGCCGGAGAGCGCCGCGAACCGGAGATTGTCGTCGAGTGTGAACGTTCGGCGAGGTTGGAGGGGCATCGCGCTATCGGGTGGTTTACAACTGTCGGCGTGGCGAACCGCCCGACCGTATCGGTTGCCCGGACCGGGGGTCAAGGTCCGAGCGCCTCAATACGTTGCGGCCCTTCGCGGGCCGGTGCTATCTTCGCCGTCCGGTCGCCGGAGTCGCCCCGGATGGGCGTTAATCCCCGGCGAATCGTGACGGCGAACCCTCCCGGACGGGCGGGACAGCGGGACTTCACAACGGGAATTCATGGATACACTCTCGGCAGAATTGGGCGGGCGAGCACCATCCCTTCGCCAACTCAGGGAACATCTGGCGGACGCGCCCGACGCAGTGTCCCGTGAGATCGTGGATTTGGCGCGGGATTGCCGCGAGGCGGCCACAATCCTGTCGTTGGCAAAGATCCTCGCCCAGGTGCCAGGCCCGGTTCGCGACGCCCAGGCTGTGGGGTCGTTACGGGTGGCGGTAATCGGCAAC
>CAZVZW010000183.1:0-1351 GCA_964631365.1 uncultured Chloroflexota bacterium | reverse complement strand
AGTGGGCGCTGGAACTGCTTGATCGTGACTCGCCCCTGGACGCGTTCCAGCCCGACGTGGTGGTCCTCCGTCTCTCGGCATTGGGTCTCAGCGCCGGCGGCACCCGTCTCGGCGCGGTTCGCGCCGCCGATATCGCCGCCCCCCTGGAAGCCTTCGCTGCGCGCCGCGAGGCCACGGTGTTGTGCATGTTGCCCGAGCCCCTCGAGGAGTGCACGGGCGGCACCGGTGCCGCCGATACGTGGTACCGCGAGACGCTCGCCACGGTGCGCGACGCGATCGGATCGGCGCTGGGCGAGCGGGCGATGGTCCTCGATCCCGTGCCGACGCTTCTCCGCGCCGGCGGCGAGTGGGGGGCGTCGCGATATTGGAACGCCGGCAAATTCGCGCTGCACCCCCGTGCCGAAATAGCCCTGGCGCGTCGCGTAGCGGCGATGATCGAGAACGCCACGTTTCCCCGCGTCAAGGTGATCGCGGTGGATTGCGACAATACGCTGTGGGGCGGCGAGGTCGGCGAGGTCGGCAGCGACGGGATCAAGGTCTCGCCGCACAACGAGGGGGGCGGCTATCTCCGTCTTCAACGGCTGATCAAGGAGGCGGTCGGCAACGGCCTGATCGTCGTGGCGGTGTCCAAGAACGAGCGCGAAAACGTTCTGGCTGCGTTCCGCGAGCGCGCGGAGATGATTCTGGTTGAGGACGATGTCGTGCTGTTCAAAGTCGACTGGTCACCCAAGTCGGGAAATCTGGCTGCGGCGGTGGCCGAACTCAATGTCGGGATCGACAGCGTCCTGTTTCTCGATGATTCGACGTTCGAGCGCGATCAGGTACGATCGGCGTTGCCCGACATCCTGGTCCCCGACCTTCCCGAGGTGGCCGACGACTTCGGTCCTTTCGCCACGAGGCTCGGCTGTCTCGAACGGCCCATGGTCAGCCTCGAGGATCGGGCGCGCGGTGCCAGCGACCCGCCCTAGGAACGCCGTAGGACGGAGGGCCGCGCCGCCGTTTCGTTCGAGGACTTCCTCGCCGGGCTGGAGCTTCGGGTTACCGCCGAGACGATCGGGTCCGCCAACTTGGCGCGGGTGGCGCAACTGATCGGCAAGACCAACCAGTTCAACCTGACCACCCGCCGCCATACCCCCGCGGCGTTGAGCGGCTTCGCCGAGGATGAAGGCACGTACGCCCGCGCCTTTCGGGCCGCTGACCGATTGGGCGACTCCGGTCTCGTCGGGGTCCTGATTGCTCAGCCCGAAGGGAACGGGATGGTGATGATCGACACCTGGCTCATGAGCTGCCGGGTCATGGGACGCACCATCGAGCACGCCATGTTCGAGGACCTGCGGCGCTGGGCGGTGGC
>CAZVZW010000182.1:0-2767 GCA_964631365.1 uncultured Chloroflexota bacterium | reverse complement strand
GCGAGATCGAACTCGCCAAGCGCCGCCCGGGCCGGCGGGTCGGGGTCGTCGTGGCGACGCCGGAACCGGGCCGGCCGGCAGCTACCGCGACAGCGGCCGGCCACCTCCACGACCTGTTCGCCGTCGCGAGGGCGAGGCCGGGGTAGGTCGTGCCGGCAGCGGGGGCACAGCTTCCGGCGACCGTCGCGGAGAGCATTTTCAGCCAGGAAGAGCTGGTCGCACTTCGGGCAGCGGTAGCGGTCGCTGATGACGGTGAACCCGGTATCGGCGGGGCCACCGCAGCGGTGACAGCGAGTTGCGTAGAGGCATTCGATCTGAGGGCCGATGCGATCCAGCAAGGAAGCGAAGAGATGCCTGATAGCGGCCCCGTCGGGCAGCGCTAATGATGCCCGGGAGATGAAGGCCGCGGCCGGGGAGCGGTCGATGCCGATCCCGATCCGGCCGGCGACGTTGGCCATCAGTAGCGTGCCGCCGGACCCGCAGAAGGGGTCTAGGACCAGGTCGCCGGGACGCGAGAAGGTGGTGATGCAGGCGGAGACGATCTCGTGCGGCTTCTTGGACCAGTAGCCATGCAGGCGATAGGTGCGCGAGGTGCGGGTGCCGGGTTCGAGCCGAAGGCGGCCAGGGCCGGCCAGCGGTGGATCGGGATGGCGGTGCCGCTGGATGAAGGCGCTCAGCGACCCGTCGCCGGTGTGTGGGGCGAGGGGTCGCCGGGGAGCAGGGGCCGCCGGGTGTACGGCTGACGGAATGGCGGCCATCGGACCTCCGGCACTAGGATCTTCCCGGGAGCAAGGATAGGCCAGCGGGGGAAGGCGGGCTCGGCACCGGTAACACTCCGTGGGAGGCCGGGGCTGGGTTCACGCGGTCGGGTCTGCTGAGCCGGCTCGGTGGAGCCTTCGCCGGCAAGTCGCTCCGGGATCTCGACAACCGGCTGGCGATGGCGGGACGGCCGGGAAGCATAAGCGCGCAGGGTTTTGTGGGCCTGAAGGTGCTGATCGTGTCACTGAGCGCCGCGCTGGGGATCGCGCTTGCGGCGGCGGTGGCCGGCGGTGCGGCAACCGTGCTGCTCGGCGCGGCGGTCACGCTGCTGGGGTTCCGGCTGCCTAATATCTGGCCGTTGCGCCGGATCTCGGCTCGGCAGAATGAAATCCGCGCTTTGCTACCGGACGCCCTTGAGCTGATTACGGTGAGCGCCGAGGCCGGTCTGGCCTTCGAAGCGGTGCTGGCCCGGTTCAGCACCCGGATGACCGGCGCGCTGGCGGAAGAATTTGACCTGATGTTGCGCGAAATCGGATTGGGTAAGACCCGCCGGCAGGCGCTGCGGGACCTGGCCGAGCGGTCGGACGTGGAGGAAGTGCGGACATTCGTGGCAATGATCGTGCACCCCTTCTTCATGCGGATGGCGATTGATGTCCTGTTCGTGGATGCAGAAGGACGGGTACTGGAGACCCGGCGAGCGCTGCCACCCTGGCGTCTGGCGGCGGGTGGGAAGGCGGTTCGCCGGACGCTGGAACTGCCCGACGGAACCATCGGCCGGCTCGATTTGCAGTCCGGCGACCGGCTCATCTTCGGCCCGACCGCAGTCTGAGGCGGCGACCCGCGGGCAATAGTGCTATAAATGCTCGCTTTGTAGTGGGGGCCTGCGAAAAGTGGCTCCCCGGCGACAGGAGTGGTTGATGAGAGAGACGGCGATCCCGGCGGCGGCGATCGACGACCTGCGAGCACGGGTGCAGCCGTTGAAGGACGATCCCGGCTCGCTATTGGAGGCGTTGCACGCCGCCCAGGATGTCTTTGGCTATGTGCCGCCGGAGGCGGTGGAATTGATTGCCGAGGAACTGGGGTATCCCGAGGCTCACGTCTACGGCGTGGTCACGTTCTACACGATGTTCTATACCGAGCCGCAGGCGACCCACATCCTGCGCGTGTGTCGCGATATTTCCTGTCACGCGAACGGCGCCCCCGGCGTGGTGGCGGCGATTGAGAAGAAGCTGGGTATCCACGCCGGTCAATCGACCGCGGATGGTCGCTTCAAGCTGGAACTGGTCTCTTGCCTGGGCCAGTGCGATCTCCAGCCCGTGATGTTGGACAATCTGGCGCCGCACGGTCATTTGACCCCGGAGCGGGCAGAGAAGTTGCTCGATGAGCTGGGGAATGGGGCCTAGAAATGCCGGAAGTCTTGGTCGTCAATCGGAATCTGCAAAAAGAAAACTCATGGCTGCTGGAGACCTACCGGCGCGACGGCGGCTACGCGCAAGCCGAACGGGCGGTGCGGGAAAGCACTCCGGAAGAGGTCATCGAAACGGTCACCGCGGCGGATCTCAAGGGGCGTGGTGGGGCGTTCTTCCCGACGGGCATGAAATGGAAGTTTGTCCGCGCCGATTCGAATACGCCGCGCTATGTGGTGGCCAACGGCGATGAGAGCGAACCGGGTAACTATTGCAACCGCTTACTCCAAGAAAAGGACCCCCACGGGTTTATCGAGGGGATGATCATCGCCGCCTTCGCCATCGACGCCCACACCGGCTACATCTACATTCGAGGGGAGTACGGGTTCGCCGCCGAGCGGGTCCGCGAGGCGCTCAACGAGTGCTACGAGGCCGGGATCCTGGGCGAGGGGATCTTCGGCACCGACTACAAGCTGGACATCATCCTGCGGCGCGGTGCCGGGGCCTATATCTGCGGCGAGGAGACGGCGCTCTTCAATTCGCTGGAGGGCAAACGGGGGAACCCCCGCTTTAAGCCGCCATTCCCGACGAACTCCGGGGTT
>CAZVZW010000181.1:0-2772 GCA_964631365.1 uncultured Chloroflexota bacterium | reverse complement strand
GGTGACCCGAGTGGGAATCGAACCCACAACCTACTGATTAAGAGTCAGTTGCTCTGCCAATTGAGCTATCGGGCCGCAGGCACGATAACAGAAGGAACAGCGGTGTCGAACGGGTTCGGACGCCTACTGGAGGATGCCGATTTGGTCGTACCGGCGGCTAGTCTCCATTGAAGGGCCCGATGCAGCACCGTGGGGCGGAACAAATCTGCGTAGAAGAGCACGGAAGACGCCTTTATCGGCAGAGCTTTGCCTTGATCTCCCGAGCCAGGTCATCGTCATCGTCGGCTTTAACCGCTAGGTCCATGAACTCTTTGTCGTCTAGGGCAAGCTCACCGAGCACCCCGCGGTCGATGGGTCAGGGATAGATGTATTCGTCGATGGTGCCGTCGTGCTTGGCGCGGGCCTTGTCGGCCATGCGTGCGATCCACGGGATACCGCCGGCAGCCAGGTCGCGCGGTCTCGGTCGAAACGGATCTGCGGTCATTGCGGCTCACCCCTCGCGCGTGTCTGCCTCGTCAAGAGTTGTCCCATTCTAGGACATCCGCGGGGATCAGATCGCGGAGCGCACCGGCGATGCCGCCGGGAGTCAGTGGGCGTCGGGCCAGGTTGAGCAGCGATTGCCGTCTTCGCCGGCTGGCAGGCGCATCCGGAGAATCAGTGCTTCTCGCCAATGCCCCCAATAGAACCAGCACGTGATTGAGGTCCAGCCGGCCGGCGATAACGGCGGCGGACTCTTCGCCGGCGACGAGCGTGGCGTACTGCGCGGCGGTCTCTTGGTTGAACAGGCTCGCGTAGCCGCCGTCGGATCGGCCGATACCAGTGGCGACGGCGTACCGCACCGTCCGCCGCTCGCGCCACTCGGCGCCCAGGATCGACAGGTCCAGCACGAATGCGCCGCCCTCCGCCAAGAGCAGGTTGGACGCCGAGCAGTCGAGGCTGCCGTAACTCCAGGGACCGGCGGTGACCGCGGTGGCGGCGGTTTCGAAGATCTCGGCCCAGCGGTCGCGATCGGCGGATACGATGTCCGCGAGTGGGTTGTCGGCGAGTGCGGCGAGTTCGTGGCGGGTGCGGGCAATCAGTTCTCGGTGCGCGGCAGCGGCCAGGGCCGGATCGTGGCGGACGGTAAGGCCCCGGTAGGCGGTTTCCATGGCCGCCAGGCTGCGCAAAACTGCGGTGCTTTCGGCTTCGACGAGCGGACTACGCTGGAGCCGCAACTCCAGAGTTTCGCCGTCGATCCATTCCATGGCCAGCGCGCTGAGTTCGCGCTCGGCCGCCACCAATCGCGGGACCGGGCAGCCCAGGCGGTACAACTCGGTGAGCGAGGCGGTTTCGGTGGCCAGCGACTCCGGGTCGGATCCACGTTCGCCGGAATCCGCAAACAGCTTCAAGGCCAGGCGCTCGCCGGCGGCGCTTTCGATCCGGTAGACGCTCTGTCGCCGCGCTACTGCATCTACAACCTTCAAATTGAATTCAGGTAGCAATCTGGCGCAGACGGTCCGGACTTCGTCGTGACTCGGCTCAGTCGAACGCATACTCAATGTCCGTGCGGGTGATCGCCGCGGCGGACAGCGACAGCGCCGCCAAGACGTCTTCCGGCCGACAGGCGGCGCCCTCGCCGATCCGCAGGCGCATGCTGAGCGACTCGTCGGAGACGACTTCGAGTATCAGCGTCGCGCCGCGAATATCGACCGAGCGGGTGCGCTTGCCGCGCTCGATCGATACCACCAGTTCGGTCAGCGCCAGCAGCCCGGCCACCCGGTCTGCCAGGTCACCGCAGGGCTCGTCGAGGCGCACCGCGTAACCGGCCGAACGGGCGGCGGCCATAAGCGAGGGCGGCTTCCCGGGCAGCAACTCGGCGGCGGTGACGACGAGTCCGTCGGGCAGGCCGCGGTTGAGTCCCGCGATCACTGCCGACGGCTCCAGCGCGCCCACCAGTCGCACGTCCAGCAGTTCGGCCAGGGCCAGGTAGCCGACCGGTACGGGCGGGCCAAAGCGCAGCACCGGTTTGGGGGAGTAGCCCTGCGAATAGCTGAGCGCGATGCCGGCCCTGGCAAAACCACGCTCCCAGACCGTCACCAGGCTGTTGTGCGACAGATAGCGGGCCGGCCCCTGGCGACTGAAACGGAGGCGAATGTGGGTGGTGTCTTCGTTGGGTTCGTTCATGCCCGCAGGATACGGCGACCGGGCCGCGGCAAGAAACGGGGTCCGTCGCTCTCCCGAGACACCATCGGTGGCACTTGACATAATGCCGAAGCCCATTGAACCCGTCGTGTAGTATCGCGCAACTGTCCGAACTCCAACGCCGGGAGCCCGGAGTGCGTGTACTGGTTCTGAATCAAAACTACGAACCGCTCAATGTATGCGCCGATGCCCGCGCCTTCGTGCTGGTAGACAAGGGCAAGGCCGAGATTATGGAGCGTTATCCCAACGACATCGTCTCCGCCGAGGCCCTGTACCCGCGGGCTTCGGTGATCCGGATGACCTACTACATCAAGCGGCCGCGCCCCGGGGTGAAGCTGACGCGGCGAGAGGTCTTCGCCCGGGACAACCACACCTGCCAGTACTGCGGGCGGCGCGAACTCGACTTCACAATCGACCACGTCTTCCCGAAGCATCGCGGCGGCGCGCGCAGCTGGGAGAACCTGGTGACGTCCTGCAAACCATGCAATCGACGCAAGGGCGGGCGAAGCCCCAAAGAAGCTGGCATGCGTCTGCGGAAACGGCCGCGCCAGCCGGTGATCACGCCGGGCCGAATGATCCTGCGCCGCGCCA
>CAZVZW010000180.1:0-2793 GCA_964631365.1 uncultured Chloroflexota bacterium | reverse complement strand
GCCTCATCGAGGCCGGCAACCAGATAACCACCATCGGCAAGCTGCACTACCGCTATTTGGACGACCCCAACGGCCTGCCCGATTCGCGCATCGCCATGAATGTCTACGAAGGCAAAGGCGACTACTTCGGCAGCATGCGTTGGAACAGATTGACCACCCACGGCGGCCGCGAACTCGGCCCCGGCCCCGGCGAATCGCACTACTCGCGCTTTGACCGCGCCGTCACCGCCGAGTCCGTCAAATGGCTGGAAGAAGAATCTCAGGGCCACGACGAGCCATGGTGCCTGTGGGTCTCGGTCGGCTGCCCGCACCCGCCGTTCGTGGCCCCCCAGGATTTCTATGACCTCTACCCCGAAGACTCCGTCGACATGCCGATCAACTGGCGCGAGGAAGACTGGCCCGACCATCCCTACTGGAACGAAGTCCGCCCCTGGCGCGGGCCGGGCGGGCAGGTCGACGAGGCGAAGATCCGCAAGTTCGTCTCCGCCTATTACGGGCTGGTCTCCTTCATGGACGACAACGCCGGCCAGGTGCTCGACGCGCTGGAAGAGTCCGGCCAGGCCGGCAACACCCGCATCATCTACACCTCCGACCACGGCGAGATGCTCGGCGGCAACGGCCTCTGGGGCAAGATGTGCATGTACGAAGACTCCGTCGCCATCCCCCACATCATGGCCGGGCCCGACCTGCCCGCCGGCGCCGTCTGCGACGCCAACATCAGCTGGGTCGACATCTTCCCGACCGTCCTCGATTGCGTCGGCGTGCCGCTAGCCGAATCCGACGCCGACCTGCCCGGCACCTCGCTGTGGCCGCTGGCGCGCGGGGAATCCGACCCGACCCGCATCGCCTTCAGCGAGTACCACGCCAGCCGTTCGGCCTGTGGCAACTTCATGGTCAAGGACGACCGCTACAAGTTCGTCTATTACGCCGGCGACTACCCGCCGCAGCTTTTCGACCTGCAGGAGGACCCAACCGAGCTAAACGACCTGGGCCGCGATCCGGCCCACGCCGACACCGGCGCCCGGCTGGAAACCGAACTACGAAAGATCTGTGACCCGGACGAGGTCAACGAACGCGCCTTCGCCGACCAGCGCGCGCTGATCGAGAGCTACGGCGGCGAAGAGACAATCCTGGCCGAAGGACCCAAGATCGGCGCGACGCCGACGCCCAAAGAGTTCTACGAAGACGGCGAAGTCTTTTAGGCTCGCCCGGCTCTCAATCGTGGCCCGGACCGCGCACAGGCCGGGATCTCGCGCCAGTCGTTCAGCACAACATAGCCTGTGGCTGGACTGGGGCTGGCGCGGCCCCCGGGGCGACGACATCCGCACCTACAACTCCGCCCGTCGCGTCACCGGCGGCAAGCCACCGATCGATCCCGGGAAATCGAAAACCCCTCCAGACCCGAGGCATCGATTCTCGCTACCCTGTTCTCGCCCATACGCACCAGTAGGGAGAACTCACTTTGTCCGTCGAACCAATGAGCTTCCTCATCATCATGTCCGACGAGCACACCCGGCGGATGTCCGGCTGCTACGGCCACCCGGTTGTGCAAACGCCCAACATAGACCGCCTGGCGGAACGCGGGGTGCGTTTTGACAACGCCTACTGCAACCACCCGATCTGCGTGCCCAGCCGGGCCAACTTCCTGACCGGCCGCTACACCCACGACACCGGCCACTGGGACAACGCCCACCCCTACATCGGTGACGACGAAGCCGCGTCCTGGGGTCACCGATTGGCGAACCAGGGACACCAGGTGACTTCCATCGGCAAGCTGCACTACCGCTACGACGACGACCCCAACGGCCTGACCGATTCGCGGGTGTCGATGAACGTCATGAACGGCACCGGCGACTACTTCGGCTCGATGCGCTGGCGGCTGACGCGGGGCACGGCGGTGCCGATGAACATCGCCAACTCCGGCGCCGGCGACACGGAGTACATTCGCTATGACAGCGCCGTCGGCGACGAGTCGGCCCGCTGGCTCAAGGAAGACGCACCCGGCCTCGAGAACCCCTGGGCGCTGTTCTCTTCGTTCGTCACGCCGCACTTCCCGTTCGTCGTACCCGAGGAGTACTTCAACCTCTACCCGCCGGAATCGGTCGAGCTGCCGCTCAAGTGGCGGCAGCAGGACTGGACCGCACATCCGTACTGGGACTACGTCCGGCCACTGCGTTCCGGGCAGGAGGAGAACTTTTCGGAAGAGGACGTGCGAAGGACGTTGGCCGCCTACTACGGGTTGATCACGTTCATGGACGCGCAGTTGGGCCGGGTGCTCGACGCGCTGGACGAGGCCGGGCTGACGGACAGCACGCGGATCATCTACACGAGCGATCATGGTGAAATCGGCGGCAGCTACGGGCTGTGGGGCAAGTCCTGCATGTACGAAGATTCGGCCGGCGTGCCGCTGATCGCCGCCGGGCCGGACATCCCGGCCGGCGAAGTCCGCCAGACCAACGTCTCCTTTGTCGACCTGTTCCCGACGGTCCTCGAATGCGTCGGCGTAGCCCTGGAAGACGAAGACGCCAACCTGCCCGGCATCTCGCTCTGGGACATCGCCCGCGGCGACGAGATTCCGGGCCGCATCGTCTTCAGCGAGTACCACGCCAGCGGCTCGCCCACCGGCAACTTCATGGTCAAGGACGAGCGCTACAAGTTTGTCTATTACGGCACGGAGTACCCGCCGGAGCTTTTCGACCTGCAGGAGGACCCGACGGAGCTGAACGACCTGGGCCGCGACCCGGCGCGCGCCGAGACCCGCGCGAGATTGGAAGCCGAGCTGCGCAAGATCTG
>CAZVZW010000179.1:0-2797 GCA_964631365.1 uncultured Chloroflexota bacterium | reverse complement strand
CGGACTATTACGGGCAGCGGCGGGAGACGACCTGCCGGCGGCGGTGCTGCGAGTAGAAGACGGGCGGGGCGAGACGTTCAGCGCGCCGGTGGGCGACGCCGCCGACCAGGACGCGGTCTTTCTGATCGCGTCGATCACCAAGCCGCTGGTGGCCACGGCCGCAGCGCTGCTGCTGGAACGAGGCGAGTTGGACCTGGACGACCGGGCCGCGACCTACATTCCGGAGTTCGGGCAACGCGACAAGTTCGACGTCCGGATCCGCCACCTCCTTACGCACACCAGCGGGCTGCCGGACTTCCTGCCCGACAACGACGAACTGCGCCGCCGTGAGGCGCCGCTTTCCGAGTACTTCGCGTCCACCTGCCGCCAGCCGCTACGCTTTGCCCCGGGCGTCGACATTTCGTACCAGAGCAAGGGCTACCTGGTGCTGGGCGAGGTGGTTGAGCGAATCACCGGGTGCGATCTGCCGGAGTTCATGCGGAGCGAGTTGTTCGAGCCGCTGGGGATGGAGTCGACCTCGCTGGGCTGGCGGGACGACCTGGCGGAGCGGGTGATCCCGGCGACGCCGGCCCAGGATTCCGACGGCGCCTGGATCTGGAACACCGACTACTGGCGGCGCCTGGGGGCGCCGTGGGGTGGGGCGTTTTCGACCACGGCGGACCTAGCGCGGATCTTTCGACTGCTGCTGGACAAAGGGGAGTTCGCCGGGCGGCGCATTCTGGGCCGGGGCACGGTGCGGACGCTGCTGACCGACTACACCGGCAGCATGGCGACGCTGCCGGCGGCGAAGCGACTGGAGCAGGGCTGGGGCCTGGGCTGGGCGATTTGGCGGGGCGGCGAGGTGTCTCTGGGAACCGGCAATTTCGGATCGCTGGCGCCGGTTGGGGCGTTCGGCCACTCCGGGGCGACGGGAACCGTGGCCTGGGCGGACCCGGCGACAGGGACGATCTTCATCCTGCTGACGAACGGACGGATGCCGACGGCGCGCGAGACGCTGCGCCGCTGCGGGAACGTGGTCACGGCCGCGATCTAGGCGGAGCTAGCGACCGGCGGGGATGAGGGTGGAGTAGCCGGGATCCTCCACACTGAGCCGTATAATGCGAGCCTGCTGCCCCACGTCCGTGTCGGGTGCCATTTCCTCGACCCGGCGAAGATCGGCCAGTGCATCCTGATTCATGCCCATATCCAGGTATATGAAGGCCCGGATAAAGAAGAGCAGCGGGACATCATCATCCAGGTCGATGGCCTGTTCGATGTGCTGCAGGGCACGCGGAAGATCCTGCCGGGCGCCATAGGCGTTGGCGACCCTGATCAGACCCTCGACCCGGGTGGCGCCATCCGAAATCTCTACCGCCTTCAGGGCCAGGGCCAACGCCGTGTCCACGTCATCGGCCACCTGCGCAAAGAAGTCGGACGCTATCAGGTACACATCCGCGTCGTCCGGGTTGTCGGCGAGTAGCTGGTCGATGATCGTCCGCGAATCGTCCATCCTTCCGACGCGGGCCAGATCTTCAGCCCGTACGACCTGCTCGACCACTCCCCTGGCGTGCCCCTGCACCTGCACGATCATCAGGACCATGGCAAGCACCATGCCGATGACCGCAAACGCGCCGCCGAGGACATTGCGCCCTTCGCCGCCGCGGCCGACTGACAGGACGACCGCGCCGGCGCCGATGAGCACCTGCCCGAGCACGTAGGCATAGCTGGCGTTGAACAGGGCGAACTCGATCGCGAAGAACGTGACTCCCAGCAGCGCCCGGAGGAGCACGGCGCCGCGTGCCTGGTGCCCAGAATTTCGAGTCAGGACGACGACGGCCACATCGACCGCCAGCACGGCCAGGCTGGAGACCCGGAAGTCGCTGAGCAAAACCACCGAGATCAGCGCCCAGAGGGCATCCACCACCAGGACTATCAGCGCAGCGGCCACCAGCGAGATGTGGGTCTCGTCGCGCTCGCGCTGATCCCGGCGCTCTTCCACCGTGGGCACAAAGAACTCGTCGGCGTTGGAGCCGAGAATTCGCGGGTATTCACGGGAAGGGCCGGTTTCCGAAGCGGAGTCAGTCATTGCTGCTCAAGAAAGATGAATGCCCACGCCCATTCCCCAAAATCGCCGTGCGCCTACCGATTCACCGCCACGACGGTGAACGCGGAGTCGTCGACCACTTCGGTTGCCGGGAGGAACGGGACCAGCGCGACCCAGCTCTCATTGGGGTAGTTCTGGTTTCGCAGGGTGTCGCCGAGCAGCGACAGCTGCACCTTGAACCCGTCGGGGGCTTCGGGGTGGTACTCGAACACCGCCGCCTGGAAGTACTGTCGTATCCAGCCGAGGTCCGATCCGGACGCTAGCAGCATGCCGGCGGCCCCGGTGTCTTCACGGGCGTCGGTCTTGGGGAACCCGAAACTCTGGGTCCCGCCGAGCTCATCGAAGAACCGGCGGAAGCCAACGTCGGTGCCGGTGATGTCGAAGTCAGAGATCTTGTGCCCCCATTCGAGGACCGCGCCCTCGTTCGGGTTGGTGATCTGCGGCTCGACACCCAGGTCGGTGCTGCCACCGAGGCCACCACCGACAAAGTCCCAGGCGAGCCGGCGTTCGACCAGCCAGATTCCGCCAAGGTCGTCGCGCCGATGGAAGTCCACGACCCCCCGCTGGTAGTACTGGGTCAGGGTGCCGGCGGTCTCTTCAAAGACCTCCGAGGTCGGCAATCCCCAGCGCGCCATGCCGCCGGTTTCGTCAAAGTGATCGCGGAAATTGGCGCTGCGCAGCCAAGTATTCGGACCGCTGTTGCCTGCAAGTGTT
>CAZVZW010000178.1:0-2805 GCA_964631365.1 uncultured Chloroflexota bacterium | reverse complement strand
CATCGCGGGTTAGTTCCAGGTGTTGTTTCTGGTCGTCGCCCACAGGCACCAGGTCAGTGTCGTAGAGCACGATGTCGGCGGCCATCAGCGCCGGGTATTCGAAGAGGCCGGTGGAGACGCTCTCGCGTTCCTCGCCGGCCTTTTCCTTGAACTGGGTCATGCGCTGTAGCCAGCCCATCGGGATGAAGCAGTTCAGGATCCAGGCCAATTCCGCGTGGGCGCCGATGTGCGACTGCACGAACAGCGCCGACTTGTCCGGGTCGATCCCGGCCGCCAGCAGCAGCGCCGCCACGGTGCGAGTCTGCTCGCGCAGCGTCTTCGGGTCCTGGTATACCGTGATGGCGTGCAGGTCCACGACGCAGAAGATGTTCTCGAACTCGTCCTGTGAGGCGACCCAATGCTTGAAGGCGCCGAGGAAATTGCCGATATGGGCGTCGCCGGTCGGCTGGACGCCGGAAAACACGCGCTTCCTGGTTTTGACGATATCGATCGGAGTTGCTCCCCGGCTGGCGGTTGCGACTGCGTATTCTAGCGGCGTCCCGGGCGTAGCGGCCCGCTAGTCCGGCCCGCCCGCCACCCAGCGCGCCCCGCGCCGCAGCAGTTTCTGGAATCCCGGCTCGGCGAACGCCACCTTGTCGTGACCCAGCGCGTTGTAGCAGACCCGCGCCGGCCCGTGGCTCTTTGCCCACAGCAGCGGCCAGGTCTCGCCCTCCCAGTCGGCCTCGGCCAATGGGTCGACCGGCCCGGCGAAGCGGAAGCGATGGTAGAGCTCGTCGGTGATCGTGAAATCGGCCACGCCGTCGACGATCGGGTGCTTGTCGGTATGCACGCGGATGGCGTGCTCCTGGATCGGCGGATGGGTCGTCTCGCCGTACTCCCACCACGCGCCGACGACTTCCCGGTACTCCGGCCAGTCGCCGAAACAGAGCGTGCAGGTGTGCAGGGCCAGCAGGCCCTTGCCCGCCGCTAGGAACCGCAACAGCCCGGCCCGCTCCGCCGCCGGGATCTCGTAGCTCCACTCCGGCCGGTAAGCTGCGTGCCCGTCCCATTTCGTCCGGCAGCAGTTCAGGCTCAGCATGTCGAACTCCAGCATGCGCTCGCCGGCCAGGACCCCGAAGTCCTCCTCGATTTCCGACTCGATCCCCGCCTCCCCCAGCACCTCATCCAGGATCGGGCTGGTCGTCGCGAAATCGTGCAGGTAGCCGCCGCTCAGGATCAGGTTCCGGATCATGCTCGCCCCTCGTCCCCGGTGGTTTGGGACAGACTAGCAAGCCGCTCCGCGGTTTGCGGCCGGCCGTCATGAGCGTCACAATCGAACCGGACCGGGAACCATAGCGAGGGGCAGCGCTCGATGGACGACTTGCGACTCGACGGCCAGGTGGCCGTAATCACCGGCGGCGGCCGTGGCATCGGCCGGTCGTTGGTGCGGCTCTTCGCTGCCGCCGGCGCGCGGGTCGCCACCTGCGCCCGCGGCGACGAGCAACTCCAGCGCGTCGCCGCCGAAGTCCACGCTGCCGGCGGCACCGTCCTGCCGGTCGTCGCCGATCTCACCGTCGAAGCCGACATCACCCGTTTTGCCGATCGCGCCGTCGCCGAATTCGGCGCCGTCGACATCCTAGTCAACTGCGCCGGCGGCAACACCCGCATCGCCACTGCCCGCGTCTCGGACACCGACCCGGCTGACTGGCGCCACGTCATGGACCTCAACTACTTTGCCACCTACCTACTCACCCGCGCCCTGCTGCCGCACATGCCGCGCGGCGGTCACGTAATCAACTTCGGCTCCGGCGCCGGGCACCGCGCCGGCGCCAGCGAAATCGGCTACCGCGCCGCCAAGGCCGCCGTCAGCATGTTCACCCGCTCCCTAGCCCTGGAAGTCTGGGAAGACGGCATCGCCGTCAACGAACTCGTCCCCGGCGCCGTCGCCACCACCGGATTGAACCTCGGTCGCGACCGTTCCAGCGACGCTACGGTGCAGGCCGAACTCGAAGGCACGTTTCTCGGCCCCGAGATCATCCGCCATCCTGACGTGCCGGCAGATATGGCCCTCTGGTTGGCCACCCGTCCGCCCGGCGGCCCCACCGGCCAGACGTTCTCCCTGCACCGCGAGCCGCAGTAGCCGCCCCCCCCGGCACATCGGGGTGCGACTATCCGGCCATTGACCGACGTCGATTCGCGGGTGAACGCATGAGAATCCGCCGACAAACCTTCGGCAGGACGCTGACGCCGGTACTGGTGCTGGCGGCGCTGTTCTTGTTCGCCAACTGGAGCAACCCCGCCTCTGAGACCGCTGCGCCGTCGCAGCCCACTCCGATCCCGGATGCGATGGCCACCCCCGTGCCGCCGGCCGCGACGGCGATCGTCCCCGTCGCCGAAGGCGCGGTACAGATTGACTGGCTTGGCGGGTTCACCGGGGATGCCTGGAACTACACCGAGTGCTCGCGTTCAAGTGAAATAATCGAGTGGCTCGTTGCCGACACGGGCTAGACGTACCGAGAGCTTCTGCAACGCCGCTCTGCGTACTGCGACTAGCGCTACCGACCGAAGTGCAAAGCGGCCGATCCGCCCCTAGTTCGTGCCGAAGTGATTGCGCAGCCCGTGGTTCAGGATGTCCGACGCGCATTCCTCGCAGAACAGCACCTCCGCCTCGTCCTCCTCCAGCGCCAGTTGCAGCAACTCTGGCACCGTCCCCGCGTGGCGCATCACGCACAGGTTGCTGCAGTGGTAGTCGCCGAACGCCACGTGCACCGTCGGCCGCCCGGATTGGGCCGCCTCGATTATGTGGCCCACCGAATGAGCCGCCAG
>CAZVZW010000177.1:0-2808 GCA_964631365.1 uncultured Chloroflexota bacterium | reverse complement strand
CGACAATCACCGGCAAGCCCGTCGGCCAGGACCTCCGCCGCAAGAAGAAGACCCTGCCGGCACTCGCCCTGCGGCGCGCCGCCGACGCGCCCGGGCGCGCCCGCCTGGCCGAGTTGTTCGCCGCCGACGAACCCGCCGACCACCAGATCGAGGCCGTCCTTGATTTGATGGAGCGGTTCGGCGTCCGCGAGCAGGTCCGCGGCCTCGCCGACGAACACGCGGCCCGCGCCCGGACGGCCCTCAGCGCCCTGCCGCCACCGCTACCCGATCGCCCCGAGTTCGCCGCCCTGATCGACTACTTCACCACCCGTCGCGTCTAGCCGGCCGGCCATCGGCGCCCGGGGGCTCCCGGCCGACCCCAAATCGCGCCATTCCTCGCAGCATTTGTTGCCCGGTTCATAGCCCCCCGACCGGCCCCATCCAATAATCGCTTTCGGGGAGATTCAATCAGGAAAAGATCTGCCAATGAAGGTGCTCGTCGCCGACGATTCCGTGTTCATGCGCGTGCGCTGCGCCCGGATGCTGCGCGATCGCGGTTACGCCGTGGCCGAAGCCGCCGGTGGCCTTGAGGCGATCACCAAGAATCGCGAAGAGCAGCCTAACCTGGTCCTCCTCGACATCTCGATGCCCGATCTGGACGGCCTTTCCGCGCTGGAGCAGATCGGCCGCGACAACCCCGACGCTCGCGTGATGATGGTGTCGGCGCTGGGCCAGGAAGCCGTCGTCCTCGAGGCGCTGCGCCGCGGCGCCGACTACTTCCTCGCCAAGCCCTACGACGAGCAGCGTCTGCTCGGGGCCATCGACAACGCCCTGCGCTAGCTTCCAACCGGCCGGACCGGCGCGCTAGAGTAGTCGCCACCCACTTCGACCCATCACCGGCGTGTCCCGGTCCGCGGGCCAGCGAGCAAGGTAGCGCCCCATGGCCCAGATAGTCGTCGTCGGAAACATCAGCGCCCGTTTGGTCATCGAGGTTGCGCACCTGCCGGTCGCCGGGGAGTCAGTCCAGGGCGGCCGCCTGCGCTCGTTCGCCGGCGGCAAGGGCGGCAACCAGGCCGTCGCCGCCGCCCTCACCGGCCACAACATCGACGTATCCGGCATCCTCACCGACGACTCCATCGGCACCGGCGTCGCCGTCGACGCCACCAGCAATTTCTCGCTCATCACCAGTCCCGGCGCCAACCAGACCCTCTCCCCCGAACACGTTCGCCGCGCCGACCCGGGCTTCCCGAGCCTCGTCCTCGGCGTCGTCGAGGTCCAGTCCGAAGCCATCGTCGAAGCCTTCAAATTCGCCGGCGAAGTCGGCGCCGCCACCGTCCTCAGCGCCGAATCCGCCGGTGACATCTCCCCGAGTTGCCTTCCCTCATCGACTACCTCCTCGCCAACCGCATCCAGGCCGGAGTGCTCTCCGGAATCAAGGTCAACAACCCGGTCTCCGGAGGCGAAGCCGCCGCCATCCTCCGCAAGCAGGTCAAGAAGGCCGTGGTCATCACCCTCGGCGAGCACGGCCACGTTGTCGACCAGGGCGAGGGCCCGGCCCACGTGGGCAGTTTCGCCGTCGAGGCGCGCGACTACAGCGTCGCCTTCGACGCCTTCGTCGGCGGCTTCTGCGCCGACCTCATCGTCGAACAGAGCGTCACCCAGGCAGCCGCCTTCGGTAGCGCCGCCGGCGCCCTGGCGCTCGCCCGTACCGGCAGCCAAGCGTCCTTCACGGCCCGCAAAGAGATCCAGGACTTCCTCAAGCAGGGCCCTCACACCGCCAGCCGCTAGCCCGCGGGCACAGTCTCATCCGCCGGGGGCTACCCGCCCGCTTCGTCGACCGGGTTGCGCAGGATCGTGTGCAGCTTCTCCGGTGCCGTCCGATTCGGGTCCGACAGGTAGATTTCGTGATGCCGGCCGTCGAAGCGCAGGCCGTTCGCCGCCGCGAACTCCCGCATCAGGGCCACCGTCGCGTCCTCCTGGTCATATGGCCCCACGTGCAACGCCTGCACGCACCTTCCCTCGGCCATCTCCTCCAGTCCGATCTGCTCTGTTCCCGCGCCCTTGCCCTTTTCGTGTAGCTGCCGGCGCGCCGCCGCCAGCTCGTCTTCACCGATGAAGTCCGGCACCCGCATCAGCAGCTTCCATTGCAGGTCGCCGGGGTCGATGTCCGCCATCACCTGCATCTCGCGGCCCTCGGCCCACCAGATTCCCTCCAGCTTGCCCACCGTGTAGTCGCGGCCGGCGGACTTGCTGGCGAACTTCAGCGTGTAGGCCATCCCGTACAGCGGCGGCATCCGCTCCATAAACACCTCCTCACCCGGCGCTCCGTTCCCCGGGGCCACCAGGTACCGCCCCGTCCCCACATCCACCAGGCGCGGCTTCTTACCCGCGCCGTACTCCTGCTTGTTGTCCCGGTAGGGACCCAGCTTCTTCGCCCCGGCCATGACGCCTCCTCCTGCGAGTCGGGCCGCTGTGCCTAATCCTCCGCCGCCGCCTTTGTCGCCCGTTCCTCGTTCAATTTCTCGAGCAGCTCCAGCGCCTCATCCCCGCAGATGCACTCTTCCGCCGTCGTCGGGTACTCGTCCATACCGCCGGCCGGGATATCGCCGAGATCGATCGAAATAGCCGCCGGCTCTTCCACCGTCACCGATGCCGGCTCCTCGGCCGCCGGTTCCGCCGCCCCCGTCACATCCCCGCAGCCCGCCAACAGCGCCGCCAGCAACAACGCCATCAGCGCCGCCATCAACGCCGCCGCCGCCCGCGTCGCGATCTTGCGTTCGACTCGGATCACTCGTCCACCTCGGGGTAATCGACCGTCATTGCGATATC
>CAZVZW010000176.1:0-2813 GCA_964631365.1 uncultured Chloroflexota bacterium | reverse complement strand
GGGGATATCGCTGAAGACCAGGTGATCGCCGCGCCACACCGGCCCTTCGGTGAAGATGAAGCCGCCGGCGATGGACTCAATGCGCGCGTCATCGGCGATCAACTCGGCCAGCCGGCTATCCAGCATCTCGATCATCGGGTCCATGGCGCCTCCCAGATTCTTATTCTGATTCGAGCCGCCATACTACCGGCTCGGCGCCGCCGGGTCCGGCGGTCGCCGCTAGGCGTCCACCACCGGCGCCACGAAGTCGATTTCAAGAATCACCACATCGTCCACCGCCGTCACCCGGCCGCGCCCATCCGGAATCCGCAGGTCGTAGGCGTCATGCCGAACCGAGCCGGTCGCCGTGCCCTCGATTCGCTCCTCCGACACGATCGTCACCGTCACATCGAACGTCACCGGCGCGGAGATCCCCTTCAGGGTCAGGGTGCCTTCGATCTGGAACTCCACCACGTCGCCGACCGCCACCGAGTCCGGCAGCCCTACGAGCGCCACCGGATCGAACTCCGCAAACTCGTTTGCGTCACTGCCGGATTCCAGCACGAACGATCGAATCGCCCGGTCGCGATTGCTGCTGTCGGTGCGCAGGGTCCGGACGTTAATCCGGATCTGCCCCAGTTGCGAGGCCGCCGGATTGTTAAGGTCAATCAGGATGTCGCCAGCCACCTGGTCGGTGGTCCCGACCACCGATTTGTCCTCGTCGTCGAGGATCTCGCCGATCACGAATCGCACCTCCGACTCCTCCGGCGAGATCCGGAATAGCACCGCGGCGGTCGACGGTTCCGGCGGTTCGCTCACGTCCATATCCGGGGCGGCCTCCTCCTCCATCGCCTCGTCCGCCGCCTCCTCTTCCATCGCCATCTCGGCGTCCTCGTGCTCCTCCTCCGCCATCTCCTCATCGGCCATCTCGGCGTCGGCCTCCTCCGTCATCTCATCGTCCGCCGCCTCCACCATCGCCGCGTCCTTTTCTTCCACCGCTTCCGCCGCCGAAGCCACCGTGGGCGCCGACTTTGGCACTGCCAGCGTCGGCGCCGAGATCGGCACGCTCGCCTCTCCGGAGCCGGCCGTTATGAACACATACGCCACCACGACCACCACCGCCACCACAACTATTCCGACAATCGCTCCCAGACCAATGCCGAGTTTCTTCAAGGTTGTGGCCTTATCAAGGTAAGGCGCCCGGGCCCCTACGCGGCCGCCATCAGTCACATCCACCACCCCACCATGGTACCCGTGATGCTAGCCCAGCACCCAATCCCCGATTCAGCCGGATTCGCCCTAGTGCACGCCGTAGGCGAACCGCGCCCGAGGCGTGTGCGGGTAGTCCTGCATGATCAGCGCCTCCAGCAATCGATCCCGCATATGGGTCCGCACCGACGCGAATTCCGGGTCGCCGGCGCGATTCACCTGCTCGTCGGGATCACCGACCAGGTCGAAGAGCTGCTCGCCGTTGCCGCCCGGATACATCGTGTAGCGCCACTCGGCCGTCCGCACGGTCCGGGCCCAGTTCGCCGGCGTGTTCGAATCGATGTTGTTGTAGCTCTCCACATAGGCCGCGTCCCGCCAGTCGGCGACAGTTTCACCCCGACACAGGGGCAGCAGCGACCTGCCCGGCAGCACCTCGTGATCCAGCTGCAGGCGCATCGCCAGTGGCTCGGGCACGGTAAGCCCCGCCATCGCGAAGACGGTCGGGAAGATGTCTTCCAGTTGCACAAATTCGTCGCGCTCCACCCCGCTCCGCAGACCCGGCCCCACAATCATCAAGGGCACCCTGACGCAGGCGTCGTAATGCATCTCGCCCTTCGACACCATCCCATGATCGAAAAGCATCTCGCCGTGATCCGACAGCAGCACGATGTAGGTCTTTTCCAGCCGCCCGCGGCTCTCCAGCGCCGCGAACACCCAGCCGAGTTGCTCGTCCAGGTGCGCCAGGTCGGCGAAATAGTGCTCGCGGGCCTCCTCCCAGTCGAACTCGATGCTGTCGATGTGCGCCAGTCCGTCGAAGCACCCCGGGCCCAGCGGATCGTCCCGCCACTCCCTTGGCGCCGGCCCCGGCACCTTCGCCATGTCCACTCGCTCCCGGTAGCCGGCCGGCGGCGCGAAGGGCGAATGCGGCTGGACGTAACTGATGTGCGCCAGCAGCGGCTGGTCCACCGCCGCCGTCCCGATGAAGTCCACCGCGTGGCCGGTTATCCACTCGGTCTGCGAAAGCTCTTCCGGGAACGGCAGTTCGTACGCCCCTCGCTGCACCGGAACCTTCGCCATCTCCGCCGCCAGATCCTCACCGTCAGGGCCGTACTCGGCGAACTCCGGTATCTCCCGCGCCCACACCGTGCTGTATACCGCCGGCGCGTGCTCGGGATGCTCGCTCCGAATCCAGTTAAGCCACTCGCCGCCGCGGCCGTCTTCGGTTACGTGCTGCACGTCAAAGCCGTAGGGCCGGTAATCGGGATGCAGGCTCGAATAGTGCGGGTGGAAATGCACTTTGCCCAGCGCGCCGGTCCGGTACCCGGCCTCCTGCAACGCCCGCATGAAGGTCGGCACCGACCCGTCCAGGTAGTAGCCGTTCTGCAGGACCCCGTGGCCACGGGTCGAGAGCCCGGTCGCCAGGGTCGCCCGGGCCGGGCAGCACAGCGGGTTGCTGCTGACGCAGCGGCTGAAATTCGTGCCCATTTCCGCCAGTCGGTCGAAATTGGGCACCGCCACCGCCCCAGCCCGCGCCACCTCCAGCCACTTCGCCGCCAGCTGGTCCAGCATGAAGAACACAATGTCCGGTCCCGTCGTCCCGCCGTTCGCCACGTTGCTCGCTCCCG
>CAZVZW010000175.1:0-2850 GCA_964631365.1 uncultured Chloroflexota bacterium | reverse complement strand
GGTCTGGAGTGCCTTGAGATTTTCGTTTATCTTCTTGATGTAGAATTGCATATATTCAGTGGCGGAATCGAGAGTCATCGCGCCGGCGAAGCGGACCATGGTCTCCATGACGGCGCGGCTGGACTTGAGGAAAAGACCCTTCTTGGCCGCCGCGCGATCGCTGACCTGCGCCTGGGCGAGGGCCATCTGCTCGTCAATGTTGGCGAGGATGCCGTTGACCCCGGATTCGAGCAGGCGGGTGAAGTTGACGATGACGTGGCCGTCGCCGGAACTGACTTTGCCGGAGTTCTGGACGGCCTGATTGAGCACCGCGCCGTGGGAATCCCAGGCGGGCAGGACGGAATCGGGCAGCGTCAGCAGTGTCTCGGAGCGGACCCGGTCGGAATGGGTCTTGCCTTCCCAGTAGCTAAAGATCGGCGCGAGCTCGGCCTTCGTCGCTTCGCTGACGTGGTACGGATCGAGCGGGCGGTCGGACAGCTCGTCAAGCTCGCGCTCGATCCAGTCGGTGCCGAACTCGGGGAAGACCGAGGACGCGACCAGCGGCACGGCGTGGTGACCGACGATGAGTTCGCCGGGAAAGATGCTGACCGTCATGTTGTCGAGGACGTGGGCCAGTCCCTGCGCGCGGCGCCAGATGATGGGCATGCCTTCGGTCGCTTGCCAGGACTCGGTGAGCAGCCGGGCGCGCTCGGCGCATATGCTGGTGGTCGCGTCGATGAGGGCGTCGCGTAGACGCTGCACTCGCTGGTTCACGGCTGTCCTCCCTACCCCGGAAAGAGTCGTCTTCTCGCCAGATCACGATAGCAGACAGGGTGGGGCGGGGAGGCTGTTTCGGGAGTCGGCGGGGGTTAGCGGAAGCCTTCGGAATAGACCGTGTCGTCGGGTGGATCGAGTTCGGGGAGATCGGGCGGTTTGCCGTGGATGAGCGAGACTCCGAGCAGGCGGTCGGCCCAGATAGGTCGGCGCCCCCACCTGGGAGAGTGATAGCGCGACACGAGATCGGGAGAGTAAAGGAGCGACCAGTTCGTACTTCATCGCCTGAAATTTCGTGGCCGGCGCGCCGCTTTCGTCAACCACGCAAAGACTCAGGAAGTATCTTTCGAGAGTCTGGCCAGATAGCCGGATGGACAAGGTAAAGCTGCCGAAATAGACCGCGATGAGGAAGATGATGAACAGACTTGAGCCATGCGATCGGTAGAGTGCCAGGAAGTTCAGCCAGTCGACATCTCCTCTAGGTCGCAAAGATTTGAACGACTGTCGTGATCAAGAAGGCAAGTTCGAAATCCAGGAACATGGCGCCGAAGCGCCGTCCGGCAGTGGCGTAATTGAGGGCCGGTCGGGTAACGGGATCGGGATGTGTTCGGGGCGTGGCGCAGCGGTGACAGTTGTTGGCGGAGTCGGTGTCCTGGGCGGAACAACTCGGGCAGGTCCACATGGGGTTTTCGGTGGCAGCAAAGGAGCGAATGGGCTTCGCGTTGATGATAGGGCAGGTCGATATGAACTCAGTTCGCGGGACGGTTGCGGCTATGCTGGGCCGCTGATATGGGGTGGCTGAACTTGAAATCGAAGCAGGAAGTCGTGCGGGAAAACCGACTGACGGAGGAGTGGCCTGAGTAATCGGAAGCACCGCCGGGCAATTGGCGTCGGGCGGCGAACGAAATCGGGCCGGTCGATCAACACGCCAGACCGAGGCACGGATTGAAGCTGGCCTTGCTGGTGATCGCGGGCGGGGGCGGGACGCTGGCGCGGTATGCGCTGAGCAACCTTGTGCTGCGCGGGCACGACGGCGGGTTCCCGTGGGGCACACTGGCCGTGAACGTGCTGGGAGCGCTGGTGTTCGGGATCCTCTGGGCGCTGGCCGAGAAGCGGCTGGTGATGAGCCCGGAAATGCGCACGGTGGTGCTGGTGGGCTTCCTAGGTGGCTTCACAACGTTCGCGACGTTCGCCTTCGAGACGGTGGAGGCTCTGCGGGCCGGACAGTGGTGGATCGCCGGGGTGAACCTAGCGGCCCAGAACGGACTGGGGATCGCGGCGCTGTTCGCGGGGATCTCGGTCGGGCGGATGTTGTGGGGACGCTTTGGCGGGAGGGTTGTGTCGAGGCCGGGCCAAGAAGAGACAGCCGGAGACTGCAGCTATGCTTGGCCGCACAAGGAGGGGGCAGTTGAACTTGAGGCCCAGGAAACGCTTTGTACAGGTGGATCGGCCGGCGGCAGAGCTTTCGGGCGTCCGGCCGGGGGCGCCGGAGCCAGGCGCCGAACGCTGGGCGGCGATTGATTTCGAGACCGCCAACTATGAATCCAACAGCGCCTGCGCGCTGGGAGTGGCGTTCGTTGACGAGGGACAGGTCAGCGGGACGTTTTACTCGTTGATCCGGCCGCCGCGGATGGATTTCGTACCGCGCTTTGTCGACATTCACGGGATCGAGCCGGAACAGGTGGAGTCGGCACCGACCTTCGCGCAGGTCTGGGAGCAGGTGGCGGAGTTGATGGCGAGGCGAACCATGCTGGCCCACAACGCGAGTTTCGATAAAGGTGTGCTGCGGGCCTGCCTGGATCACTACGCGATCACCCAACCGGGGTATCGCTTTGGCTGCACGGTGCAACTGGCGCGGGCGGTTTGGCCGGGCTCGGCGACCTACAAACTGTCGGCGGTGGCGGAGCGGTTGGCCATTCCCCTGGAACACCACCAGGCGGAGTCGGACGCGATCGCCAGCGCGCGGATCGGGCTGGAGGCGCTGAAGGAAACCGGGCTGGCGAGCCTGGACGAGGTGGTGAAGAAGACGCGGTTTCGCTTTAGCGCGCTGTGAGGTCTAGATCAGTTGCTTCGGCGGTCTTGTGCGCCCGGATCATC
>CAZVZW010000174.1:0-2874 GCA_964631365.1 uncultured Chloroflexota bacterium | reverse complement strand
GCGCACTACCTGGTGCACAGCACGTTTACGCTGGAGCCGGGGGACAAATGCCTGGTGCACGCCGGGGCCGGTGGGGTGGGGCGGCTGCTGATTCAGATGGCGAAGAACATCGGGGCGACGGTGTTCGCGACGGTGGGGACCGAGGAGAAGGCGGAGATCGCGCGTGAATGTGGTGCCGATGCGGCGATCCTGTACGACCAGGTGAACTTCCAGGAGGAGGTCATGCGGCTGACCGACGACGAGGGCGTCGAAGTGGTCTATGACTCGGTGGCAAAGGCGACCTGGGAACGCAGCCTGCACTCGCTGAAGGAGCGCGGGATGCTGGTGCTGTACGGCAACGCCAGCGGGCCGGTGCCGGCGATCGATCCCCTGCTGCTGAGCACCAGCGGCTCGCTGTTCCTGACCCGGCCGGTGCTAGGCAATTACGTGTCGACGCGGGACGCGCTGGAGTGGCGCGCCGGAGACATCCTGAAATGGGTGCAGGACGGCTCGCTGAAGTTGCGCACCGAGATCGATTTCCTGCTGGCGGAGGCCGCCGACGCGCACCGCGCACTCGAGGGCCGCAAGACGACCGGCAAGGTGCTGATTATTCCCTAGCGGCAGTGGTCGCGATGTCGGGTGACGGGGTAGGGCGCAGTGACTGGAAAACCACAGGACCGCCGGCGACGGCGCGGATAGCGAAAGGCGCGGATGCTTTGAACTTCATTCTGGTGATGTCGGATTCGTTGCGGCGGGACCATGTGAGCGCGTATAGCAACCAGCCGGAGGAGTGGCCGTCGGGCGGGCGCTGGCCGGTGCAAACGCCCAACCTGGACCGCTTCGCCGACCGGGCGGCGCTGTTTCAGGATTTCTACGTGGGCTCGTTTCCGACGGTTTTGAATCGGCGCGAGTTGCACACCGGCCGCTCGGTGTTCACCTTTGGTGAGTGGGAGGCGCTGCCGGAGGACGAGACGACCATGAGTCAGGTGCTGACCGCGGCGGGCTACAACACGATGCTGGTGGCGGACACGCCGCATATCTTCCGGCGCGGATTCAACTACGAGCGCGGCTTTACCGGCTTCGAGTGGATTCGAGGACAGGAGAACGACGGCCATTTCACGGATCCGCCGGATGTGCCGGTATCGTTCGCGGAGAACAAGATGCGCAGCAACCTGGCGTCCTTCCAGACGCATGGGCGGAATGCGGCGCATCGGGTGCAGGAGGCGGATCACTCTTGCCCGCGGACCTTCCGGACGGCGGCGGAGTGGTTGGAGCGCAACCACGCCAACGGGCCGTTTTGCCTGGTGGTGGACACGTTTGACCCGCACGAACCGTGGGACGCGCCGGACTGGTACACCGACAAGTACGACCCGGACTACAAGGGCGAGTCGATCTCGTTTCCGAAGTACGACTACTGGGAGAACTTTCTCTCCCCGGAAGAACTGCGCCATTGCCACGCGCTGTACTGCGGCGAGGTGTCGCTGGTGGACCGCTGGTTTGGTGAGATCCTGGAGACGGTGGACAGCCTGAACTTGTGGGATGACACGGCGATCGTCTTCATGTCCGACCACGGCTACTACTTCGGCGAGTACGGCCTGATCGGCAAGGCGATCATGATGGAGGAGGCGCCGGCGCATCCGTTCCCGCTGCACCCGGCGGTGAACCATCTGCCGTTGATTGTGCATATCCCGGGGATGACTTCGGCCGGGCAGCAGGTGAACGGCTTCGTGCAGCCGCAGGATTTCATGCCGGCGCTGTTGGAACTGGCCGGAGCCAAGGACCCGGGTACGATGCACGGGAAGTCCTTTGTGCCGCTGGTGCGGGGGGAGGCCGGGCAGGTGCGCCCGGCGGCGATTTCGTCGCACAGCATCGTGGCGCCGGTGGCTGGCCGCCCGAGCACGATCGTGACCGAGGAATGGACGCTGATAATGGGCGCGCCGGTGACCGACGCGACTCCGGCACGGACCGAAGGCATGCCCGGTGGCACCGGCGTCAACGTGCTGGGACCGCAACGCGGGCCGCTGCGTCCCGAGGAGCCGGGCGAGTACGCCGTCGCGCCGCATCTCTACCGCACCGTCGAGGACCCGCACCACGCCGAGGACGTGATCGCCGATCATCCGGATGTGGCGCGGGAACTACAGGCGCTGCTGATCGAATATCTGGAATCGATCAACACGGACGAGAAGTACATCGCGCCGCGGCGGGCGATGCGGTTTGAGTAATGCCGCAGGCCACTTCGTGCGCCCGGACGGGGTGATGGCAGTGCGGTAGGAGGGTTTCTTGCGGGAATTCGGCCTGATCGAGGAAGACCTGACGATGTCGGTGCGGGCGTGGGACCGTCTTTCAGTTTTCCTGATGGCGAGCTGGCGGCTGCTGATCGCCAACGCCTGGTTAATAGTGTTCCTGGTCCCCTGGGTGGCCCTGATGGAGGCCATTGGCTGGGCCGATAGCCAGCCCTCCGCCGTTCCTGCCGCGCTTGATGTGCTCCCGGAGTGGCTTGGTCTCAACCTCTCTCTGTTCGTGGCCTGCACGGTCGTTCCGACGGCGGCATAGCGAATGGGTCCGTTCCCGGCTTAGGCCATAATTGGGGGTCCGGCCTCGGGTCGTGAGGGCGTGCTGGCGTGCGTGCAGTTGATGTTTGAAATAGTTCGGGAGGGTAGATCATGAACGTCGTCGTAATCATGAACGATACTTGGCGCTACGACTGCTTGGGCGCGAACGGCAATGACAGGATCCATACGCCGGTCCTGGATCAATTCGCCGCCGAGAGCGCCGTCTTCGACCGGAGTTACGCCGGGTCGTACCCGACGGTGCCGATTCGCCACGACATCCTGAAGGGCCGCTTCGGCGCGCCGTTCCATAAATGGGGACCGCTCGAGTGGGACGCCCTCACAC
>CAZVZW010000173.1:0-2889 GCA_964631365.1 uncultured Chloroflexota bacterium | reverse complement strand
CGGGCCAACGAGTTGCCCTTGGTCACCAACGAGCGCCACCAGGAGGCCCTGCGCGCCGCCCGCACCCACCTAGAGGGCTCGGCCACCGCCGTCGCGGACGGCCTCCCGGCCGACTTCATCGCCATCGGTCTCCACGGCGCCGTCCGGGTCCTCGGCGAAGTGACCGGCGAAGACGCCACCGCCGATCTCCTAGCCAACATCTTCGAACGGTTCTGCATTGGCAAATAGCCTGTCCGTCCGCCGCCTCACCGGGCTGTTTCCCTACCTCGCGATCCCCGCGCCGCGCACCCTGCTCGGATTCGAATTGCGCCCCGCCACCCCCGCCGGCGAGTCCGACGAGCCCGCCCGCGTTGCATCCATCCTCAGCATGTTCTTCGACGGTGACGGCGAACCCATCCACCGGGCCACCTACTTCGAGGCCGAGGTTGATGCCGGCGCCGAAGACGTCTTCGTCGATGAGATGGATCGGCTCATCGCCGCCCTCGGCTTCCTGCTCTTCGATCCCGATCACCCGGCCACCTCGCTTGATGGCAACTTCCTCCGCCTCTGGATGTTCGAGCCGGGCGAAGAAGGCTTCACCGCCACCACCAACATGAAGGAATACGCCGACGCGGAGCCCGGCCGGCAGCGCTTCTATCCCGGCGTCCCCGACCTGGTGTCGCACTATGAGCGCATCCACCATGAGGACCTCGCCTACCGGCTACTCCACAACCGCCACTGGCCCGGAGCCGATCGCCGCCAGGTGCTCGATCGCCTCCTCCTGTCGATGTTCTGGTACGGGCGCAGCTTCGGGGTCGAGCCGCACCACGAAGAACGCATGGCGATAGTCAACCTAGCCACTGCGTTCGAGGTTCTTTTTGAGGTCGGTGACGCTGCCGGCAAGCGCCGCCAAATCCTCGACAGCCTCGAAGAACTGTTCGGCGTCAGCGGCCTGCTGGCCGACTGGGTCCGCCAGTTCTACGACACCCGCTCCAACGTCGTCCACGAAGGCAGCGCCGTCGATCTATTGTTCCAGCACCGGGGCGCCGGGCGGCCCCATCGCAACCTGGTCAGTTCCGGGCAGCGCCTGTACCGCGCTGCCGCCGAGGCCTACCTCTACCGTCACGCTCTCCAGCCTCCGAAGGAGCGGCCGCGCACCGCAAGCCATCACGACGCCTTCCTGCTCGACATGGTCCCCAACGAAACCCGCCTCGAGTCAATGGCGAAGTCCCGTTCTGGACGCCACCGTCTGCGGCTCCTCGAACTCGCCGGCGACCTGCGCTTTGACGACGGGACTGGCCGGCTGCCGATCGCGATTCGCGCCGGGCGCAAGCTCCTCAATTCCAGCCGCAAACTGCTCGATGGCAACGGCCTCAAGTCGCACCGCCTGGAAATCGAGCGTCAGCGCGAGCCCGCCGGCCTCAAACGCGCTTACTCACGCCTTGGTGCTGAATTGCGCCGCGCCATCCGCATCCCCGCCCCCGGCACCTCCGTCGACCTCGGGTCCGACTGGAAGACCGCCCGCTCGTTGCGCCACTTTGCCGCCTGGATAGTGCGCGCCGCCGACTACCTGGAGCCCTAACTCAGGTATCGATCGCCCCGGCCGGCCCTCCGTCAAATGCAGCGCCGCGTAGGCGATCAACACCCAGAAGATCCCGGCCAATTCCGGCAGGAAATAGAAATTGTCTACCATCCCGTGGACCAGCGTCGCCGCCATCGCCGCCACCGCTCCTATTAGCAGCGGCCCATCCGCCCCTACCGCCGGCCGGCGGTAGGGGCGATGCAGCACCAGGAAGAACAGCCCCACGGTCAGCGCCAGCGCCAGCCCGCCCACCAACCCGGTACTCAGCCACGTATCCAGCAACAGGTTGTGCGGGTGCGCCAGATTCGGCTCGCGCCATCCGGCCGGGTCCACAAATGCCGTGTTGCGGTAGAGAAAATTATCCGGTCCGATGCCGGTCCACGGCCGTTCCAAGATCATTCGCCAGGCCGAATCCCAGATCCACACCCGCGTGGCGCCGCTCTGGTCGCCGGCCCGGAACAGCGTCCCGAGGCGATCCGCGCCCAGGAATCCGGCCAGCGCGATGGCCGGGGCCGCCAGCAGCGCCAGCGACAGGACGCGATTACGCCGACGCAGGCGTGACCACCAGGGCGCCGCCAGCATCCCCATCCCCACCGCCGTCGCCAGCCACGCGCCGCGCGATCCCGTTGCCGCCAGCACCACCCCCGTCACCAGTGCCGCGCCCCACCAGAGTCGCCGGAATCGCGTCTGCCGGGTCACCAGCGCGATCCCCACCGCCAGCGGTAGCGCCCGTTCCAGCACCAATCCCAGGTTGTTCGGCGATCCGTACAGCCCCCGCAGGCGTGGCAGCTCGCCCACCGTGATTACCCGATCAAACAACGGATCGAAAAGCGCGATCAACGCCACCGCCAGTCCGCCCAGCGCCAGCGAGCCCAGCAACAGCCGCCCGTGGCGGCGATCGAGATACGTGGTCAGTAGAACGAAAAGCAGCAGCGGTTCCACGACTCCGGTTCGCAGACCGCGCAACGCGAACTTGGTATACGGCGCGAACCCGGCCGCCACGGTGGCCGCCAGCAGGAACGCCAGGCCCAGATACAGGAACCGCGACCGGCGCAGTTCGAGACGCCGTCGGTAAATCCCCCGCACCACCCACCCGCCGGCCAGCGCCAGTAGCAACAATTCCGGTACGCTGAACGCCACTGGTCCGATCCGCGGCACCAGCATCTGGAAGAACTGCGCCCCGGCGGTCACGATGCCCACCGCCGCCGGCGACTCAATCGCCAGCAGCACCAGGTAGATCAGCACCACGGCCCGAACCGCAGTCACCGGCGATGCGAGGTCTCCGTCCGGCAGCGCCGCTAGCAGAACTGCCGCGCCGCCCGCCGCCA
>CAZVZW010000172.1:0-2889 GCA_964631365.1 uncultured Chloroflexota bacterium | reverse complement strand
CCAAGCTCATCCGCGCCGGCCTCCCCTACGGGGTCGGCTCGGCCACCGGCGCCATCGAGAGCGCCGAGGCCGCCACCGGGAGCCAGTCCACTGCCGCGCTCCAGACCGCTGATTACGCGCTCTTCGCCGGCATCTATTTCGTCGGCTCATTCATCGTCATCTACTTCAACACCGCTCTGGTCGGCGCGGCGATGATCCGCATCCGCGGCGGCGACCCGAGCGTTTGGGACGGCCTGGCCATCGCCAACGCGCGCCTGCCGGGCATCATCGGCTGGGCCATCGTCACCGCCACGGTCGGCCTGATCCTGCGCATCCTGCGCGACCGGCTGCGCGGCAACATCATCGGGCAGATCCTGGTCGCCATCGGCGGCAGCATGTGGGCCTACCTGACCTTCATGGTCATCCCGGTCTTGATCGTCGATAACGTCGGTCCGATCGAGGCCATCAAGCGCTCCGGCAACCTCTTCAAGCGCACCTGGGGCGAGCAGTTCACCGCCAACTTCGGCTTCGGCATGATCAGCTTCTTTGCCGTCATCGTCGCCGCCATCCCGGCCTTCCTGCTCTTCTTACTCTCCCCGGTCGCCGGCATCGCGCTCAGCGTCGTGACAGTCGGCACCGTCATTGTCACCGTCGCCGCGCTCGAAGGCATCTTCAAGGCCGCGCTCTACGAATACGTCGCCGAAGACGTGCTGGCCGAGGACTTCTCCCCCGACCTGCTCGGCGGCGCCTTCGTCCCCAAAGGCGCCCGCTAGGTCCCTTCGATCCGCCATTCGACGGTCTTTCCTCGAAGGCCGCCAGTCTGCCGAGACCTCCCCTACAGCTCCTACGCCGGCTTGACCGCCTTGCTGTAATACAGATCCGAACCGGGATCGTCGATCCAACGCAATTCCCCGCTGTGCTCGTAGCGCAGCCCCGAGAACAGCCGCTGCATCGCCAGGTCGGCCAGAACGCCCGCTCGGATCTCCATCAGTTGCCTGCTTCCATGAATGGGCTGCCGGCCAGCCGGTAGCGCATGAACACGTGCCCGCCCATCGTCTGCGTCTCCAGCAGGCGCAGATCCGGCAGCCGGTCGGCCCGGTAGGGCTCCCGGCCCTCGACCGCCGTGCGCGGTCGCGACTCGCCGTACATCAGCGGTGACACCGTCAGCAAATAATCATCCGCCAGGCCCCGCGCGATTACCGCGTGATTCAGCGTCGGCCCGCCCTCGCACACCAACCGCCGCACCCCGCGCTCATTGCCCAGGTAGTCGTATACCGCCGCCAGGTCTACCGCCTCGCGCCCCAGCCGCACCACCTCCGCCACATCCTCCAAACCCGCCGGCGGCAGCGCCGCCTCCGGCATGAACACCAGCGGCTTGAGCGGGTACTCCGAATACCGGAACATTACTCCAGCCGGGTCCACCCGGCCGGAGTTGGTCACGATCGCCATCAGCGGCGGGCCATCGCGACCTAGTTCGCGGCGCGCCTGCACGATCGTCGGGTTCATCAGATTGCGATCCAGGTTGATGCCCACCGTCTTTGCCCCGCGCAGCACCGCGTCGAAATGAATCCGCAGACGGCGGTAGGTCTGCTGGTCTTCCCAGCCGCCCACTCGCGGGTAATCCGAGGTGGGCGGTGTGATCGCCCCGTCCACGCTCATCACCATCGTGATCGCCGCGAAGGGCCGCCCGCCGGTTCCACTCGGGAACCTAACCCCGTCGTAAGCCCCGGGCCCGGTGAAGAAGTTTTCGGCGGTCACGGCGGCTCCCTGGCTCTGGTCTCGCGGGCCCCGCCGCGAGTTGCCGCGAATCCTACCCCACGCCACCGCCGTCCATTGCGTCCCGCGGGTCCAATCGCCGTATCCTTAGCCCCGCTACTTGCGTCAATCACCGGACTCACCACCTTTTGCCCAACCAACTCGCCACCGAACCCAGCCCCTACCTGCTGCAGCACGTCGACAATCCGGTCGACTGGTACCCCTGGGGCGACGCCGCTTTCGAGCGTGCCCGCGCCGAAGACAAGCCCGTCTTTCTGAGCATCGGCTACTCGGCCTGCCACTGGTGCCACGTCATGGCCCACGAGTCCTTCGAGGACCCGGCGATCGCCGCGATCCTCAACCGGCACTTCGTCTCCATCAAGGTCGACCGCGAGGAACGTCCCGACATCGACGGCATCTACATGCAGGCGGTTGTCGCCCTCACCGGCCAAGGCGGCTGGCCGCTCAGTGTCTTCCTGACGCCGGCTGGCGTCCCGTTCTGGGGCGGCACCTACTTCCCGCCAACCGCCCAGCAGGGCCTGCCCTCTTTTCGGCAGGTCCTAGACTCGCTGGTCGAGGCCTACGAGACCGGTCGCGAGGACGTGATCGACTCGGCGGTGCGCATCGCCGCAATCCTGCGCGCCGCCGCCGCACCCGAGCCCGACGCGGCCGGCGAGCCGAGCCATTTCCTGCTCAACACCGCCCGCCAGTGCCTGGTCACGGCCGTCGATCCCGACAACGGCGGCTGGGGCGACGCGCCCAAGTTCCCGCAGCCAATGGCGCTCGATTTCCTGCTACGCTACTACCACCGCACCCGCGACGCCTCAGCCCTGGAAATCGCCGACCACACCCTGCGCCACATGGCCGCCGGCGGCATCCACGACCAGCTCGGCGGCGGCTTCCATCGCTACACCGTCGACGCCGTCTGGCTGGTCCCGCACTTCGAGAAGATGCTCTACGACAACTCGCAGCTGGCCCGCATCTACCTGAAGGCCTGGCAGATCACCGGCGCCGCCGAGCATCGCCAGACCGCCGAGTCGATCCTGGACTTCGTCGCCCGCGACATGACCTCGCCGGAGGGCGGCTTCTACAGCACCCTCGACGCCGATACCGACGGCGAAGAGGGCAGGACCTACATCTGGTCGGCCGACGAAA
>CAZVZW010000171.1:0-2894 GCA_964631365.1 uncultured Chloroflexota bacterium | reverse complement strand
GTTCTCGGCCAGTTCCGGGTCGTTGCCGGGAACAAAGAGTTGCCGCTCCGCCCCGTCGTTCCGGCAGATGAAGCGGTAGGTCTCGTCCTGGTAGCGCACGTACTCGGCCATGCTCCCGGTGACATAGGAGCGCCCCGGCTCCTCGCCTCGAATCAGCGGCCAGAGATCGCGTCCGTCGACCGGCCGCGGCAACTCGATGCCAAGCTGGTTCAGCGCCGTGGGCAGGATATCGTGGTCGTAGACGAAATCCTCGATTACCTGCCCCGCACCCTCGCCGCTCGGATGTCGGATCATGAACATTATGTCCACTAGCTCCGGGTACTGGCAGTCGCCCTGTTTGCCGATCACGCCGTGCTCGCCCAGTGAATGGCCGTGGTCGGACAGCACCATCAGCAGGGTGTCGTCCAGCAGCGCGAGGTCGCCCAGCCTCGTCAGGAACAGCCCGAGCCACTTGTCCACCATCGTGACCTCGCCGGTGTAGAGCGCCCGGATGTGATCGATCTCCGTCCGGGTCAGGTCGCCGGTGGGGCCGTAGGGGGGCCAGATAAGGTCCTGTCCCGCGTAGCCGGGATCGTAGGGTTCCCAGTACCACGGAGGCGGGTCCCACGGCTCGTGCGGGTCGAAGCAATCGACCACCAGGCAGAAATCGTCGTGCCGGTTGTCTTCGACGAAGTGCATCGCCTCGCGGAAGACCTGCGGCGCGAACCAATCTTCCTCATAGCGTCGCTCGGAAACGTTGGCCAGGTAGCGGCGGTGCCCCTTCTCCCGCATCGTCCCGGCCAGACTCGGATGCAGGACCCTGGAGATATCCACTCCTTCCATCCGGGCGGACGAGGCGTAGGTGTCCCCCTCCTGTCCACGGATGAACGCGAACTGCTGAAAGCCACGATGGAGGTTCATGGAGGGCTTGAACTGGTGATAGACGTCAGTCACTAGGCCGGTACGATAGTCCGCGTGGGCCAGAATCTCGGCCATGGTGATCTCGGTCTCGCGTACCGGGTGCCAGCCCGGCCAGCGGACGTTGTCGCCCTTGTGGCTCTGGTGATCGCGAAATGGAAATAGCCGGTTGCCGGTTATAGATGGACTGTCGCGCCTGGACGGTCGGCAGCGACTCCGGGTAGGCGTTCGTGAACCGGATCGACTCGGTCGCCAGGGCATCCAGCGCCGGTGTCTTGATCCAGTCGTTCCCGTAGCAGCCGACGTGGTCGCGGCGCAGCGAATCAAGGATCACCAGGACCAGGTTCATCGCTATTGCACTTCTTCGCGCGGGTTGAGCATATCGTCAATCTTATCGGCGGTCTCGGCCGGTCCGTTCAACTCCCACCACGGCCCCGCCCGGCGGCGCGCCTCTTTGCTGATCTGCGGCAGCGTGCCACCGGCATCCTCGACGACCCGGTCGAAGAGATCCCGGCAAAGTTCGGGGTTCGCCGTGGCGATGTCGTTTTCGAGGTCCGGGTCGTCGGTGATCGAGTACAGGCGCTGCTCCGCGCGGTCGTTGCGCGAGACGAAGTAGTACTCGCGATCCTGGTAGCGGATGAAGTCACCAAAGCCACTGGTGACGAAATCGCGGCCGGAATCATCGCCGTCGATCATCGCCAGCAGGTTGCGGCCGTCCAGCGGTAGCGGCGCACCGACGCCGGTCCAGGCCAGCAGCGTCGGCAGCACGTCGTGGTCGTAGCAGAACCCGTCCACCACGCTCCCGGCGCCGGTGCCGTCGGGCTGCCGGATCATCATTATTATGTCAACTAACTCCGGGTACTGATAGGGCGGCAGCTTCCCGAAGATGTCGCGCTCGCCCAGCGCGTGGCCATGATCCGACATGACGATCAGCAGCGTGTCATCCATCAGGTGGAGGTCGTGCAGGCGGTCGACGAACAGGCCGAACCACTTGTCGGTCATCGTAACCTCGCCAGCGTACAGCGCCCGGATGTGGTCTATCTCCGCCCGGGTCAGGGTGCCGGTGGGGCCGTAGGGCGGCCAGATAAGGTCCTTGCCCTCATAGCCCGGGTCGTAGAGGTCGGTGTACCACTGCGGCGGGTCCCAGGGCTCGTGCGGATCGAAGCAGTCGACGAAGAGGAAGAAATCGTCGTTGCGGTTGTCCTCGACAAAATGCATCGCCTCGGTGAACACCTTCGGCGCGAAGTGGTCTTCCTCGTAGCGCCAATCGGAAACGTTGGCCAGGTACTGCTTCAAAGAGGACCGCCGGTACAGGCCCGGGCCGCCGTCGAAGTAGGGGTGCATGTATTGTTCTACCGCTTCGTCGCTGGCCAGGCTCGGCGGTCGGTACTTGTCCATCTCCTGTCCGCGAACCCAGACAAACTGATGAAACCCGCGATGGAAGTTCATGGAAGGCTTCATCTGGTGGTAGACATCGGCGACCAGGCCGGTGCGGTAACCGGCGTGGGACATGATCTCGCTGGCGGTCACTCGTTCCTGGCGAATCGGCTCCCAGCCGGCCCAGGGCACGGTATCGCCCTTCATGCTCTGATGCCCGTGAAACGGGAAGACGCGCTTGCCGGTGTGAATTGCCCGTCGCGCCTGGATGGTCGGCAGGGCCTCGGGGTAGGCGTTGGTGAAACGGGCCGACTCGGTCGCCAGCGCGTCGAGATTGGGCGTCTTGATCCAATCGTTGCCGTAGCAGCCGACGTGATCGCGGCGCAGGGAATCGATCATTACCACGACAACATTCATGCTGGCCTCCCGGAGAATGCGCTTCAATTCTGAGAACAGGCCCTATTCAACCGCAACGGCCGGGCAGACACCAGCCGGGAGCCGGGCCGACCGAGTCTGGCGCCATCCTCGGCTAGCCCTCCTCCACCCGCAGGTCCCACACCACCGCCCCCAGGCTCTGGGGCGGGGGGCGCCGTCCGAACAAGGGAGCGATGGTGGGAGCG
>CAZVZW010000170.1:0-2915 GCA_964631365.1 uncultured Chloroflexota bacterium | reverse complement strand
ACGCCTTCACCGATACCCGCCTGCTGGTCAACATGGCCCGCAAGACCCTAATCCATCGCCCGCTGGCTCTGCCGCATCGTCGGCAGGTAGGTCGTGGTCACCGGCGTCAGCCGCTGCGCGTCGATGATCTGGATCGCCCGGTCCGCGTACATCCCACCGAACAGAAACTCGCCGTCCGGATCCGGCCACATCCACTCAATCGGTCCCTCCAGCGCATAGATATCCACCACCTCGCCCGACTTGCGATCCACCACCGTCAGCAACTCAAGTTCCTCGCCGAAAACATAGAGCCGGTTGCGGTGCGGATCGGCCACCAGAGCGGTCGCCCCAGGCACCGTCGCAATTTCCCGGGCCACGCGGTCGCCCGCCATGTCTAGGTGATAGATCACCCCGGTAAGGCCGGATAGTAGGTACAACGCATCCGCATCCGGGTCGCCCGTCACAGCGCAGATGAAGGGCGGCACCTCGACGGACTTCCTCAACCGCGCGCCGGTCACTACGCTGATGACATCCACTCGGCGGTCGAACCAATTCACCGCGTACACGTGCGCGCCGTCACGACTCAGCACCGGCGGCAGCACCTCTGGCCCCAGCCGCACCCGATGGATGATCTCAAACCGGCGGTGGTCCACAAAGTACAGGCTCTGGGTTACCCAATAGGCGTCGTCGGTTGCGAACACCATGTCAATCGCACCCGCATTTCCCACGAAATAGACTCGCGAAGGCGACCCTTCCCGAAAGCCCTTCAGCCCGTTTACCACCGCCAGCACCGAACTCAATGCCCGCGGCGTCTGCGCGGACATGGCATCACCCTCCAGCGAGATACGAATCTCCGCAGGCAGCACGAAGCGATATTCCAGACCCGGTTCCGACACCGACTGCAATGGCACCCCCCGCAGCCGCATCGACCCAATACTGTCCAGCGCCAACCCTGACGCCCGGTCGATCAGTGCATACATCAGCAATCCCCCACCGACACTGTCCGGGTGCGGCGCCAGTAGTCGCTGGGAAGCCATCGGCGCTAGGTCGATCTGGAAATCTAGCGTCCCTGTCTCCGGCAGCGTCAGCGCCACCTGCCGTCGCCGGAAATCGATCAAGCTAACATCGATCTCCGCCAGGCCCGGCCGCGGTCCCTGAAACGTCACCACGCCGTCCACTCCCGTTGTTGCCGTGCTCATCACCCGGCCGAAACGATCCGACAGTTCAAGCCGCGCTCCGGCTAAGTTGATCCCCCTCCGACCCGCCACCACGTGGACTTTGAGCGCAGTGTCAAACCCCACCACCTCGAACCCGGTACTGACCACCTCCGGGCCCGACTCCCCGCCGATGCTCTCCGCCTCCACCGTGGCCAGTTTCATCATTGCCGTGAATACCGCTGACGGCATCACCACCTCCACTTCAAATCTGCCACTCCGCGAAGCCGTCACCGCCAGTAGCCTGATTCGCCGCGCCTCCGTACCCCGGTCCCCAGGTATCCCCAAGTAGATCGCGATCTCCTCGCGCGGCTTCCAGTTCTGCCCAGTCACCGTTACCGTCGACCCCGGCGGACCTCCCGCCGGCATCACCCGCAACTCCGCGCCGGATACCGCCACCGCACTCGACTGACCGCCGATCGATGTACCGTAGAAACCCAGAGCGATCACCGCCAGGACCGGGATCAGCACCACCAGTCCTAGCACCCCACTCACGAAGACGATCGGCCGGACTTTCATTGCCTGCCAGTCTAGATAGGCACCGCAACTAACCGAAGAGCTTTGCGCCCGCCAGTCGACCGCCCGGCTAGGCAGGCAACGCCCCGGGCACTACACCTGGACCGCACACTCGACCCCGCCCCCGACACCCACGCCTACGATATGACGTCGTACCGCAGCAGCCGGGAGTTGATCAGCGTGATAACCGCAATAATCATGAATAGTACAAACGACATCGCCGCCGCGTAGCCCATCTTGAGATACGCAAAGGCGTTATCGAAGATCATCATCACTACGGTCACAGTGCTATCAAGTGGACCGCCGTAAACGGGGACGTCTTGGGCAGCGCTGGTGCCCGTCATTATGTAGACCTGCACGAACATCTGAAGCGCGCCGATGAAATACACAATCACCACGAAATAGGTCGTCGGCGCCAGCAGGGGCAAAGTGATCTTGAAGAAGGTCGCTATCCGCCCCGCCCCGTCGATCTCCGCCGCTTCGTAGAGATGCGGTGGAATGCCCTGCAATCCCGCAAGGTAGATCACCATATTCAAGCCCATGTTCTTCCAGACGCTCATCATGATGATCGAGGGCATCGAAGTCTCGGGGGCGCGCAGCCACTTCAGTCGGGGCAGTCCGACTGTCTCAAAGACATCGTTAAGCAGCCCGAATTGCGGCTCGTAGAACCACAGCCAGATGAGAGCTACTGAGACGAACGAACTCACCACCGGCATATAGAAGAGGGCTCGAAAGGTGTAAATACCGCGGACGCGGCGGTTGATGAGAGCAGCCAAGAGAAGAGATGTAACCACTCCGCCGGGTACGGTCGCAGCGGCGAAGTAAATCGTGTTGGCTATGGCGTATGGGTAGCGGGGGTCATCGAAGAGGCCCTTATAGTTCTTCAGGCCGGCGAAACGGGGCGCCTTCATCAGGTCGTAGTCGGTGAGGCTGTAGTAGAACGAAGCGATGATCGGCAGGATCACGAAGACAAAGATGAAGAGCAGCGACGGCAACACGAACCAGTAGCCTGCTGTGCCCCCGCGAGCCCCACCGAAAAGGCGTCTTCGCGGTCTCGGTACCGTTGCGCTCTGGGCCATCGTTGCCTCCCACGGCTTGCCGCTCAATCGCCCACCTTCCCGGGCGTCACCACTCCCTCGTGAGCGAACTGTAGCACAGCGTGGATCATGGAAACCCTCACCCAGGCGGAGCTATCCGATCGTCATC
>CAZVZW010000169.1:0-2937 GCA_964631365.1 uncultured Chloroflexota bacterium | reverse complement strand
CTAGCCGTAGATGCGGGCCAGGTTCTCCCGGGCCGCCGCCGTGAATTCGTGGCGGTAGCCGTACTCCTCATCCGTGTAGCGCTGGTCCCGCCCAACCACGCAGGCCAGCCGCGAGAGGCAGCCCGTCGGGCAGCCGTCCTCGAACAGCCGGTAGCGCACGCAGGACGCGAAATCCCAGGTCCCGGACTCGTAGGTCCCGATCGGGCAGGCCGTCACGCAGGGCCGCGCGCAACCTTCACAGGGGTCATAACCGGCAAGCGATTCTGCGCCGGGCAACTCAATATCCGTCACCAGCGCACCGCGCAGGCTCACCCACGGCCCAAACTCCGGATGGATCACCGTCCCCAGCACCGTCCCGGCGACGCCGAATCCGCAGTGCTCGGCCAGGCGCCTAAAACTCACGCTGCGCCCCGGCTCACCGAACGGGTAGAAGACTTCGCACCCCGCTCCCTGCGCGGCAACGATCTGGGCCAGCCGCGGGACCACCATCGTCGAATAGGCATCGATCGAGCCATCCGCCTGGCGCAATTCATCAGGGTCGGCCGTCGTCGGCGTCTGCTTGAACGTCCGCCAGAAGCCCGGCCCGCCGGAGCCAATCATCACAACCGTTCGGGGAGTCGCCAGGTCCACCGCCTCGCTCAGGCTGTAGCCTGCCGGGCTGCGCTCGTCGAACCCCGCCACGCTGCCCACCCCCACCAGGTTGAACCCGGCCACGGCCGCCGTTGCGACCAACCGATCCAGCACTGTCCGCCCTTCAGCCAACGCCCCTCCAATCGCCCCGGCCCCGGAAGCCTGCCACTAGCGCAGCACCGCCCCGGTGTCCGCCGACGTCACCATCCGCGCATACCGACCCAGATAGCCCTTCACTTCCGAGGTCCACTCCGGCTGCTCGACGCGCCGGCGCTCCAATTCCTCCGCGCTCACATCCACATCCAGTCGCCCGCCGGGGATATCGATCTCGATCATGTCGCCATCGCGCAGCAGGCCGATCGGGCCACCCGAGGCGGCCTCCGGCGAGATGTGTCCGATGGCCGCCCCGCGGGTCGCCCCGGAGAACCGCCCATCGGTCAGCAGCGCCACGCTATCGTCCATACCCATCCCGGAGATCATCGCCGTTAGCGACAGCATCTCCCGCATCCCCGGTCCCCCGCGTGGACCCTCGCCCTGCACCACGATCACATCGCCGGCCTCGAAATCCTGGCTCGTGATCGCCTTCGTCGCCGGTTCCTCGCCGTTGAAGACCCGCGCCGGCCCCCGATGCTTCAGCATCTTTGGGTCCACCGCGTGCGACTTCACGACCGCCCCGGTCGGTGCCAGCGAACCAAACAACACCGACAGTCCCCCGGTCGGCGAATAGGCCTCCGCCCAGGGCTTGATGACCTTCCCGTTCGTCTTGCGCGCGGTGGCGAGGTTCTCGGCGACCGTCTTCCCGTTAATGCCCACCTGCGCCGTGTCGAGCACCGGCTCGATCTCCTTCATCACCGCCTGGATACCGCCCGCCTGATCCAGATCCTGCATGTGCGCCGGCCCTGCCGGGCTCAGCTTGGTCAGGTGCGGGGTCTCGGCCGACACCTTCCCGATGTCGGCCATCGTCAGGTCAATCTCGGCCTCCTGGGCGATCGCCAGCAGGTGCAGCACCGTGTTCGTCGACCCGCCCAGCGACACGTCCACCGCCAGCGCGTTGCGCAGCGACGCCTCGGTCACGATCTGCCGCGCGGTCACCCCGCGCTCGATCAGATTCATCACCGCCCGTCCCGTCTCCTTGGCGTCACGAATTCGCTGACTAGACACCGCCGGCGACGTCCCCGCCCCCGGCAGCGCCAGCCCCACTGCCTCCGTCAGACAGCTCATCGTGTTCGCCGTGAACATGCCCGAGCACGAGCCGCAGGTCGGGCAGGCCACCGACTCGATTGCCAGCAATTCTTCCTCGGTTATGTCCCCGCGCGCCGCCTTGCCGACCGCCTCGAACACCGTCATCAGGTCAATCGCCTCGCCGTCCAGCGTCCCCGCCAGCATCGGGCCGCCGGTCACCACCGCCGTCGGGATATCGAGCCGCGCCGCCGCCATCAGCATCCCCGGAATGATCTTGTCGCACGCCGGCACCAGCACCAGCCCGTCAAACGAATGCGCGATCGCCATCGTCTCAATCGAATCCGCGATCAGCTCCCGCGAAGGCAGCGAGTACTTCATCCCCACGTGGTTCATCGCAATGCCGTCGTCCACCGAAGGCACCTCACACTGAAACGGCACTCCCCCGGCCGTGCGCACCCCCGCCTTCACCGCATCCACCACCTTGTCCAGGTTCACGTGCCCGGGAATGATCTCGTTATAGGCGCTGACGACGCCAACGAATGGCAGGGTCATCTCGTACTCGGTCACCCCGACCGCTCGCAGCAGCGAGCGATGCGGCGCCCGCTCGATCCCCTTCAGCACCTTGTTGCTGCGCCGCTCGCCGGCGCCCCCGTGGTCAGTCGTCATGGTCGGTCCCTTTCCAGTCGTAGTTCATTCAGCCGTTCCCGTCCCGGCCGGTCCCCTATCCCCACCACCACCTGAGGCAAGTACTCCTCGGACCGCGTACCCTAACCCCCGGTCAGCCCGACGCTCAACCGGTTCTAGCCCTTTGCGCTCCCGGACAGCCCCTCCGCTAACGTAGCATCTCGATAGTACCCGGGCACCAATCCAACGGAGAACCCGACCTTTGGACACCGCAAGCCTGAATCTCGACTGGAATCCTCGCCTGCCCCGCAGGCTGGACCGCGGCATCGGCATCGTTGGTGCTGGCGCCATCGTCGCCGGCGCCCACCTGCCCGCCTACCGCAAGGCCGGTTTCAACGTCGTCGGCATCACCAACCGCACCCGGTCCCGCGCCGCGCCGCTCGCCACCGAGTTCGACATTCCCCACGTCTACGACGACCTCGACGCCATGCTCGCCGACGA
>CAZVZW010000168.1:0-2961 GCA_964631365.1 uncultured Chloroflexota bacterium | reverse complement strand
TGCATCGAGCACCAGCGGCTTGAAGCCCTCGGGGGTGATGGCGGCGAGCAGGAAGTCGAGTCCGCGCTCGAATTCGGCGGCGAAGGCATCGGGGTCGTCGCACAGCGTCCGGGCGTGGTGGGCGAAGGCCAGGTGGCGGGACTGGTAATAGACGCTGGCTCCGCCGGCGCCGGCGGGCAGGCCGTGCTCGGCGGCGGCCGGGTGGTAGGGGAAGGAGCCGTCGGGGTTTTGCTCGCCGAAGGATACCTCCAGGGAGCGCATGACAGCGTCTTTCCAGGCGGCGTTGCCGGTGAGTCGGTAGGCGGAGGCCAGGCCCATGGCACCCCAGAGACGCTGATTGGTGACCTCTTTGGTGACGGCGGCGTTGGCCAGATAGGTATCGCAGTGGCGGGCGATGGTAGCTTCGAGTCGTGCACGCAGATCGGCGTCGACCCGGTCGGCAAACTGCATTAGGAACGTGGCCAGCGCATCGACGCAGTCGCCGCCGTCGATGACGCTGGTGGACATGTTGTTGGGGTCGAGTCGACCGGGATGGAAGACCCAGGCGCCGTGCTCGGGGTCTGGGGCCAGGCGGGCGTCGGTGGTCAGGGCGCGGCTCAGGGCGCGCTCGTAGTAGCGGTCGTCGCCGGTGGCAGCGTGCAGGGCGCAGTCGATGACGATGGAGCGGGCGCTTCGCCCGGTGTGGTCGAGGCGATGCTCGGGACAGACCAGGCGGCCGTCGGAAGTGGTGGCGCCCTGCAGGTAGTCGGAGACGCCGGCCAGCGCCTGGCGGACCTCCGGTAGCTGCTGCCCGTTAAAGGGCGGGGCGGGGGCGTTCACGCTAGGTGCGCTCCCCGACCTTTTCGGCGGGTACGCCGGCGACGATGCTGTAGGGCTCGACATCGCGGGTGACGACCGAGCGGACGGCGATGACCGCGCCGTCGCCGATGGTGATGCCCGGCAGAACCACGACATCGCTGTAGATCATGACATCGACGCCGATGGTGACCGGGGAGGTCTTGACTGGCGAGTCGAGGATCGGGACATCGCGGGAGTCGGTCTGGTGAGTATGGGTGTAGATGCTGCAGGCACGGCCGATGTGGGTGCCGGCGCCGATGGTGATGTCGGCCGAGCAGTCCAAGTGGCAGTCGGACAGGATCTGTGAGCCGACGCCGACCGCGAGGGTCGATGTGCCGCTGACCTCGCCGTCGCGGCCGACCCGGACGTCGCGCTTGATCTCGGCGCCGTCGGCGAAGTCCAACTCGACGCCGCGCGGGTAGTAGAACCGCGGATGGACGGCGACGTCTTCGCCGATCTGCACGCCGGGCTGCAGCGAGAGCGCGAAGTGGCGCAGCGCGACGACGCGGTTCTGATAGACCGGAAGCAACTCGATGTCGGGCAATTGCAGGACGAGGCGGACGAAGAGGCGGACCATCAGGGGATTCATAGAACTCTACTTTCGTTTTCGATTGCGGCGAGATCGACGGTGCGGCCGTAGGCCAGAGTGCGAAATACGTCCATCAGGCGATCGGCGAAGCCCTCAAGGCCGTGGAAGCGCTCGACTCTGTCGGCGAGTTCGGAGGCGATCCGTCGGCACTCATCGGTATCGTCGAGCAACGTTGCGATGCGCGCCGCCAGCGCCACGGGATCGTCCCCCACGAAGGATAGTTTGCCCGCATGGACGCCAAAGAGGGGAGTGAAGGAGGGGTTGTTGGTGAGGACCGGAACGCCGGCGGCGAGCGATTCGAGGGCGCTCTTGTCGAGGGCCGGGACGGCCCGGCAGGAGACGGTGAGGGTGGAGCGGGCATAGAGCGCCGGCATGTCGGTGCCGGGGACGCCGCCGCGGAAGGTGACGCGATCGGCGAGTCCAAGCGCGGCGGCCTCGCGCTTGAGTCCGGCGACGTACTCGCAATCGGCCGGGTAGAAGGGCTCGCCGGCGATCTCCAAGACCGGCCGATCCGAGTGGTCGCGGAGGGCGGGAGCACCGAGGGCGCGGATGGCGAGTTCGACCTGCTTGAGCGGGGTGATACGGGCCGCAAAGGCGATGAGTGGCGGGCTGGCCGGGGAAATCGTGGACTCGTGCAGGCGAGCGATATCGATCCCGTGGCCGATGACCGCAGGGCCGGCCCCGGCAACCGGGTAGCTGTCGGCGGAGGCGGTGATCGGCAGGTCGATGAGACGGGTGGCCAGGCGCAGCGCGCGGGTCCGGCCGTGGCTCGTGTACCAGAGGGTCAGGGGCCGGCGGCCGAGCTTGCAGAAGGGCCAGGCGAGCAGTGCGAAGGCGGGGACCATGTGCGCGAAGACGACATCCACGCGGCGGCACAAGAAAAGGCGGAGCAGGTGCCAGAGCAGGCGGACGAGGACCAGGAAGCGCGAGTCGGTTTCGGATTTGCGCAGCGGCACGACCGTGACGTTGGCGGGAAGGTCGTGCTCGCGGGCGCGGGCGGCCAGCACAATCACATGCTCGCAGCGTCCGGCTATGGCGGCCGCCCAATCGTGGGCAACGCGCATGTTGGAACTGTTGGGGTCGAGTTCCTGGGTGATCATCAGGACGTTCATGCGGTGCGCCGGCACTCCTGTTCTTCGGCCAGGCGGACGTAGGCGTCGGCGTAGTCGTCGAGGGTGACCCGGCGATCGAGCGGCTGGACGGCTTCGTGGGCGAGGCGGGCCATGCGCGCGGCGGCAGTGGGATCGTCGAGCACCTCGAGGATGGCAGTGGCGATGTCGGCGGGCTCCCAGTCGACCAGGCGGCCGGTGAGGCGGTCTTCGATGAGTTCGGGGACGGCGCCAACCGGGGTCGAGACGACCGGGGTGGCGCAGGCCATGGCCTCGAGGACGACCCGCGGGCCGCCTTCGGAATAGGAAGTGCACAGAAGCAGCCGGGAACGACGGTAGCAATCGGCGAGATCGTCGGGGGTCTCGACCCAGCGGCGGCACAAGAAAAGGCGGAGCAGGTGCCAGAGCAGGCGGACGAGGACCAGG
>CAZVZW010000167.1:0-3065 GCA_964631365.1 uncultured Chloroflexota bacterium | reverse complement strand
TCACCTCCAGGTGCAGCTCCCCCATACCGGCAATGATCGTCTGGCCGGTATCGCTATCCGCACTCACTTGGAACGTCGGATCCTCTTCGCCCAGCCGGCTCAGCGCCTCCGTCATCTTGTCCTGATCCCCCTGGCCCTTCGGCTCCACCGCTACCCGCACAACCGGATCCGGGAAGCTGATCGCCTCCAGGAGTACCGGCCGGCCGCGATCGGAAAGCGTATCGCCGGTGGACGTATTCCGCAGCCCGATGGCGGCGATGATGTCCCCCGCGCCCACACCTTCTTTAATCTGCTCGCGCTTGTCGGCGTGCATCCGTAGCAGCCGCCCCACGCGCTCCCGACCCTTCTGGGTGGAGTTGTACACCTGGTCCCCGGGTCTCAACGTCCCAGAATAAATTCGTAGATAGGTCAACCGGCCGCTGAACGGGTCACTGACAATCTTGAACGCCAGCGCCGCCAGCGGCTCACTCGGATCCGGGCCGCACAGCACCGCCTCGCCACTCTTGGCGTGTTCGGCTTCAACCGGAGGGACATCCAGCGGAGAAGGTAGGTAGTCAACGATGGCGTCGACTATGGCCTCTACACCCTTATTGCGGAGCGCACTACCGGTAAGCACCGGCACGATTTCGTTGGCCAGCGTCGTCCGCCGGATCGCCGCCCGCAGATCCACGGGCGAGATCGTCTCGCCCTCCAGGTACATCTTGGCGATGTCGTGATCGTAGTCGGCGACGAGTTCGATCAGCCCTACGCGAGCGGCGGCGGCGTCCGCCTCCGCCGCTTCCTCGATCTCGCCGATTTCGACCGATTCCTTGCATTCGATGAAATTGCGCTGGTTCATCTCCACCAGGTCCACCACCGCCCGCAGCTCATTCTCAGCGCCCAGGGGCAGCTGCACAATCGCTGGGACCGCGTCCAGGCGGTCGCGAATCATTTCCACCGTCCGCTCCAGGCTGGCGCCGCGACGGTCCATCTTGTTTACGAAGGCGAATCGGGGGACCCCGTAGCGATCAGCCTGCCGCCAGACCGTCTCGGACTGTGGCTGCACGCCCGCGACCGCGTCGAACACAACGACCCCACCATCGAGAACCCGCAATGAGCGCTCTACCTCGGCGGTGAAGTCCACATGCCCAGGGGTGTCGATAATGTTGATGCGATGATCTCGCCACGTGCAGGTGGTGGCGGCGGCGGTGATGGTTATACCGCGCTCCCGCTCCTGCACCATCCAGTCCATCGTCGCCGCGCCGTCGTGGACTTCGCCCGTGCGGTGAATGCGCCCGGAGTAGAACAAAATCCGCTCGGTGACCGTGGTCTTGCCGGCATCAATATGCGCAATGATCCCAATGTTGCGCGTTGATTTGAGTTCGGAAGATGAAACCAATTTCTGCAGTACCTCGAGATCGGCGCTTGAGCCGGCCTACCAGCGGTAGTGGGCGAAGGCTTTGTTTGCATCCGCCATGCGATGACTCTCTTCTTTTCGCCGTACGGCGGCACCTTCGTTGTTTGCGGCTTCGGTGAATTCCGCGGCCAGCCGCTCGATCATGGTCTTACCGGGCCGTGCCCGGGCCGCCTGCACCAGCCAGCGGACCGACAGTGAATAGCGACGGTCGCCCCGGATCTCAATCGGCACCTGGTACGTGGCGCCACCGACCCGGCGGGGTTTCACTTCCAGATGCGGCGTGGCGTTGCGGATCGCCGCCTCGAATACCTCGACCGGGTCGGCCCCGGTCCGATCCTCAACCATGTCGAACGCTTGGTACAACAGCCTCTGGGCGAGCGACTTCTTGCCGTCCCGCATCAACATGTTAATGAACCGGGACACGCTGCGATTGTGATACTTCGGATCGGGCTGAACCGGCCTTTTAGGCGGTCTGTTTCTTCTAGGCATTTCTTGAGAGTTTCCTGCTTGGCCTTCTATTTGTACCCATCCCGCCCCACCTGGCGCGGGAACAAATTCATTGTCGAGTGCTACAAGGTCCCTGGTGGCACCTTACGATTGCCTAATTATCCAGCTTCGCGCCGTACTTAGACCGCGACTGCTTTCGGTCTTCGACCCCGGTCGCGTCGTACGAGCCGCGGACTATGTGATAGCGAACGCCCGGCAGGTCCTTCACCCGCCCGCCGCGCACCAGCACTACCGAGTGCTCCTGCAGCGTGTGTCCCTCGCCGGGTATGTAGGCAAGAACCTCCATACCGTTCGAGAGACGCACGCGGGCCACCTTCCGCAGTGCCGAGTTCGGCTTCTTCGGGGTGACGGTCCTCACCTGGACGCAAACTCCCCGCTTCTGCGGTGAGCCGCCCGTCCTCACCATCCGCCGCTTGATGCTGTTGTAGGACCAGTGCAATGCCGGGGCCGCCACCTTGCGACGGGCTTTGCGCCGTCCTTTTCGCACCAATTGACTGATTGTGGGCACGAGCTATTACGTCACTTTCCTGCTGAGTACACAATCCTAGTTAGATGCCCCGTGGCACCGAGGAGGGAGGGTATCACCTGTACCCCTTCATGGTCAACTCTTGCACAGGGACCCGTCCGGGTTTGTCTAGGCACCTTCCAACTCTTCGGCCACATCGGTCGAATCGCCGCTCTCATCGTCCGCCGCGGCGACCGATTCACCGTTGGCATCGGCCCCGGCCTTCGCCGGCTCGCCGTCGCCATTGGTTTTCGCGGCCGCTCCGTTGCCTTCGCCGTCCGGCAGCGCGGCCTCGGCCTCTCCAACGTCCAGCTCGTCAGCCTCGGCCATCGCCTGGAATGCGGAGAGCAGCGAGAAACGGCCATGCCCCTTGCCGGTACCTGCCGGGATCAACTTTCCGATGATCACGTTCTCCTTCAATCCGCGCAGCCGATCGGTGGAGCCCTGCAGGGCCGCCTCCGTCAGCACCCGGGTCGTGTCCTGGAAGGACGCTGCCGCCAGGAAGCTCTCGGTATTCAACGAAGCCTTGGTGACTCCGAGCAGCACCGGACTCGAACTGGCCGGTTTGCCGCCACCCTCAACCGCTTCGTCATTGAGCTTCTGCCAGCGCATCTTGTCCACCAACTCACCGGGCAAGAGCTCGGTGTCGCCGGCGTC
>CAZVZW010000166.1:0-3125 GCA_964631365.1 uncultured Chloroflexota bacterium | reverse complement strand
TCGCCTCCACGCCCTGCAGGCGTCGGCCGTGCCGGGGCACATCTGCGTGGGCCACGAGGTCTGCGGCGAGGTTGTGGCGGTGGGCGACGGGGTTACCGAAATCGCGCGGTGCGCCCGGGTGGCGGTGGAACCGTTGCGCCGTTGCGGCGAGTGCGAATCCTGTCGCACGGGCCGCTATAACATGTGCACCGAGGTCGGCTGGCGCATGGTGATGGGCTGGGACCCGGACGGACCGGGCGGGCATGCGGAATACTTCTCGATGCCGGAGTACTGTGCGGTGCCGGTTCCCGACGACCTCTCGGATACCGCCGGGGCGCTGGTCGAACCGCTGGCCGTGGGGGTGCACGCGGTGCGGATGGGGCGACCTTCCTACCGGGCTTCGATAGCGGTCATCGGATCGGGGTCGATCGGGCTGGCGGCGACGGTGGCCGCCCGGGCCGCCGGAGCGGCGCGGATCATCGTGCTGGCCCGCTACGATCACCAGAGGGAGGCCGCACTGCGGCTAGGCGCCACCAGCGTTATCCAAGCGAGCGCAGACGCGACCGAGGACGAGCTCCGCGCATTGCTTGGCGACAATGGGTTGCCGGACGTGGTGATCGAGAGCGTCGGCGGATCGTCCGGAACCACCAGCCTAGCGATGCAGTTGGTACGGCCGGGAGGGACTGTAGTCGTCGCCGGGGCATTCTGGGGCGACGCCGGCATCCCGGCGCATCCGGTATTTGAGAAGGAGCTGTGCGTTGTCGGATCGCACACCTACTCGCGCGACGAGCAGGGCGTGACCGACTTCGAGCACGCCATCGAGATCCTGCGCGCCGACCCGGGCATCACCGACATCCTGGTCACGCACGAGTTCGCCATCGCGGATGCGAAGGAAGCCTACACGACCGCGGCCGACAAGACGACCGGGGCGATCAAGGTGATCTTCACGCCGTAGCGGCAGATAAGGATTCCGGCCGGCGGCAACGCTAAAGGAGAGGTACCTGCCGGTGTTGAGTGGAATCCCCGGCGCGGCCGAGTATTACCGTCAGTTCCGGCGGTTCCCGCGCAATGCCCGCCTGCTGCTGGCCAGCACCTTCCTGGGCAGTCTGAGCGTGGGGACGTTCGCGGTCGGCTACAACCTCTACCTCGTAGAACTGGGGGTGCCGGGAGAGCGGTTGGGCTACCTGGTGGGCGCCGGTTCGCTGGCGAGCGCGCTGGCGGCGATCCCGGCGGCGCTGCTGGCGCGGCGGATCGGCCTGAAAGGGCTGATTCTGTGGGCGGCGGCGGCGCTGGCCGTCGGAACGGCCCTGCAAATCCTGCCGTTAACCTATTTCACGCTGCTGGCTGGCAACACCCTGGGCGGCGTCGGCGGGGCGATGTGGGCGGTGGCGCTGATGCCGCTGCTGGCCGCCAGTACCGACGACGCGGGCCGGCCCTACCTGTTCGCCTTCTCGGCGCTGATCTTCCTGGGGGTGACGTTGGCCGGGAATGTGCTGGCCGGCTATGCCCCCCGGGCGCTGGCCGAGGCGGTGGGGACGAATCTCGACTTCGGCTACCTGGGGGTGCTGGGCGTTACCAGCCTGGTGAGCGGGCTGGGCCTGCTACCGCTGCTGTTCCTGCGCCATGACGCGGCGGAGAAGTTGCCGCCGCTCGAGGACCTGCGCCTGGCGCTGCGGGAACGGGGACTGCTGCTCAAGCTGCTGTCGATCCACGGGTTGATCGCCCTCGGAGCGGGCGTGGTGATCCCTTTTCTGAATGTCTATTTCGTCAAGGCGCTGGGCATGGCCGAGGAGCAGTTCGGGCTGCTGGCCGGCGCCGGGGTGGCCGCCCGGGCGGCATTGACGGTCCTGGGGCCGCTGCTGGCGGTGCGGCTGGGCATGGCGCGGACGGTGGGGCTGACGCAGATGGCGTCGATTCCCCTGCTGCTGGTGCTGGGCTTCGCGCCGGGACTGGGGCTGGCCGCCTTCGCCTACCTGGCCCGCGGGGCCATCATGAACATGGCCCAGCCGCTACGCAGCGCGCTGTATATGGAGTCGGTTACGGAGCGCATGCGGGCCGGGTTCAACAGCCTACTGCTGGTGGGCTGGGGGATGGCCTGGGCGGCCGGGGCGGCCGTCGGTGGTGGCCTCCTAGAACGCGAGCTGCACGGGGTTCAGTTCGGGCTTACCGCGGGCCTGTACCTGCTGGCCAGCGCGGGCCTGCTCCGACTCTTTCCCGGCGGCGTCAAGGGCCGCGGAAAGAAGGTGGCGGACAGCTAGATCCAGGCGCTGGATCGCAGGCAGGAGACCCCGGACCGCGCGGACGAGGCTCTGGACCGCAAGCAGCCGGTCGGGTCGGGTCGGGTCAGGCAGCCCCGCCGGGCTCCTCGGCGATGCGTCGCCCGGCCGGCGGCCGGTCGTGGCCTTCCGGTTCCGGAGGCTGATCTCCGGGCTCCGGCTCGGGTTCGGGAGGATCGGACAGCGGTTCCGGCGGTTCCTCACCACGCAGCAGAGCTTCCAGCGCCGGGACGTCCATCGTCTCGTGTTCGATAAGGTACTCGGAGACCCGGTCCAAGTCGTCGCGGTGCCCGCGCAGGACCTCGGTTGCGCGATCATGGGCACGCATGATGATCTCGGTGACTTCGTCATCGATCTGCTCGGCGATAGCTTCGCTATAGTTGCGGTTCTCGGCGATGTCTCGACCGAGAAAGACCAGCTGCTCGGTCTTGCCAAAGGTTCGCGGACCCAGCTTGCGACTCATGCCATAGCGGGTGACCATCTGCCGGGCGGTGTCGGTGGACAGCTCCAGGTCGCTGGAGGCACCGGTGGTCACTTCGTCGAAGACCAGCAACTCGGCGGACCGCCCGCCCATCATGGTGGCGATCTGGTCCTCGAACTGGCTCTGCGACATCAAGGATCGATCCTCCGGCGGCAGGAACCGGGTGTAGCCCCCCATCCGGCCGCGGGGGATGATCGAAATCTTATGTACTGGATCCATATCACCCATGAAGTGACCGACCAGTGCGTGGCCGACTTCGTGGAAAGCGGTAATCCGCTTTTCCTTGTCGCTGATGACCTTGCTCTTGCGCTCGGGGCCGGCAACGACCCGGTCGATCGCCTCTTCGAGTTGCTGCATGCCTATCCGGTTGAGGTTGGCGCGGGCGGCGA
>CAZVZW010000165.1:0-3142 GCA_964631365.1 uncultured Chloroflexota bacterium | reverse complement strand
GGGGCGGAACCGTGTGCCACAAGCATGGGGGCAGTGCCCCGCAGGTGAAGGCCGCAGCGGCGCGGCGCCTCGCAGTCTTGGTCGACCCCGCGATCAGCGTGCTGGAGAAGACCTTGCGAGCCGTCAATGAGCATCCCGCGCAAGCCCTTGCGGCCGCCAAGGACGTGCTGGACCGCACTGGGCACAAGACCCCAGACGAGCTGGACATCATCTCGACCTCGGCCACCATCGACCTGGACGCGGTCGAGGGGATGAGCACTGAGGAACTGGAGACGCTGGTTCCGCTGCTCCGGAAGGTGCTGGGTCACACCACCGACGGGACTCGCCGGTGATCAGGTGAACAAGCACTCCCGCGCGTTCTACCAGCCCACGAAACCGGCCTGCGTGGCGAGCTTGGCCTCGACCCTAGACGTCTAGGATGTGCGGAGCGGTCAGAAGAGCGTCAGCGCTGCTCCCAACGCGAATGTCGGGCTCGCTTCACGGCTCGGGCGTCGGCGTCCACTCCCGCGCACGGCTTTGGGCTTCCGTGATCTGTTCAGCGGTCATTCCCTCTGCAACGAGTTCCCGGGCCTTCGCGAAGGCGTCGCGACGCGCGCCGGAGGACTGCGCGGCGGCAAGGTTCAGCCACATGTGGGCCTCCACGCTGTCTTGCGGGGCACCCTGGCCATTCTCTCGCATGAGCCCGAGGTTGTACTGCGCGTCCGGCTCGCCCTGGTCGGCCGCAAGGCGAAACCACCGGAGCGCCTTGGCATAGTCCTGGGGAAGCCCCAAGCCGTCAAAATACACAAACCCGAGGAAGGTCTGCGCGTCGGCATTCCTTTGGTCGGCCGCGAGGCGAAACCACCGGGCCGCCTCAGCCTCATCCTGCGAGACGCCCCGGCCGGTCATGAACATGAATCCGATGTTGGACTGCGCCACGTCTGATCCCTGGTCGGCCGCCAGCCGATACCACTCTGTGGCCTCGGCGTCATCCTGCGGGACGCCCCGGCCGCTCGCATACCTATCCCCTAGGTCATTCTGCGCGTCGGCGAATCCCTGGTCGGCTGCAAGGCGACTCCAGCGAAGCGCCTCCTCGTCGTTCTCCGGGACACCTCGGCCATTGACATACATGCGCCCAAGGAAGAACTGCGCGGGAGCGTAGCCCTGGTCGGCCGCGAGACGCCACCAGTGGACCGCTTCGACATCGTCCTGTGGGACTCCCCGTCCGAAGGCATACATGCCGGCGAGTCCGGTCTGCGCGCGGGCGTCGCCCTGGTCGGCGGCGAGTCGGTACCACCTGATCGCTTCGGCTTCGTCCTGCGGTACGCCGTCGCCGAGCGAATACATGAAGCCGAGGCTGGACTGCGCGGATGCGTGTCCCTGTTCGGCGGCCAGGCGATACCAGCGGACCGCCTCGGTGTCGTCCTCGGGAACACCCCGCCCATCCGCATACATGTCCCCGAGGTTGACCTGCGCGTCGGCGTTTCCCTGGTCGGCCGCGAGCCGATACCACCGGACCGCCTCGGCTTCGTCCCGCGGGAGATCAACTTCGCCGCGCTCGTAGCTCCATCCGAGGAACCACTGGGCAAAATCGTCGCCCTGCTCAGCCCTCGCACGCATCTCGTCGAGCCGGTGTTGCGCCTGGAGGCGTGTGCTGGGAACCAGCGCCATGCCGACCAGGATGGCGGCAAGGACGATGGCGCGGGCGTGGTAAGCCGTCATGCCAGTTCTCCAAGAGCCACGAAGACGACCGCACGATCGTCTCGCCGCTGCCGTACCACAGACCGGTCCTCCAGATGTGCTGGAGCGAACGCGCGCGATGTGTCCGATAGGATACTACGAGGCCGGTCTGGAGGTCAGTTGGGGAAGAGGTCGCCGACTTGAACCCTAAGCGCGCGGGCGAGTCGCACGAGGTGAAGCGTGGAGCAGTTCCGCACGCCACGCTCGATGCCACTCATGTAGCTCCGACCAATGCCCGCTCGGTCGGCTAGGGTTTCTTGGGAGAGGCCTTGCTCTTGACGGATGCTCCGGATGCGACTCCCGAGCTTCTTGAGGGCACGATGCTTGGCGGGCTGACGGACCGGACGGGGCACGCCCCGAATGCTGCCGCGTGACGCCCGTTCGGACCACGCCCGATGGGGTACAACGAGGTCCGCCTGATCGAGGCCGTGAGGGGCTCTCAGTGCACGAGGCGGCGCGGAGGCTGGGTACCTCGCGGTCGACGGCCACAGAGGTGCCTGTCCCAGAGATCAGCGTCCCAGAGTGCGTCCCAGAAACCCTGATCTGGGCGAGCCGACTTTCGCCTCAAATTGCTCTGGATTCGGAGAGGTGGTCTGGGCGAGGCAGGTGTCCCGGAAACCAGTGGTTTAGAGACGGTGGGGAGCCGGTGTGGACTGCGGCGCAACTGGGTCAGCGCTATAATCCGGCTCTCCCATGTCCCTGGCCCCAGGTTCCACCCTCGGCCCGTACACGATCACCGCTGAGATCGGCCACGGCGGCATGGGGGTCGTCTACACGGCCCAGGACCCACGCCTCAAGCGGCAGGTGGCCATCAAGCTCCTGCCGCCGGACCTGACCCGCGACGAGACCGCCAAGCAGCGGTTTCTCCAGGAGGCGCAGGCGGCCCCGGCGCTCGACCACCCCAACATGTGCACCATCCACGAGATCAACCGACACAGCACGGCGGCGGCCATGCTGGGCGCCAATGACGCTCCGTGGCCCATTCTTGGTGCGAGAGCCGCGTAGCCGGTATGATCGGCGCTGCTCTCCGCGGCTGCTCCAGACGGCTTGTCCGCTTAAACGCTAGGCACGCGCCCCGGCCCCTGCGGAGCCACCGCCAGGATCGGTGAAGGCGACCACGGAGGCCGTAGCGGGATCCCGCCCGCCTCGGCCAGCGGCAGCGTCGGGTTCCAACGCCATGTCACACACACTACTGGTACGAGAGAGAGAACGAACGTCGCGCTGCTCGCCGCGTCTGGGGAGGTCCCTTTTTCGTCGCCGGGACCCTGCTTCTGCTCGGCTGGTGGCTCTGGCGTCGCCCCCGACGCTGAACGGCACCCCACCGTCACCGTCCCGTCCGGGGTCGGGCCAACACGGCGCGACTGGAAGCCTCCGCCGAGCAACGCCTCGCACGCTGCGGTTGGCGGATCCGGTATGAGGCGCA
>CAZVZW010000164.1:0-3173 GCA_964631365.1 uncultured Chloroflexota bacterium | reverse complement strand
GAAGAAGCCCGCTACCTCTACCGCTGGTTCACCCCACTGTTGCACCTGGACGTCAGCGTGAAGCTCGTCCAGAACATCAAGCTCGCCCAGGCGATGGCGGGACTCGGTGGCGAGATGGTCCGCGCGCCGCGCCTGCCGCTCGCCGGTGAAGAGCGCGCCGCCGTCACCGCCATCATCGAAACTGGCCTGGCCACCCGACCGGAGCTGACTCCGGCGTAACTTTTCACAGAATGTCGCGACTTTGGGAGAGAGGAACGACCAGACATGAAGTTGCAGATCGGTACCGCCCCCTGCACGTGGGGAGTGGAATTCATCGAAGACGACCGCCAGGTTCCCTGGCAGCGCTGCCTCCGGGAAATCTCGGAAGCCGGTTACGAATGGACCGAGCTGGGCCCCTACGGCTACATCCCCACCGACCCCACCGCCCTGCGCGCGGTCCTTGACGAGCACGGCCTGCGGGTCTGCTCCGCCGTCGTCATGCGGCATTTCGAAGACCCCGACTCGCGCGCCGAGATCGAGGAAGACGCCCGCCGCGCCGCCGAGCTACTCGCCGCCGTCGACGCGCCGCACATGACTCTCATCGACGACACCTACTTCAACCGCCAGACCGGCGAACAAATCTTTCCCGCCGATCTTGACGACGCCGGCTTCGCGCGGCTGATCGAAGGCGTCGAGCGCACTGCCGCCATCATCCGCGACGAATTTGGCATCCAGGCCGTCTTCCATCCCCACGCCGAGACCCACGTCCGCACCGAGCCGCAGATCGAGGAATATCTGCGCCTTACCGACCTCGACCTGGCCCCGCTGGCCTTCGACACCGGCCACCACGCCTACTGCAGCGGCGACCCGGTCGCCTTCTTCCGCAGGCACCACGCCTCCGTTCGCTACCTGCACCTGAAGAGCATTGACGGTGCGATCCTGAAGCAGGCCGTCGCCGACGGCGTCGGGTTCATGGAGACCGTCCAGCGCAAGGTATTCGTCGAGCCGTCGGTCGGGACCGTCGATTTCGAGGGGTTTCGCCGGGTCCTGGAAGAAGTCGATTTCCAGGGCTTCGCCATCGTCGAGCAGGACATGTACCCGGTCGCCAGCCTCGACGATCTGCTGCCGATCGCCGCCCGCACTCGCGACTGGTTGCGGGAGCAGGGCTGGGGCTAGCGGTAGCGGGCCAGCTTCTCCAGGAATAGCTCCGTCTCCAGCACCTCCGGGTTCACCACGTGCGCCGGTGCCTCGCCGCGAGCCACGCTGGCCACCGCCCGAAACGCGCTCTCGCCGTTGTCCCGCCAGCTCGCGTCGGTGAAGTTCAGGTTGTGCGGCGTCAGGATCACGTTGTCCAGCTCCAGCAGCGGGTCATTCGGGTCTATGGGCTCCTGCTCGAACACATCCACCCCGGCGCCGGCGATCGCGTCGTCGCGTAGCGCCACCGCCAGCGCCGCCTGGTCCACCACCCCGCCCCGCGCCGTGTTGATCAGGTGCGACGTCGGCTTCATCATGGCCAGTTCGTCCGCCCCGATCAGGTGCCGGGTTTCGTCGTTCAACGGGCAGTTCACCGACAGGAAATCCGACTCCCGCAGCAGCGTCGGCAGGTCCACCAGGCTGATACCCAGCTCCGCCGCCACCGCCGGGTCGGCGTAGGGATCGTGCGCCAGGTGGCGCATGCCCAGCGGCGCCGCCAGCCGGAAGACCTCCGCGCCGATATTGCCGATCCCCACCAAACCCAGCGTCCGGCGTTCCAGCCCGATCCCGAGGTGGCGCACCCGGTCCTGCCAGCGCCCGGCGCGCAGATCGCGCTCCTTGATCATCAGCCGGTGACTCAGCGCGAACAGCATCGTCAGCACCGTCTCCGCCATCGGCCGGCGCACGCCGTCCGGCGTAATCGTCACCACCACCCCGGCCCGGGTGCAGGCCGGGATATCGACCGTGTCGTAGCCGACCCCGAACCGCGCCAAGATCGTCAGCCGCTCCGCCCCTTCCAGCGTCTGCGCCGTGAAACGCGGGATCCGCGCCACCACCGCGTCGAGATCGGCGATCATCTCCGGCTCGATCTCCGCCACGTCGGGCATGAACGCGTAGTCCTCGGTGACCACCCGCAGGATGTCGATGCCCACATCCCAGGGCGGCAGCTCGCCCTCGTCATCTAGAAAGTCGGCGGTCAGGCCCACGCGGAAGGAGTCTGCGTTCAATGGGGTAGTCCTTTGCGAGACGACCGGTCCGCCGCGAGCGCCGGCCGGGTTGCACGGGATCATTATGCCGCCGGGCCTGATTCGCGGCGCGATGGTCCTGCGACCGCTTCTTGGCTACACTCCGGCCACGTCGCCCGGACCGGCGGGCGCGAAACCGGCAGAGGCAGGCGCGGCAATGGCGACCCTGGTCGGAGTCGACGTGGGCGGCACCTTCACCGACGTCGTGCTCTTCGACGACGCCAGCGGAGAATTCGTCACCGCCAAGGTCCCGACCACGCCCGATGACGCCTCAATAGGGTTCGACGAAGGCCTCCGCCGCCTGCCCCGGCCGGTCGCCGATCTCGATCTCGTCATCCACGGCACCACTGCCGCCACCAACGCCGTCCTGCAGCGTCGCGGCGCACCTTGCGGGCTCATCACCACCGCCGGTTTCCGCGATGTGCTGGAACTACGCCGCCGCGACCGCCCGGAGATATACGGGCTCAAGGGCAAGTTTCAGCCGTTGATCGAACGCAACCTGCGCGTCGAGGTCGAAGAGCGTACCGACTTCCAGGGCAACATCGAAACCGAACCCGCGCCCGACGCCGTCCGCGCCGCCGCCGAAAAGCTGCTCGCCGCCGGCGCTGAGTCGATCGTCGTCAGCTTCATCAACTCCTACGCCAACCCGTCCAACGAGCGCGCCGCCGGCGCGGTCCTCGACGACGTCTGGCCCAATCCCTACATCGTGCTTTCCTCGGCCGTCCTTCCCGAAATCCGCGAATTCGAGCGCACCAGCACCGCCGTCCTCAGCGGCTACGTGCAGCCGATCCTCGATCGCTACCTTGCCGGACTGATGGAGAAACTCGGCGCCGCCGGCTACGACCGCGACCTCCTCCTGGTCCAGAGCAACGGCGGCCTGATGTCGCAGGAAACGGCTCGTCGCTTCTCGGTCAACACCATCCTTTCCGGACCCGCCGCCGGGGTCATCGCCGCCCAGCGCATCGGCGAGAGCCT
>CAZVZW010000163.1:0-3184 GCA_964631365.1 uncultured Chloroflexota bacterium | reverse complement strand
CCCGATGGACAAGGTGTCCGCGCTGGGCCACCTGCTCGACGCCGACGCCTACTGGGGCGACAGCCTGGCCGCCGGGCAAATACGCGGCGTCCAGATGGCCATCCCGCTCATGCTGGGTCCGTGGGTGCTGATGTTCAACCGCAAACGGCTCGGCCAATACGGCATCAAGCCGCCCGGACCCGACCCCTGGGACATCGAGCAGTTCCTGGAGAACGTCGCCCGAATGACGTTTTCCTCGGCCGGCGCCGACCAGCCCGACGCCTTCGGTTTCGTACAGATGGTCACCGCCGAAGGCGGCCAGTGGCCGGTGCCGCCATCGTGGGTCTGGCTCACCAGTGCCGGGGCCGCGCTGCCCGGGCTCGAAGGCGGCGAAGAAGACCTGGTCAGCGACGCCGCCCTGCGTGCGCTTGATCTGATGCACGGCCTCGCCTACGAGCAGCGCACCGTCTACAACGTCAGCGGCGGCAACTCCCCCCACTCCTGGCGGAAGATGCGCGGGGTGTTGAGTGATCCCAACAACGGCATGATGTCGTTCCCGGCCAACAGTGGCTGGTTCCTGAACTCCTGGCGCAAAGAAGACGGAAACGGCGGCGGATTCGACCTCGCCGCATTACCCGGCGGGCGCGGGCACCGCACGCCCACCGAGATCCACATGATGATCGGCCTCTCGGCCAGTTCCCGCGAGCCGGAGGCCGCCATCCTGGGGCTCATGCAGATCTACGAAGCCATCGGCGACGCCATGTTCCCCACGGCCATGAAGGCCGACGTCGAGCGGATGCGAATCGCCTCGCGATCCATCCGTGACGAAGATGTCGATGCGCTTGCGCTGGCGCTGGCCCGGTCGCGCGCCATCCAGCTCACCGGCCCTGACCGCGGCCTGATGATCAACACCCTCGACCGCCCCGTCTTCCTGCAGAAGGCCGATCCCGAGGACGCGGCCGAAGCCGCCCGCATCGCCTTCGAGGAAATGTACTTCTACGCCGGCTAGCCGCCCGCGCCGATTTACGCCCCGAAGGTGGCGAAACCCCAGCTACCGAAGATCGCCAGCGCCACCACCGCCACCACGATCGCGATCGCGAACACCCGGGGAAAGCGCCTGTCCGGGGTTCTGATTTCCGGCGTCCGTTCGCGAGACTCTGCCATCGCTGCCTCCATCGGGGTTTGCACCCCTGCAACATAGGTCACCGACGCCATCCGGGGCAAATATCCACCCCTCTGGAGACGGTCGCCGCAAGCGTCCCAAAACCGCCCGGCGCCAGGTTTGCGCAGAGGCTTTGAGTATGCCGGGCGACGTGCTAGCATTCCGCCGGTGCGGGGATGTGAAATGTTTCACGATCCCTGTGTTTGGACTCTGGTGAGGGAGCTTGTGGGCCCGTTACGCGCCGCCGCTCTCGCACTGGAGTTCGGTTTTGTTGTCGGGTCCTTCATCACTACCGGCGTGCTGCTCGGGCGGTACCTGGACGATCAGTGGGGCACGACGCCGTGGTTGTTCATGGCCGGAGTTCTGCTGGGCCTGGGGATGAGTTTCTACGTAATGTTTTTGATCTTCAAATGGCAGCGCGAATAGTTGCTTCCTGATTTTTCGATCAAGGCGGAGCCCATCTGCCATGGCTGCGAGTGGGAGACCCCGCTCGGGCTGTTCCGGCTGACCAACTCGATGGTCATCATGTTCGTGGTCATGGCCGCCCTCATCATTCCCGCCCTCCTCGTGCGCCGCAACGTGGACATGGTCCCCGGCACCGCCCAGAACATGATGGAGTTCATCCTCGAAGCCGTCGAAGGCCTGGTGGGCTCGGCCCTCGGGCGCTTCAGCCAGCAGCTTTACCCGCTGATCGCCTCATTCTTTATCTTGATTCTCTTCTCGAATTGGTTCAGTCTGCTACCCCTGGTCGGCACAGTGGGGTACATCGAGGTTCACGACGGTCACGAAGTCCTGATTCCCTTCCTGCGCCCGGCCACCGCCGACATCAACCTCACGCTGGCCCTGGCCATCAGCGCCTTCCTGGTCATCCACTCCACCGGCATCCGCTCCCACGGCCTCATCGGCCACATCAAAGCCGTCGCCCAGAACTCTCCTCTACTATTCCCAATCTTCCTGGTCATCGAACTCTTCGTAATCGTCTCCCTATCATTCCGACTCTTCGGCAACCTCTTCGCCGGCGAGGTCCTGCTGGGCCTCGCCAACTGGCAAGGCTGGGTCGTCGGCGCGATCTTCTTGGTACTCGAACTGCTGTTCGGCTTGATCCAGGCGATCGTATTCACCATGCTCACCGTAAGCTTCACCAGCGTTTCAATCGGATCCGAAGAACACCATTAGGACTGCCTGAAGGAGGGCAATTTTGGAAGAAGTAGCAGCTGCGGTTCCGGCCGCAGTAGATCTCGCACCCCTGGGCGCTGGCCTGGCCGTCGGTCTGGCCGGGCTTGGCGCCGGACTCGGCATCGGAATCGGAGTCAGCAAGGCGATGGAAGCATTGGGGCGCAACCCCGAGGCCGAAAACGCCATCCGCACCACGATGATCATTGGTCTCGGCCTGGCCGAAGCCATTGGTATCTACGGCTTCCTCATCGGACTGTTCCTGGCGCTCGGGCTCGGCTAATTTCGTCCCCGACCTCCCTGTGAATAGGGGCAACTGATGCAAGAGCTATTCGGCACCATAGGGATTCTCCTCCCGAACATCATCATCCAGTTCACCTCGTTCCTGATCTTCGTATGGATCATGTACAAGGTGCTCTATGCCCCGTTGCAGCAGACGCTGCAGAACCGGCGCGCGCAGATCCGCGAAAGCCTAGAGCAAGCCCAAGAGATGAAGGCCCAGGTCGAGGAAGACCAGGCGCAGTTCGAAGCCGAAGTGCGCGAACGGCAGGAAGAGGCCCAGCGCGTGCGCCAGGAGACAATCCGGCGCGTCGCCGACGTCGAGGAAGAAGAGATGCATCGCGCTCGCGAGGCGGCCGAGAAGGTTCGCATGGACGCCGAGCGCGACGCCGTCATCATCAAAGAAACTGCCCTGCACGAAGCCGAGCACGAGGTCGCCAACCTGGTGATCGAAGCCACCGGCAAGGTTCTGGACCGTTCCATCGACGATCCCGAGCATCGTCGCCTCGTAGATGAGGCGCTCGAAGAAATTCGCAGCCAGACCTCATGAGACGCGATGAACACTCCGATCGCCGCCGCGTACGTCAGTAC
>CAZVZW010000162.1:0-3307 GCA_964631365.1 uncultured Chloroflexota bacterium | reverse complement strand
GAGTTGGAACACGAGGTCCTGGTCGGCGAAGCCGGGCTCATGGTCCAGGTGAAGCCGGCCGTCGGAGACCTGATCGCCCTGAGTTGCCAGAGTGTAGGTCGGCCATTCGGCGGCCGGCGAGACTTCGATTTCAAAGTAGAGCGGGTCCGGGCGGTAAATTGACTGCTCCAGGTCGAATGTGATCTGCTCCGTTGCCTCGCCGGTCGATTCGACCGAAACAACTTCCGAGCGGACACCCCAGGACGTAGTGGGGTCAGCGCTGCGCACGTGGAGAGAAATCTCGTTTGACGATCCGAACGGCCCCCCGATTCGCAGGGGTACGCTGATCTGGTCGAACTCTTCCGGGGCCAGAAATGTCTGCCCGGCTCGCACGTCGGTAGAGATTGGACCGAGGCGGAACGGCGCGCGCCCCGGGTCCGAAAGGGGCCAGGACACGGACAAGAAGACTACCGCCAGCCAGATGGCCAACGTCAGCACGGTGAAGACTAGGCTAGGGCGCGACATCGTCGGCCCCGGATGCGGTGGCGTAAAGGCGCCGGACGTCGTTTGAACTTGCGAAGACCGGCCGGAGCGTGCCGCCGGCCACCGCCGCTTCGATGAGTTCCGCCTGCTCGCGAGATAGATGGTCCATGGCCACATAGACGAGATTGACCTGCAGTTGCTCCAGGGCGTCGGGGTCCAGTGTGCCCTGGGCCCGCGCATACGCATCGACGTAGTCCTCGCGATGTCCGAGATTGTCGAAACCCATCGGGACCTGCAGCCGGCCAAAGGTCACGGCGTACTTGTGCATCCCGTCACCGTCATCGCTGTTCAGTTCGGCGAAAGTGCGGGGGCCGGGCAACAGTAGTGCCCGCTGTGGATACGGGAGCGCAGCCGTAAACCGGGCGGCCTCCAATTCATCGCTCAATACCGGGCTTTCGAAGTCCTGTAACTCCATGGGCAGCAGCGGCAGAGTCAGGAACCAGGTACCCCCAGCCAGTACGACGAGCCCGATTCCGACCAGTCGCCCGACAATCTTGCGTTTCGGGGGAAGTTCCCAGAGCGCGGTGATCAGAATGGCCAGAGAGATGGCGGCCAGAATCAGCGCGACGACCAGGAATCTGCCGGTGTTGTGTGGATTCAGAGTGTCTTGTAGGACTCCGGGAATTAGGAGAGTGAGGGTGGCCGCCAGCGCCGGAATCGCGATTGCGAGGTTTCGCCGCCAGGCCGCCAGTGCGGCGGATCCTGCGATTCCGACCAGCACCCAGCCAAACTGCTGCCACATGAGGGCGCCCAGCAGATGGGCGCGGGAGAGGGACTCGGTTACAAAGAAGATCGAAGTGCTCCCCGAAGCGAGAAGCTCGCGGGTGGGCAGGGTGAACAGGTCGGAAGCGCCCATCCGCAGGTAGCTCGGAGATTCGCTAGCGCCGAAGAGGGCGGAATTGAGGGGTCCGGTCGGAACTACGCTGGCGAGCGTACCCAGCGCGACGAGCGCAATGAGGTGGGCGGCAAGCAGGAGTCGTCGGCGCAGAAGTTGCACGAGGGCGACCAGGGTGATCGTGCCGATGAGAACCGGGAACAGGTGCTCGGCGGTGACGCTGGCGCCGCCGATGGCGGCCGCGGCCACAACAGCGGCCGGCCAGCGCGCTGAATTGATTCTTGCCGTTGCGGCGACCAATACCGCGGCGCCGACGGCTCCCGCGAGGCCGATCAGGAACGTGTAGTTGAAAGACGCCAGCTGCTCGAAGGAAGTCCCGAGGATGTAGCCCTGTTTGAATCGATTCAGATGCTCGGACAGGGTGTAGGCGACGGAGGGGGAGTAATCGGGGTAGCGGGCCAGGACCAGGGACAGGAAGTTCTGCGGACCGGCGATGGCAACGAGCGAGGCGGCCAGCGCGCCGGCGGCGCGACCTACCAGCGTCCTGACGAGGGCGTAAACGCCGAGCAGCAGAGATGCCGTAGCCACCAGGGTCGCCGCTAGGCCGGCGCTAGAGACGTCGGCGCGGGCGCTCAAGGCGATGGCCGCGGTCCAAAGCTGTCCGCCAAACCGGTACGTTTGCACGTAGTCTGGTTCCCACGGATGGATTGGAGGCCAATTCCCGGCCGTGAAGTGGGCGGAAAGCGCCAACTGGATGAGGAGATTCTCGTGGCTGTTTTCGTACCAGATACTCGATATGTAGCCGACGGTGGTCACAAATAGGACCAGGGCGACGAAGGCCGCGGCAGCGAGCAAGGCGGGCCGTTCAAACTCGGAGCGAAGACCGGCGCGGCGCAGCTCAACCACCGCCCAGATTGCCAATGCGGCGGAGGCAATTTGGACGATCCCAACGGCGACGAACAAAGGGACGAGTGCGGATAGAAGCGGGAGAGCGAACGTGGCCAGGCCGATTCCGAGGGGGGCGCCGATCCCGAGCAGGATCAGCGAACGGCGCTCGCGCGGCAGCAGCCAGAGCGCGACCCGCACGCCGGCCAGTGGCGCCGCCAGGGCAACCAGCAACGTCGTGACGTATTCGTATGCAGGCACGCCAATGTCCATGAACGGTTCCTGGATTGCGGGTCGGAGTCGATCAGCCGGGTAGGCGAGCGAAGGCTCGTTCCAGCTGCGCTAGCTCCGCAATGTTCCGCGCCTCTGCGGTACGCCTATTGTGGCAGTGTATGGCGCAAACGAAAGATATGGTTGAGCGCAGCTAGGCTCCTAGCCAACCGCCGTCCACGGGGATTATCTGGCCGGTGACGTACGCCGAGGCCGGCGAGGCCAGGTAGACGGCGGTGCCGGCGAGGTCTTCAGGCGCACCCCACTCACCCATCGGGATGCGGCTGCGGACCCAGGCGTTGAACTCCGGCTTCTGGTACATCCGATCGTTGATGTCAGTGTGAATGAAGCCCGGGGCGATCGCGTTGACGGTTACGCCGCTGGGCGCCATTTCGGTGGCGACGGCCTTGGTGAGTTGACCGACACCACCTTTGCTGGCGCCGTAGATCGAATTGCCCGGCATGCCGATGTAGGTGGTCAGGGAGGCGATGTTGATTACCCGCCCGTAGCCGCGTTCCAGCATGCTGTGAATGCCGTGCTGCATAGCGAAGCAGACGGAGCGGAGATTGATGTCGTGGACGTAGTCCCACATCTCCGGGGTTATGTCTAGGAAATCGCTGCGGCGGCCGACGCCGGCGTTGTTGACCAGAATATCGACGCCGCCGAATCGCTCGGTCGTGCGCTCAAAAAGCGTGGCCAGAGAGTCGAGATCGGCGACATCGGTGGGCACGGCCAGTGACTGTACCCCCAGGTCTTCCACTTCCCGGCCGGCAGCTTTAATTTCTTCGGCGGATC
>CAZVZW010000161.1:0-3344 GCA_964631365.1 uncultured Chloroflexota bacterium | reverse complement strand
CCGACCTGGGCCCATGCCCTGAACCTAGCCGGCTATGAGACCACGCTCTGCGGCAAGATGCACTTCATCGGGCCGGACCAGATGCACGGATTCCAGCGACGCCTGCTGAGCGATGTCCACGGACCCGGGAACGAGCGTCTCATCGCCAACTGGGAGCAGCGTGATGTGTCGCGCGCGGCCATGAATCGGTCGGCCTTCGACGAGTCTGGCCAGGGGGACTATGTCTACCAGCAGTACGACGATGAGGTGGCGCGGCGCTCGGTCGAATACCTGGGCGAGTCGGCCCGCGGCGAGCAGCCCTGGGCACTGGTGGCGTCGTTCATAACCCCGCATAATCCGCTGATCGTCCGCCAGCAGTACTGGGACCGCTACTACCCGGATCACGCCGACCAGCCGGGTATCCCGCCGCATCGGGAGACACTACACCCGCACAATCAACGCATGGGCGATTGGTTCGACTATCACGATGTCGAACCGGAGAAGATAGCACTCGGTCGCGCCGCCTACTACGGACTGGTGACTTTCTGTGACGACCGCATTGGTGAGGTGCTGGACGCGCTGCACACCAGCGGCCAGGCGGACAATACGATAGTCGTATACGTCTCCGATCACGGCGAGCAGAACGGTGAGCACGGCCTCTGGAACAAGCAGAGCTTCTACGAACATTCGTCGCATATCCCGATGATTGTCCGCTGGCCGGGTCAGGCCGCCGCCGGACGAAGAGTGGAGCAGGTAACCTCGCTACTCGATCTGACGGCCACCATCGTCGATGTAGCCGGCGCGGAACTCCCAGGACAGGCCGGTGACAGCCTGGCGCAGCTGCTGCGCGGTGAGGCCGAGGAGGCCGAGGGCGCGGCGGTTTCGGAATACTTCGCCGTGGGCACCATCACCCCGGCGCGAATGCTGCGCCGCGGGCAACACAAGCTGAACTTCTACCAGGGTGAGCCCTACGAACTCTTCGACCTGGAGTCGGACCCCGAAGAAATGGTCAACCTGGCCGACGATCCCGCCTACGCCGAGATCAAGCAGCGGCTCATCGACGAGTTGCTGTCCAATTGGGACGGTCCGGAGATCGATCGCCGTATCCGCGCCAGCCAGCAACGTCGCCTGCGGGTGATGTCCGGCGAGGCGCATAACAACCGCAGCGCCTGGGAGCAGGGGCGGGACTAGCCGCCAGGCCGGACCGGGTGGCGGTGGCTGCAGAAGAGTAAGGCCGGGACTGGCCGCCGGCTTCCCGCGGGCGGCCGCCTGTCAGCAACAGACCGTATTCTGAATCCAGCGGCGGGCCGCTGACGTGGACATCTCCGCAAGCCAGGGGTTCCTCCTACCCGGGGCCCGGAAAGCAAGCCGGCCGCGCACCATCCGGTGCGCGGCCGGCTGAAACTTCTGCAGTTTCAGGCTGCCAGAGGCAAGCCTAGTTGGCGTACCCGCCGGTGAGTTCCGGGAAGGTCCGCGGGGTGGCGTCGTCGGTCTCGAGGGCCGTGTCCAGGGCTGCCTGGGCGCGCTCCTGCGCTTCACCGAGCGCTGTGGCCGGGTCTTCGCCGAAGATGACGGCTTCCTGAGCCTCGCCGTAGCCGGTCCAGACCTGGTTCGTCGCCGGACCCCAGTACTGCGGGAAGGCAGCTAGCTGGCCGTCAATGAACGGCTTCGTGCCTGGGTTCGCCGCACGGTACGCGGAGAACGTAACCGAGTCCCGGTACGAGTATCGTGGCGGGATCTGACCGAACGCCGAACACCAGATCGAGTCGTTCTCCGGGTCGTTGCCGATGAAGTCCGTGAAGTGCCAGCCACCCTCGGTGTTCTCGGCATTCGTCGGCAACATCAGCTCTCCGAATCCGATCGGCAGGAAATTTGCCACCGGACCGGCCGGCATGCGGGTGGTCAATCCAATGTCGCCACCCAGGTTCTCGATCGCGTTCTGCAATCGCGAGGGGTAGGCGACGTACTGGCCGACCAGGCCGGTGCCGAAGTCGTTGGTCATCCCGGTCTCGTTCAGGTTCTGCTTGACCGGCATTGTGCCCGGATCGAGAAATCCTTCCTTCAACCAGGTCAACGCATTTACCATCTCCGGGGAATCGAGTAGTACCTTGGTGCCGCTCTCATCCACTCCGAAGGCGCCGTGCCCGAACATGATTCCGAACATGGAGTTCGCGGTGCCCTGCTTGGGCTCGGAGGACCATTCCGCGCCGACGACCGGGTTGCCATCGATCGCGCCCAGGCTCTGGATCTTGGCCGCGTTCTCGGCGATCTCCTCAAAGGTCGCCGCCGGTTCCGCGATACCTGCAGCGTCGTGCAGGGTGCGGTTGTAGTACAGCGCGTTGGTGCCACTGTTAACCGGCATGGCCCAGATCTTGTCCTTCCAGGTCAGGGTCGTGCGGATGGCCCAGACGATGTCCTCGCTGTCGCGGACCGTCGGGTCAAACTGGTCGATGTCATGCATAACACCCTGGCGGAAGAAGGCATTCCCGAGAACACCACCACCCACGCGGACCACATCCGGCGGTGCGCCACCAGCGATGGCGGCCGTCATCTTCGTAGTCAACTCGTTGTTCGGGACCAGGATCGATTCCAGCCGGAACAGATCCTGCTGGCGGTGGTAGTGACCAACGACCTTCTCTTCGAAGTTCGCCATCTGGGTGGCCTGGTTGAACCAGGCGTTCACCGTCGTCGTAACAACCTCGGCCTCGACCTCGACGATCTTCTCAACAACGGTGGTCTCACCGGCAACTTCGACGATCTTCTCGACCTCTTTGATGACCTCGACCGGGACCTCAACCTGGACTTCCTTGACCACCGTCTCACCGGCAACCTGGACTTCCTTGATGACCTCGACCGGGACTTCCTTGATGATCTCTTTGGTCTCGCCGCAGGCGGCCAGAACCGCTGCGCCGACGCCACCGAGGGCTCCAGTACGCAGCAGCCGCCGACGGCTGAGTTGGCTCAATACACTCAATCTACTCTTCTCCCCTTTACAGATCCGACGCATTCGCGCCGGTATGGACTGATTCCCATCGAGGGCGCCCCATCGACGCCCAACAACCAGTTACCCCTTAATGCCGCTTGTGACGATACCCTGTACGAACAACCTCTGCAGCATCACATAAAGAATGGCCAGTGGTAGCGCCGAGATAAACGTCCCGGCCATCAACACGCCCCAGGGAATGATCTCCCCCTATTGATGGTGGCCGGATCGCACCGGCAGCCGCGGGAGCGGCGAGGACGACTGACCTTTTCCATCAACCGGAATCGGGATGAGGCGCGGTTATTCGGGGTCCTGGAGTTCGAGCAGCAGGGGAAAGTGATCGGAGGCGACGCGGGTGTTCTGGTTATCGACCAGGCGGGTC
>CAZVZW010000160.1:0-3363 GCA_964631365.1 uncultured Chloroflexota bacterium | reverse complement strand
TAGCGGTAGTGCAGCTTGCCGATGGTGGTTATCTGGTTGCCGGCCTCGATGAGGCGATGGCCGAAGCCTTCGACCTTCTCTCCGGTGTAGGGATGGGCGTTGTCCCAGTGACCGGTGTCGTGGGTGTAGCGGCCGGTGATGAAGTTGGCCCGCGAGGGTACGCAGATGGGGTTGTTGACGTAGGCGTTGTCGAAGCGGACACCGCGGGCGGCCAGGCGATCGAGATTGGGGGTCTGGACCTGGGGGTGGCCGTAGCAGCCGGTCATGCGGCGGGTGTGCTCGTCGGACATGAGGATGAGGAGGTTCATCGGTTTGGAGGGCATGGCGGCTCGCTTTCGGGGTCCGGCGCGTGGCCTCCGCCTTTCCCAACCTGCGCGCAGGTCGGGCCACAGGGAGGCATGACCGGAGATTAGCGGATCGCGGCCGGGGGCGTTGTCGGGCTAGTCAGGGCTTGCGGCGAGCTACTCGCGGAGCCGCTGGAAAAATGTTCACGGGCGCGCCGGGTCCGCCGTGCAGCAATACGACGGCCGGGCCATGGGAGCCGTAGGCGCAGACCTGAATTGGATCGTGATTCATGGGCGGTTCACCTGCTGGCGCATCGGTGCGTCGTACCAACCGGCACGCCGCTGCCATAGGCTGTTTTGCTCTGAAGCTACCGGCGCCGTTTGTCGGACGGCAGATCCCGGCCTGCACACAGGCCGGGCCATGGGAAGATCAGGCCATTCAGGAGGTCGGGCCGCCATTCAATACAGACATCAGAACTGCGGCTATCGGCGGTGCAATCGGCTGGGGTAGAAGGATTCGAACCCTCGCTACTTGGGCCAGAACCAAGCGTCCTACCACTAGACCATACCCCAAGGTTCGGTAGCAATTTTACACGACGGAGAGGACGTGAAAGCAGGTATATTCTTAGCGGCTTGACTTTACATACTAATGCAATATGAGTTGATTTAGAGAATGGAAATATACGTAGAACCACGCACTCGTAATTCAGCGTATAACGGTATTCGCCGGCGATCCGCCCCGGAGGCACGCATTTGATGGCGAAGACGAAGGCCAGCCGCCAGCGGCTATTACCCGCCCAGCGCGGAGCCGAAGACATGGGAACCTAGGCGAAGACGATCCGGGGAAGCCGGACTATGGCCGAGTGGCGCGACAGGCCGGCACTTCGGTGTCGGTGGTCTGCGACATGGAGCACGGCCGACTGTTGCCCTCCGAACCCAACCTGCGAGCCATCTTCTGCCAGGGCTGCGGGATGAGCGGCGAGGCTTTCGAGGACCTGCTCTTTGACTTCTATATCGAGTATTTCGTGCAGTCGGACGAACGTTTGTCCGAGTACGCGAAGGCGAGCATCCGCGATTTTGCGCGCGCGTAAAGGCCGGGCTAGGTGGCCCTCGGGATCCCGGCGCGCCGCCACCGGTGCGTGACCCGGGAGACCGCTCTTGATTGACAACCGGACCGGCTCGGCCGGAGATGATTCCAGCTTGCGGTCTGACCAACTAGGGCAGCCGGGCGCTGCGCCGGAGGCTGTGCGGGCCGCCGCGACAGCGGCCGGCGTGACCACCGGGTTGCGCTAGTTCCGGGTGGTCGTGCGCGAACACCCGTTCGATGCGCCGGTCGTGGTGATGCTGGTGCGGCGCGGCGCTGAGGTGGGGTGGTGCCGGGACTGCACCCGTAGGCCCGGGCCAACGCCCTGGCGGAGATCCTGGACGGCCTGCGGGCCGATCCGAACCTGCTGTTCCACCTGGTGGAGGCGCCGGCGCGGTAGCGTGCTGGTTCGGGGGGCGGTGGGTGGGTTGGGCCCGGAGCGAGGATAGGTTGGAAGCAGATCCGGGGGGCAGCGCGCGCATAGTGTGGCGGTTGGGTTGCGCGTAATGCGGTGAGCAGGCTGTGCGTGGTTTGGCGGGCAGGTTGAACGCAAAACAATCGGGACGCTCTGCATCCGGATGGCGTTGGGCCGGACGGTGGGCGACAATGGCGCATGGATCTCGGCTGGTCGGTGAAAAAATCAAAAGTGGCCTGGCGCGGTCGGTTTCCGGTGGTCGAGGACCTGCTGGTCGCCGACCACGATGGCCGCGAGCATCTGTACACCTACCTGGGCATTCGCTCGACGGCGGTGGGAATCCTGGCGATTGACGGTGATGGACAACTCTTGCTGATCGACGAGTACCGCCATCCGGTGGGTCGAGTGGTGACCGATATCCCGATGGGCTCGGCGGAGCGTGGCGAGGACCCGGCCGTGGCGGCGACGCGCGAACTGCGCGAGGAAACCGGCTGGTCGGCCGGCTCGCTGGAGCCGATTGGCGGCATCTACCCGGTGCCGGCGCTAACCGCGCTGCGGTTCGAGTTCTTCCTGGCGCGGGACTTGGTCGCGGGGGTGGCCAAGCACGATGAGACGGAGCTGATTGCGGTGCGGTGGATGCCGCTGGCGGAGGCGCTGGCGAAGGTGCTGGACGGCGAATTCGAACACGGCGGCCTGCCGTTCGCGCTGACGCTGGCGCTGCGCAAAGGACTGTTGGAAATGCCGGACCGGGGTGGGGTGGCGTGAGGCGGGTGTGGCTGATCGGGGACAAACGGCGGGCCGAGCGGCAGGCGGACTACCGGGAGTTGACGGGTTTTGAGGTGCTGGTATCGGGCGCGGATGCGGATGTGCTGGATGTCGCTGGTGGTGAATTGAGGTTGCTGGAAGCGGTGGCCGCAGCGCTGGCGGAAGGGAAGACGGTGGTGGTCCACGCGCCGCCCGTCGCATGGTCGCAGGAGTTGCTTTCCCTCTATAGAGAGCACGGCGAGCGCCTGCGGTTGGCCCGGCCGGCGCGCTGGGACCGGCGGATCGAAGCGCTGCGCGCGGAGTTGGACGCCGGTGAAATGGGCGCGACGGCGGCGGTGCGAGTGATCCGGCTGGCATCAACGGAGACGAGCCTGGCGGAGCCCGAATGGTGGACGCTGGACGCGCTGCTGGTGCTGGGCGGGGCGGCCGAACGGGTGTTCTGTCGGCGGTCGGACTTGCGCGGCGAAACCGATGACCAGGCGCTGAGTGTGGTGCGTTTTGAAAGCGGCGCGATCGGCTATGCCGAGGCTAGCAATGCCTATCCGGCGGCCGCGACGCGGACGGTAGTGGAATTGACCGGGCAGAGCGGAATGCTGGAGCACGACTCGCTGGCGGCGCCGAACCGGATATTTGGCGAACGGCTGGAGGTGCTTGAGGAGGAGTATGTGGTTCCGCCGCGGCAACGGATGCTGGCCGGCGTGCTGGCGGAACCGGACCCCGACAGTGGGACGCTGCTAGCGCTGGCGACGGCGGCGCACCGGGCGATGGGCGGCGCGGTGGCGGTGGAGCTTTGAACGGGCGCAACGAGCGGCTGC
>CAZVZW010000159.1:0-3394 GCA_964631365.1 uncultured Chloroflexota bacterium | reverse complement strand
CCGCGACCTGCTCGAGATCGGCCGGCAGGTGCGACCCAAGGTCTACGACATCCATCTTGACTTTCCCAAGCCCCTGGTGCCCAGGCGGCTGCGCTGCGAGGTGCGCGAACGGCGCCGCGCCGACGGGAGCGCGCACGTCGCGCTCGATGAGGACGGCGTACGCCACGTCGGCCGCCAGTTGGCCGCCGAGGGTGTCGACTGCGTGGCCGTCTGCTTCCTCCACTCCTACGCCTATCCCGAGAACGAGGAGAAGGCGGTGGAGATCTTGCGCGAGGTCCTGCCGTCGGATGTCCACATTCTGTCGTCGACGGCGGTTTACCCTGAGTTCCGCGAGTACGAGCGCTTCTCGACGGCGGTCCTGAACGGCGCGCTGCTCACCGTCGTCGATGCCTATCTCGATCGTTTCACCGCCGAGGTCGCGCGTCTCGGTATCCCGGCCGAACCCAAGGTAAGCCAGAGTAGCGGCGGCCTCATGTCCGTTCACATGACGCGCAGGCTGCCCATCCGTGCCTGCCTGTCGGGACCCGCCGCCGGGGTGCTCGGCGCCGCCTACCGGGCCCCGGCCGCCGGCTTCGGCAACGTCATCACGCTTGACGTCGGGGGCACCAGCGCCGACGTCAGCGTTCTCGTCGAAGGCGCTCCGACGGAAGTCCACAACCGCATGCTGGCGGGATTCCCGTTGCGCTTGCCGGCCCTCGACGTCAACGCGGTGGGCGCCGGCGGCGGGTCCATCGCCTGGATCGACGTCGACGGGCTGTTGAAGGTCGGACCCCAGAGCGCCGGCGCCCATCCCGGCCCGGCCTGTTACGACCTCGGCGGCACCGAAGCGACGCTCACCGATGCCAACGTCCTGCTCGGCCGCCTCAACGATCAGACCCTGCTCGACGGCCGCATGCCGATCCGCCGCGACCTCGCCGAGGCCGCCGTCGACCGCCTGGCCGAGGAACTCGGGCTCGACCTCATGGAAACGGCGCGCGGGATCATTCGCGTCGCCAGCGCCACCGTAGTCAAGGCGATTCGCCCTCTTTCCGTCGAACGCGGCTACGACCCCGCCGATTTCTGCCTGTTTCCATTCGGCGGCGCCGGGCCGCTGCTGGCCACCGAGATCGCCCGAGAACTGGGCATGGCAACCATCATCGTTCCGCCGAGCCCCGGGATTCTGTGCGCCGAGGGATTGTTGAACAGCGACCTGACCGCCGATTTCGTGAAGACAGCGCTGATGCCGCTGAGCGAGGACTCCCACGGCCGCCTCAACGCCGTCCGCCGCGACCTGCGGCGGATCGTCGATGACTGGTTCGACCACGAAGAGGTTGCCCCGGCCGATCGCAGTCTTCAGTGGACCGTGGAGATGCGCTACGTGGGACAGAACTACGAGCTGTCCCTGCCGCTGGGCGACGACGACCTGGGCGCCGAGGACTGCACGGACCTGGCGCGGACGTTCCACGCCAGCCACGAGCGCACCTACGGATTCTCCGCCGAAAGCGAAACCGTCGAGTTCGTCAACATGAAGATCAAGGCGGTCGGCATCCTCGACAAGCCGCCGCTACCGACGCTCACCGCCGGGCCGGATGCCGAGCCGGTGGCGCGCCGCCGCACCCTCTTCGCCACCGGCGACTGGTACGAAACCCCGGTCTTCCGCCGCGATTCCCTGGCTCCGGGGCAGGCCCTGGCCGGCCCCGCCGTCATCGAGCAGATGGACACCACGACGCTGATCTTTCCCGACGACCATTGTGTCGTGGACGACCAGGGCAATCTGATCATCACCCTGACTCAGGGGAACGGACCATGACGCTGACCCCCATCGAGGTCGAACTTCTGCGCAACGGGCTGACCAGCATCTGCGACGAGATGTACGTGGCGCTGATGAAGAGCGCCTATTCGACCAACATCAAGGAACGCAAGGACCACAGCGCCGCGATCATCGACGCCCAGGGCCGGGTTATCGTCCAGGGCGAGTCACTGCCGTTGCATCTCGCTTCCATGCTCGGACTTGTCGAAGTCGTCCTGGAGCGGGTCGGGAGCGAGAACCTGCGGCCCGGCGACATGTTCATCTCCAATGACCCGTTTGTCGGACGCGGCTCGCATCTGCCCGACGTGGCCCTCGTCGCCCCGGTGTATTACGACGACGATCTCGTCTTCTTCGTTGCCGACATCGCCCACCATGCCGACATCGGCGGCATGGCACCGGGCAGCATGGCCGGCGGCATGACCGAGGTCTACCAGGAGGGACTGCGTATCCCGCCGATCCGCTTGATGGAGGACGGCAAGATCATCACCGACGTGTTCGATCTGATCTTGCTCAACGTTCGCGTTCCCGAGGAACGGCGCGGTGACTACCTAGCCCAGGTGGCGGCCAACCGGCTGGGCGAGCGCCGCCTGCACGAACTGTTTCGGCGCTGGTCGCTGGAACAGCTGCGCGAAGGCGCCGACGCCCTCGTCCACGCCGTGGCCCGGCGCATGCGGGCCGGTATCGCCGGGCTGCCCGACGGCGAATACGCCTTCTCGGACATCATGGACGACGACGGCATGGGCACCGAGAACATCCCGTTTTGCGTCCGCATCGTCGTCGAGGGCGAGGAGATATTGTTCGACTTCACCGGATCCTCGCCGCAGGTGCGGGGCAACATCAACATCAGCTTCGCCGGCCTGCAGGCCAGTGTGCTGTTCGCCCTCAAGGTCCTCATCGATCCGGACGGACCGACCAACCATGGCATGCTGGAGCCGGTGCGCATCATCGCCGAGGAGGGCAGCATCACCAACGCCGCCTTTCCCGCCGCGACCGCGGCCCGCGCCCAAGCCTGCCAGCGGGTCATCGACGTAGTCCTCGGAGCACTGTCGAAGGCCGTTCCCGAACGTATTATTGCGGCCAGCAACGGCGCCAACGGCGTCTCCGCATTCTTCGGCGCGGGACCCAACGGACGCTACTACGTCTATATGGAAACCATCGGCGGCGGCAGCGGCGCGCGCTCGTACAAGGACGGCAAGGACGGTGTACAGGTTCACGTGACCAACACGTCGAACCTGCCCGTCGAGGCCCTGGAGAACGAATACCCGCTGCTCATCGAACGCTACGAGTTGGTCCCGGACTCCGGTGGCGCCGGTAAGTGGCGCGGCGGCGTCGGCCTGCGCCGGGTCTACCGGCCGCTGGGCCACACTGCGGTGTTCAGCGGCCAGGGCGAACGTTGCGTCAGCCACCCCTGGGGCCTCTTCGGCGGCGGCGAAGGCGGCTTGGGGTCGTTCTCGCTCGATTTCGACGACGGCCATAGCCAGGCCTTGCCGATCAAGCCGACGACCGTCGAGATTCCGCCCGATGCTGCCGTCACGGTCATTACCCCGGGCGCCGGGGGCTATGGGGCGCCAGCCGAGCGCAGCCAGGCGGACCTCGCGGACGATC
>CAZVZW010000158.1:0-3407 GCA_964631365.1 uncultured Chloroflexota bacterium | reverse complement strand
CAGCTGCATTGACGCTGGCATTCTCCGGCGAGATCACCCGATGTGGGGGGCACCTTGATTGCACCGGAACGAAAACGGATCGCCCACCTATTGCGCCGGGCCGGTTTCGGTGCCGGTTCCGCCGAACTGGACCGCTACGAAGCGATGGGGTTCGACGCGGCAGTTGATGCAGTGCTCAATTTCGAACCATGGCCCGACGTCTACCCCATCGACCCGGCAATCGAAGAGGCCTTCAAAGAGGATCCCCGTGAAGGGCGACGGCTTGCCCGGGAGGTAGTACGTGAACTCCCCGGATGGTGGGTCAGTCGGATGTTGAGCACACCCAGTTTCCTAGAGGAGAAGATGACACTCTTCTGGCACGGGCACTTCACCTCCCAAGCACGTGTAGTGCAGGACGGCCGCCTGATGGTCGCGCAGAATCGGATGCTGCGGCGCAACGCCCTCGGCAGCTTCGAGCGGCTGGCGTTGGACGCGTCCCGGGACGCGGCGATGCTGATCTACCTGGACGGGACCCACAGCAACGCCGATGCGCCCAACGAGAATTATGCCCGCGAACTCATGGAACTCTTCACTCTAGGCATCGGCAACTACACCGAGGACGACGTGAAGGCATCCGCCCGCGCCCTGACTGGCTGGAAGGTCCAGCGCGAGTCCGGCACGGTGATCTATCGCCCCGGGCGGCATGACAACGGTGTCAAAACCTTCCTCGGGCAGACCGGCAGTTTCCAGCTCGAAGACATTGTTCGCATCGTGGTTTCACACCCGGCTACCGGCGAGAACCTTTCCGAAAAGCTAGTGAAGTTCTTTGTGCGTCCGGATCCGCCGGCCGACCTCGTGCGGCGACTGGCGACCGTCTACTACGACAGTGACTACAGCATCAGGGCGATGATGCAGCACCTCCTGCGATCAGCGGAGTTCAGCTCGGAAGCAGCCTATCGAGCTACGGTCAAGAGCCCGATCGAACTGATTGTAGGTGGGCTGCGGACGCTGGGCGTCACCGAAGCCGACCCGCAGATCACGCGCCTACTGGTCTCACTGGGGCAGGCGCTTTTCAGTCCGCCTAGCGTGAAGGGGTGGGACGGTAACCGGGATTGGATTGGCGCTTCTACCCTGTTGGCCCGCTTCAACGCGGGACTTCAAATCCAGCGCCGCGATGTTGGCAGTGCCGAAACGGTCCTAGCGACGTCGGGGGGCAGCAATCCACTGGCCAGTCATCTGGAATCCGACTGGCCACCACCGGCCAGTGTCGATCCCGAGACTGCCGTGGGGCAGGTGCTGGATCGGGTCTTGGGTGGCGAGGCGTCCGCCGGCACCCGGTCAGCACTTAGGGATTACGCCGACAAGATGCGGGATAGCCCTCCGGCGTTGCTGCGCGGGCTGCTGCGTCTGGCTATGACGGCTCCCGAATACCAGCTCAACTAGCGAGGTTCTTGTACGATGACAATACTGCGACGACAAGTGTTGAAATGGGGCGCGGCCCTGGTAGCGATGGGGCCGACAGTTCCGGGGTTTGTGAATCGCACCGCCTACGCGGCGAGCGCGCGAAGCGATACCACACTGGTGCTGATCCAACTCATCGGAGGCAACGACGGACTCGCCACCGTTGTGCCGTATTCTGATCCTGCATACGCCGATCTGCGGCCGGACATCGCCGATCCGCTTGATTCACTAGTGACCCTGACCGACGAGCACGCGCTCCACCCGGCGATGACCCCGTTGCGTGGACTGTGGGATGAAGCTGCGCTGGCGATCGTGCAGGGAGTCGGTTACCCCAACCCGAACCGTTCACACTTTCGCTCGATTGAAATCTGGGACACCGCGCAGCCGGATCGCATCGACGACACCGGTTGGCTGGGACGCTACCTCGACCACGTAAATCCGGGTTCCGCGCTATACGCGATCAACGTAGGTGATACTGCCGCCGCGGTGACCCGGCGGACGAGCCAGCCGGTGCCGTCAGTTCCGGACTTGGACACCTTCTCGTTGAACATCCCGGACGTGCCGTTGGACGCCGCGGCGCAACTGGCGGCCATCGAGCGAATCTATGCTGAGGCAGGGCCGGTCACCCCCCAGGAGGAGTTCTTGCGCGGGGTGGCTGCCACCGCGATGCAGGCGGCCAGCGACCTCCGGACAATAGGCGCCGGCTTCGAGTCCGCCGCCGAGTATCCAGCGGGATCCTTCGGCGATTCGCTACGCCTGATTGCTCAGTTGATCGCCGGCGGATCGGGGACTCGAGTGTTCACCACGGCGCTGGGTGGATTCGATACCCACTCCGGACAGCAAACGCAGCACACACGCCTGCTCGAAACGCTCGCAGTCGGGATTGTCGCGCTGATGAACGATTTGCGCGATCACCGCGTGGCTGAGGATGTGGTGATTGCCACCTATTCAGAGTTTGGCAGGCGGCCACGCCAGAATGGTAGTGGCGGGACCGATCACGGCACCGCGGCGCCACTCTTCGTGGTCGGCGAATCGGTGCGCGGCGGGATGTATGGCGCAACGCCATCGTTGACCGATCTGGACGCCGAGGGAGACCTACGGTTTACGACCGACTTTCGCTCCGTCTACGCGACGCTTCTGGATCGCTGGTTAGATGCCCCGTCCGGACTAGTGCTCGAAGATTCGTTCCCGGCGCTGGAATTTCTTGATTGACGTCCGCGTGGCGGGAGCGGCCCTGTTGTATAAACCGTGGGAAGGGCAGGTGCCATCGATACCCGACGCCGGTGTGCAAACGCATAACTCCGTGCGAAGATGTGCCAGTCGACACCACTCGGGATGCCCTAGCTTTCGTGCGCGAGTTTCGGCGCTGGTTGACGAGTACCTCGTGCTCGGCAATGCCTCGCCGACCGCACGCAGGAAGCGCTGATAGCGGTCGTGGATCTGGCGGAGGCGAGGGGGCTCGCGAAACTCCGGGAGCGGATGAACCGTTCGATTCTACTGGCCACCGGGCACGTTCGGCGTAGGTTTGAGCTATGTCGATTCGTGGTTGGAATCTGACCGACGGATCACCGGGTTACTTTACTTAATCGAACGTGCGTCACCTTGGCAGGAAGGTCTGCGCCCGGCTATTGGATGCGACGAAGACGGCGTTACAATCCGACCGGGAGGGATCGTTGTCTGTCGCAGATGCGGCCTACAGCCAGACGATATCCACCGGCGGCACCGCGTCGATCAACCCCGCTTCATGAGCACGGCGGAACAGTTCATTTAGCGCCTGCTCGCCGTCCTCACCCATGTCTACCGTAAGTTCGTTCACGTACATCTTCGCGAATTTCTCGCCCCGCTCGGCGTCGATGCCGCGGCCGAATTTGAGTGCGTAGTCCACCGCCGGGGCGTTGTTGCTGAACGCCGCGGCGATGCTGTGCTGCAGAGCCTTTCCGAGGGAAACCTGCCACTCCTCGCCCAGG
>CAZVZW010000157.1:0-3437 GCA_964631365.1 uncultured Chloroflexota bacterium | reverse complement strand
GCAGTTGCTCTGTCCACTGAGCTACGGGGGCTCGACAGGTTTAGATTCTAGCTAGCGACGCTTCGAATTAGCTGACTTGCCAACGGATTTCCTGCGAATCCGACCAGGAGGACCATTACGCTCTCGTTTCGCCGGGCTTCGTCCGCTCGCCAACTGCGCTCACATGGGCATCTCGCATACTGTCCACCACGTGACTGTAGACCGAACCCGACGGCCGATGTCGTCAGGCTGCTCTTTCCCAGGCGGCGCTGTTCCATCGTCCTACCTCCGCAAGTGCGATCTCGCTGCGGCATCAGTATGGTCGAAACCGCCGCCCGGCGTCCTCCCTGCCACTAGAGGAACTGAATGACTTCGATTAGCGTCCCTTCGGGGTCCTGTGCGTAGTTGATCAGGATCTCACCGGTCGGATTCGTCACCGGATCCGAAAACAGCCGCCCGCCGTTCTCCACGATCAGGCGATTCGTCGCCACGCTGTCGTCCACCTCAAAGCAGACATGATTCGCATGCACGCGATTGGGCGGGGTTGGGTCCTCCTCGACGTGCCCGGAGTGATACTTCAGGAACTCCAGCGAGCGCGGCACGTCCGGGCTGTCCATGAACACCACCTCGATATCCGCCTCCTCCAATCCGGTCAGCGCCCGACACATCTCTCGCGACAGCCGCCGCCGCACATTTGGCGTCAACCCGAAAACGTGCTGATAGAAACATATCTGTTCGTCAACATTGCGAACGATGATTCCGGCATGGGCAATTCGAGCGGGCAAGGGCAAACTCCCGGTGGTATAGCTGCTGAGAACGCTGGTTGTCGGGAATCGTACCCCAGCACCCGTTTGGCCTTGCCGAATGAGTAGAGCGGGGCGTCCGGACGGCCTGCCGGGTTCAGAGGCCGCGACTCTGTCTCCGGGTAGTACCGGCCGGCGGACTCCACTACATCGTCGGAGTTGATTGTGCCCGCGACGCAAATGCCGCTCGCTAGTATCAGCCGGGTCACCCCGGCCGCCTTCATCGCCTCCAAAAAATGGAACGGCGCGATCACGTTGGCCTCGAACATGCGGAGCTCGTCCGGGAGCAACCGTGCTTCTCCCTGAATCCGGATCAGCCCTACCACGGGCTTGCGCACCAATCGTAGCCCGGTGTCGCTCCGATTCCACCGGCGCACCCGCCCTCTCTGTGAACCGCCGTCGGCTACCCCGGTGGTGGGCGTGGGGCCCGGCCGTCGCGGCGGGCCAGCATCAACGACGCCACCAGTTGCCCGATCAGTGCCGTTACCAGCGCGCCCAACAGGGCGTAGCCGAAGCTCTCCACATAGATCGAATCGAACAGCTCGCCGGCCAGCCAGAACATCAACGCCCCGGTCAAGAAATGGGCCAGCCCCATGGTGACAATCATCAGCAGGCACGCCAGTGGCGCGAGCAGCAGGTAGAGCAGCGGCCGGATGTAGTGGTTCAGGAACGAAAGCGTGATCGCGAAAATGACCGCCGTCGCCCAGTACTCGGTGCTGCCCGCCGGCGGCAGCCGGACATGCGGATCCAGCACGATCGCGACCAGCAAGATCGCCACGAAGTTGCCGGTCGAGTGCACCGCGAAATTGAACAGCGTGCGTTCCCCGATGCGGTTCATTTCGGCACCTGATTTCGGTCGGACACTGGCCCGCGCTCCGTTCGGCTAGACGGAGGTCGTCTCCGAGACCGCCGGAGCCACTTCCCCGAGGCGTTCCACGTACTCAATCGCCTCCATCGCCGCCTTTGCGCCGTCCCCGGCCGTCGTAATCGCTTGCCGGAAGTGCGAATCTTGCGCCTCACCCGCTACGAAGATGCCGGGCACACTAGTCCGCATATGCGCGTCCGCCAGGATGTAGCCGCGCTCGTCCGAATCCAGTTTGCCCGCGAATATTTCCGTGTTGGGCTCATGACCGACAAAGATGAACACGCCCTCCACGGCCAGCGTGGACTCCTCCCCCGTCTTCAGGTTCTTCACTCCGAGTTTCTGCACGCCCTGCTCGCCCACCACTTCCGTGACAACCGAATCCCACAAGAACTCGAATTTCGGTTCGTTGAATGCCCGCTGCTGCAAGTACGCTCCCGCGCGCAGTTCGTCGCGCCGGTGGATGACCGTGATCTTCGACGCGAACCGATTCAAGAACAGCCCCTCCTGCAGGGCGCTGTCGCCGCCGCCCACCACCGCTACCGGCACATCGGGGAAGAAAGCCCCATCACAGGTCGCACAGTAGGAAACCCCACGGCCGATCAACTCGGCTTCACCCGGAACATCCAGCTTGCGCGGACTGGCCCCTGTCGCCACCACCACCGAGCGCGCCTCGTATGTCCCCAGCCGGCCGGTCAGGGTGAACGGCGGCCCGTCCACATCAATGCCGGTGATGAAATCGGTCACCACCTCCGCCCCGAAGCGTTCCGCCTGGGCCCGCATCTTCAGCGTCAGGTCCGGCCCCATGATGCCGTCGTCGAAGCCCGGGTAGTTTTCAACCTCGTGCGTGCTTGCGATTTGCCCGCCAAACTCGTCACCCGTAATAACCAGCGTCGACAATCTGGCCCGCGCCGCGTAGATCGCTGCGCTCAGCCCACCGGGCCCCGAACCGATGATCGCGATGTCGTACACCGAAAAGCCCTCCCGAGCGTACCCGCCAGCTCACAAAATCCCGGAAATCTTGCCCCGATTCTAGACCCCGGGTTGGTGATCTTGCCTACACCGTCCCGCCGCGATTACGGCGCCTGGATCGTGCGCAGGTAGGTGATGATCGCCCAGCGCTCGTCTGGAGTCAGGATCTTCCAGAGACCGGGCATGTTACCGATGCCATTGGTCACTATGCCGTAGAGGAAGCCATCCGCCGAAGCTACCGCCGCCGAGTCGGGCGCCACCAGTGAAGGCGGGGCGCGTACCCCGGCATCCGCGTACTTCTGCGCTACCAGGCTCACGCCGTCACCGGCAAGTCCGTGGCACGCCGAGCAATTCACATAGAAGAGGTGCTCACCGGCCGTGACTGCATCCGTATCGCCGGCCAACGGATTCGCCGTCGCCAGCGCCTGGCCGAGATTCGGCGGGATTTCCTTACCCGTCGTTGGGACACTGCCCTGCGGCGTCGGAACCATCGGCGGTTCCTGCGTGCGATACGACTCCTGGTAGTGCATCTCCGGGAAGATATCCAGCGGATAGCTACCCACCTCACAACCAACCAGCAAGCCGGCCGCTACGGCGGCTACCGCCGGGGTCAGCACGTTCTTGCGGAGGGCGTGCAGCATGGCTAGGCGGGACTCGTCGCCGACGCCGTCGCCGAAGCCGCATCATCGGCCGTAACGATGTCCACGGCGCCCGCGCCGTTCAGCGCCGACCTCGCCGCATCCGTCTGATCCGAGGTGGCCAGCACCGAGATACCGATGTAGCCGTCGGCGATCCGCTCGTCATAGAGCCCCACCCCGTCC
>CAZVZW010000156.1:2398-3452 GCA_964631365.1 uncultured Chloroflexota bacterium | reverse complement strand
CGGGGCCGGCCGGGGCAGTACCGGGTGTGCAGCGGAGTTACCACGGAGACAACTGATTCGCTACAATCAGGTCCTTCCCGAAATCTAGGCAGAGGCAGATGGGATTTGCGGACGCGGTAAAAGTGATGCGCGAGCAGCGGCACTTGACGAAGGCTGAGCTCGCTGAGCGGAGCGGGCTGGCGCCGTCGTACCTGTCGCGGTTGGAGTCGGGCGACTACAAGAGCCCGTCGATCGAGACGCTGGTTTCGATCGCGCACGGCATGGAGATGGACCCACGTGATCTGCTGGTCCTGTCCGGGTACGTGCCGGAAGACTACGTGTCGGCGGCGCGGGTGGTTTCCGAAGAACAGGTAGTCCGGATCACGCAGGAGGCGATTCGCCGAATCTCGGAAGTGGCGCGGGATTCGCTGAATGCTTCGGCGGATAGGGAGTCGATCTCGCAATCGGGCGGGTTTGATCCGGAATCGCTGGCCGATAAGTTGACCCAGCGTCGCCAACTGGTCGGGCTGACCATCAACCAGGTGGCGCGGCGGGCCCGGGTTCCGCAACGCCAGATCGGCGACCTGGAGGATGGATCGATCGAATATGAGCCTCCCGAATTACGCCATATCCTGGTCAGCGGCTATGGCCTGTCGGACCAGGAGGTCTCGCAGCTGATCATCGAGATGTCGCTGCACAGCCTCCTGCGACGTCAGCCCGAGGTGAGCGAGTCGCAGCGCACGATGATTGTGGACGTGGCGATCGCGGCCATGCGCCGCGAGGCGACCGACTAGCGAGAGGCCGCAACGGTCCCAGATTCTGCCCGGGAACGAACTCCCGCTACTGGGCCGGGACCACCGCGATAGCGGTGGTGTCGCCGCTCGCGAGGCCTTCCGCGGTCTGGTACTTGGTCCACCCGGTGCCGGAGGGTGCGCTCGGGTCGTAGCGGCTGATGCCGTTGGCGGTGGCGATCCAGAGAATGCCGGCGGTGTCTTCGGCGATTGCCCTGACGGTGGCGTTGATCAGGCCGGAATTGCCGGTGTTGAGGTTGTTGAAGGTGAGACTCCATCGGGTG
>CAZVZW010000156.1:0-2388 GCA_964631365.1 uncultured Chloroflexota bacterium | reverse complement strand
GAGTCCGCCAGCGGTTGCCAGCCAGACGGTACCGTCGGAAGCGATGAAGATCTCGTTCACCGTGTCGCTCCCGAGTCCGTTGGCGGTGGTGTTGGTGGTGAAGGTGCCGGCGGTGCCACTCGGCGACTGGGCAACACCGGCGCCGTTGGTGCCTATCCAGATGGTTCCCGCTGACGGAGACACCGACACGGCGTTGATATCGATACTGGGCAGGTTGGTGGCGTCGACAGTCTGGAGCACCGTCCAGGAGTCGTTGGCGCCGTCAAAGAAGGCCGCACCGTTCCCGGTGGCTATCCAAACCCGGTTGAGGCTGGAGTCCACCAGGTGGAGATCGCGGACGGCGTTGCTGGGCAGGCTGCTGCTGTCGGTGCGGTAGGGGTGGTACTGATCTTGGGTGGCGGCGAGCAACTGGCTGGGATCGTAGGCGCTGACCCCGGCGTCGGGATGGCCGATGAACATCACCCCGCCGGGACTGGTGCCCGCGAGCGCGGTTACGTTGTTGCTGCCCATGCCGGTGCTGAAGGTGGCGTCCAGGGTGAGATCGCGATTGAAGCGGTAGAGCCGGTCGTCGGTGCCGACCCAGATGCGGTTGTTGCCATCAACGAACAAGGTGTTGATTGAGTCACTGCCCAGGTCGGAGTTGTCGACGTTGACGGTGCGCCAGATCGTCCCGTCGAACACCGAAAAGCCATTGCCGGTGGTGCCGATGATGATCAACTCTTTGGTCGTGTCGACGGAGGGGACCGGGGTGGCGGTGGGGGTCGGCGTCGGGCCGACCGGGGTGGCGGTGGGGACTGCCGTCGGCGTCGCCGCCGGGGTCGCTTCAACCCGGCGGACGGTGTAGGACTGACCGGCCAGGAGAGCGGTGGCGCCCTGGAACGGCACCAGCGCCACCCAGGTGTTGTTGGGGTAGGTCTGGTCCCGAAGCTGGTCGCCGAGCAGGGTCAGCGTGACCCGGTAGCCGGGCGCATTGTTGGGGAAACTTTCGAGAACGGCCGCCTGGAAATACTGACGGGTGATGCCGGGCGTGGAGCCGGGGGCCAGCAGGGTGCCGACGTTACCGGTGTCCTCGCGGGCGTCGGTCTTGGGGAAGCCGAAGCTGTTGACTCCACCGAGCCGGTCGAAGAAGTCACGGAAGCCGGTGGTTTTGCCGGTGACGTCGACGTTGGAGATTTTGTGGCCCCAGGGACCGAGCGCGGTCCCGGTGTTTGGATTGGTGATGCCGGGCTCGACGCCCTGGTCATTGCTGGTGCCGAGGCCGCCGCCCATGTAGTCCCAGGTGAGCCGGCGCTCGAGCACCCAGATGCCGCCGAGGTCGTTGCGCTTGTGGAAATCGACGGTGCCACGCTGGTAATACTGGGTGAGGGAGCCGCTTTCCTCCTCGAAAACCTCGGAGGTGGGCAGGCCCCAGCGATCGGCGGCGCCGGTGCTGTTGTAGTGGTCCTTGAAATTGGCGTCTTGGAAGGTCCCGTCGATGCTGACCCGCAGGTTGGGAACGTTGTGCCGCAGGCTAGTGTTGGCGCCGGTGGGATCGGTGACGAAGTCGTTGGCGAGTACCGTGACCGAGGTGAACGTCGTGGCGGCGGCGCCGGTGGGTACCGCGAGGGTGGCGGCCACAAGAAGAAGACCGGCCAATGCCGCAATCAGGACGATCGCCGGCGATCGTCGCCACTGTTTGGTCATCTCCCTAACCTCCATCACCCGGCACCGGGCGTCGGCGTGACGGGTGGCGTGTTCGAGTGAGCGCCCGGCTTATCGGAGCCGGGTCAGATCGAGCCGATTATAGACCTACCGGTTCTGTATGAAGGCACGTTGCATACAACCAGTGGGGCACACGACGGCCTTCTCCTTCTGGAAGCACCAGATGTTGTAGCTACTCGCGGGGTCGGGACCAGAAAGTGATGACTGCTTCCTCGGCCTCGCCGCGAGCGTCCCAGGCGGTTCGCAGCCGCGCGTGATCGAATCCGTCCTCGCCGTAGGCCTGGCCGGCCAGCAATTCGCGGACGGCCTCGGATGTGGTCTTCCAGCGGCGTAGCAGGCTGGCGAGTTCGCTGCGCTCGCGGCGGGAAATCTTGTTCATGGCTGGGGCGCTCCCTCGGCTTCTCGGTTACTGACGTTTCAAGACGAGCAGGGGATGGCGCTGCTCGGCGCCGCGACTAGTGCGCTGGACGTAGGTATTTTGCGACATCTCGATGCGGGCGGAGCTATCCACAACGTCAAACCCAGCCGCCTGAAAGGCGGCCAACAGCAGCTCTGAGGTGCCCCGGTGGGAATCGGTGTAGGTGATCACGGTGTGCGCCCCGGGTTTCAACACCCGGCGGACTTCCGCGGCGAGGCGCTCGATCTTGACTTCCCAGGCCGCCGCTGATTTGCCGCGGGCGCGGTTGA
>CAZVZW010000155.1:0-3465 GCA_964631365.1 uncultured Chloroflexota bacterium | reverse complement strand
TGTGGGTGGGTTCTCGTTCTACACCGTGGGCAATCAGGGAGAGATTTGGGACCGGCCACCGATCGTGAACCCGCGGCCCAAGCTGTACGCCGAGCTGTTTCCGGGCGGGTCGGTTGAGGGCTGGGTGACGTTCCAGGCCGGAGCCGGTGAGGGCTCGCTGGTGCTGATCTACGAAGATTTATTCTCGTTCTCCGACGAGAACACACGCTACCTGGCGCTCGAATAGACCCACGGCGCGCCCGGCCCGGGCGCGGCCCGCCTCAATAGGGAATCCCGAACGAGCGTAGACTCCGCGCGATGAATGCTGAAAGCCAGCGGCCCGATAGGCCGCGCCGTGGATCAGGACGCAACTACGCGCTGCTCTTCGGCAATAACCTGATCTTCTTCACCGGCATCAACCTGGTTTCGGCGGTGACGATCTTGCCGGTGTTCGTCAGCCATTTGACGGAATCGGCGGTGATCGTGGGGATGGTGCCGGCGATGGTGCAGTTGAGCTTCTCGCTGCCACAGGCCGTGGGTCCATCGATATTCGCCAGCAAGCGGATCAAGAAGAACTGGTTGGCGACCACCAACGCGATCGGAGCGCTGGCCTTCGCGCTCTTTGGATTGCTGGTGCTGGCCGCCGGCGACGCCAAACCGACACTCCTGTTGGCGACGTTCTTCCCGGCGTTGATCATGTTGCACGGCTCAGCCGGGGTCGGCGCGACCGGCTGGGTGGACATCATGGGCAAGATCATTGCGCCACGGGTGCGCGGGAGGTTCTTCGGGGCCAGCACGGCGACCGGCGACCTGCTGGGCGCGGCCGGTCTCGCGGTGGCGTCCGGGTTGCTTGGAGACGACGCCTTCCCGCACGGCTACGGCACGCTGATCGCCGTGGCGGGCCTGATGATTTGCGTTGGGTCCCTGCTGTTCCTACCGCTGCGCGAGCCGCCTTCGCCGGATCCGGATGATGCGGGTCGGTTGTTCTGGAGGACGATGCGCAAGATCCCGAGGGTGTTTGTTGAAGATCGCGGCTTCCTGTACTACGCCGGCGCCCGGGTGGTCGTGGCCTGGGCGATTGCCGCTACCGCATTCATCACCGTGCTGGGCGCCCGCGACCTGGGCGCGACCGGCGCCGATGTGGCCCGGCTAACAACGGTGTTCCTGCTGAGCCAGGTGACCGGATCACTGAGCGGCGGCTGGCTCGGCGACTGGTTCGGGGTTCGCATTCTGCCGGTGCTCGGCAGCCTGGCCACGGTGGCGGCCATCACCCTGGCGTTCAGCGCCACCGATCTGGCGCTGATCTACGCGGCGGTGGCCCTGGCGGGAATGGTGTCCATGTTCATCATCGCCGATATTGCGATCGTGCTGGAAAGGGCCCCGGATGCGCGCCGCCCCGAGTACATGGCGGGGTTGAACCTAATCCTCGGTCCGCTGGCGCTACCGGCGCCGTTGCTGCTGGGACGGTTGGTCGACGTGGCGGGATTTCACACGATGTTTGGCGCGGCGATCGTTGTGGCGCTCGCCGGCCTGCTGGCGGTGCTGGCGTTTGCCTTCGGACCGGGAGGGAAGATCGCCTCAAGATCTGCGGCGTCGAGCGGTCCTGGCTAGCGGTAGATTGCGCTCGCTGCCGACGGCCGACGGGTATCCCCGCGGGATTCCGGCGCCGACCGGTTTGCGCGGCGTTAAGAATCCGCGCTAGCCACGCGCCCGCATGAACACGAACGAAGGTTCCAGCCAGATTCCGAGTCCGGGCGGCGCGGGCATTCTGCCTTCCTCGCTGGCCGCCGCCGTCTTTGGCGCGACCGGAGTGCTGCTGGCGACGTTCGATCCCACCGCCCTGGGAGTAGCGCTGCCAACCATCGCCGACGACCTGGGGCTCGACGTGCAGGACGTGCTGTGGGCGACGCTGGTGACGATCATCGTCACCGGCGCGCTGTTGCTGGGCGCCGGACGGCTGGCCGACCTGATGGGCCGCAAGAGGGTGTTTCTGTACGGAGTGGCAATATTCTTCGTCGGCGCCACGATTTCGGCATTCAGTCAGAGTCTCTTGATGCTTATCGCCGGCCGCGCGGTGATCGGCATCGGCGCGGCGGCGCTGAATTCCATGGGACCGGCGCTGATTGTGGGGGCGTTTCCGCCGCAGGCGCGGGGACGCGCGCTGGGGGTGGTGGGGACGGTGACCTCGGTCGGGCTGGTGTCGGGGCCGATACTGAGCGGTTTCATCGTTGACGGCCTGGGCTGGCACGCGATGTTCTTTATTGAGATGCCGATTGCAGCGTTGATGGTCGTCGGCGGGTTGATCTTTCTGACCGAGTCGGAACGGATCAAGGGCGAAGGATTCGACATCCTCGGCACGGTCCTGATGATCGGGTGGACGGCGCCGCTGCTGTTCGCGATCACCCAGGGCCGGTCGATAGGTTGGACCTCGTGGCCGATTCTCGGGCTGGGCACGACCGGCGTGGCGCTGCTGGCGGCGTTCATCTACTCGCAGAAGAAGGTGCGCTTCCCGATGGTCGATCTGTCGCTCTTTCGGAACCGGTCGTTCCGCCTGCCGATGAGCGCGTCATTCTTCGGGTTCGCGGCGCTGACCTCGACGTTCCTGCTGATTCCGTTTTACCTTAAACACGTTCTGGGCCTGTCGGTCGTGGAGGTCGGCATTATCTCGTCGGTCTTCCCGGGGATGATGGTGTTCATCGCCAATCCCGCCGGGCGGGTGTCGGACCGGATCGGACCACGGATACCCTCGACCTTCGGACTGGTGCTGATGGCGGTGGGCATCTTCAGCCTGGGTCTGCTCGGTGCCGAAGCGAGTATCCCGCGGGTGGTGTTGGCAATGGCGATCGGCGGGGCGGGGCTGGGTTCATTCGAGTGGACGCTCAATAGCGCGATCGTCGGGTCGTTGCCGCGTTCCAAGCTGGGCGTGGCCAGCGGCTTCCTGGCGACGGCCCGCACGCTGGGATTTTCCATCGGGCAAGCGGCGTGGGCGACGCTATTCGCGGTTGTGGTTACCATGGATGCCGGTACGGAAGTAGCGCTCCACTCGCCGGTGGCGTCCCTGGAACTTGGCTTCCAGATCGCATTCTTCGCCGCGGCCGGGGTCGCGTTGCTGGCAGCGCTGTTAGCCTGGCTGCAGGGGCCGGTGACGGTTCGGGACTAGGCCGAAGCGGAGGGTCGCCGTCTACCGGGCCGCCGGGTGTCGCCCCCGACCCTCATTGCCCTTAACCGAGAGGACGGGATCGAAATTGAAGACCGCCAAGATCACGCACGACGACATCCTAGTCGATGACTTCTACGAAATCCCGACGCCGGGGCCCGGCGAAGTGACGGTGCGGACGCTGCGGGCCGGCATCTGCGGCAGTGACCTGCATCGCCTCCACGCCCTGCAGGCGTCGGCCGTGCCGGGGCACATCTGCGTGGGCCATGAGGTCAGCGGCGAGGTTGTGGCGGTGGGCGACGGGGTTACCGAAATCGCGCGGTGCGCCC
>CAZVZW010000154.1:0-3475 GCA_964631365.1 uncultured Chloroflexota bacterium | reverse complement strand
CAGCGGGGCGCCGGTCAGGGCGCCGCCGGCCAGGATGGACGCGGCCAGGGTCAGGCCGATAGCCAGGCCGTGGAATCCGGGCGGGGCCTTGCCGCTGACCGCAGTTGTCAGCACGGCGGTTACCAGGAAGAAGGTGAGTACCGCTTCGAGCAGCACGGCCGCCCCGTCGCTTACATCGGGGGCGGGAGTCGTGAGGCCGTAGCTGGTGACGCCTTTGCTGAGGATCGCCGCGTGCAACAGCACCGCCACGACCGCACCGAGTAGCTGGAAGATGATGTAGCCGGCGGCGTCGGGAACCGAAATCTTGCGGATCGCCAGGACTCCGATGGTCACGGCCGGGTTCACATGGGCGCCGGATACGGCCCCCAGGGCGTAGACCATTGCCATCAGGATCAGGCCGTGCCCGAAGGCGGCGATTACCACTGTGGCGGCACCGCCGCCGAGGCGCTCGCCGCCGACCGCCACCACGAAGGTGCCGATGAAGACGAGCGCGAAGGTGCCTACGAATTCCGCCAGATAGCGTCGTGCGGCTTCCATGAGATTCTCCTTGGACCGGGCGAAGCCGGGTCGTGTCTATTGAGGGACTGAGCGCCGTCCGGCTATCCCTTTTCCTACCCCGCCCGGAGTCTAGAAGATGTCGGCGTGCCTTCCCAAAACCGATTTCAGGAGGGACTGTCGCCGGGGCCGTAGGCCAGAAATGAGGGTTGGCGCCGGCCGTCGGTGAGCACCCTGTACCCGGCTAGAAGCCGTCGGCCGGCCAGGAGACGTTGCCGGACTCCGAAAACATTCGCTGCAGCACGGCCAGCGATCCGGCGTCGCCGCCGCCGGCGGTCAGCCGTCGGTGGCTGCCGGGCTGTCCCATGAGGAGGTCCAGGAAGAGCTTCGGGTCCATGGCGATCACCGGCTCGTCGCCGGTGGCTTCGCCCAGGGCAATGCCCCGGGGACGCGGCTCCAGGCGCACCACCTCTTCCCCGACAGTCAGTGCGAACGGCGGCTGTGGATACGGGTCGCGCAGGCGGGTGGCGAAGGTCTGTTCAAGTTGCTCTAGGGTTCCGCGTAGATTGTTGAGCCGCATCATCCGATGACTGCCCGGTTCGCGCTCGGCCCCGGTGATCTCGACGAATGCCGCCGCCAGCCGACTGCGCGATGGGAAGGTGGCCTGAATGTGTCGGCAGTCGGCTTCGCGGGCGTGGTGGAGAGCCCGGGTGGCCGCCAGTCGGCCCAGGCCCTCGCTGCTGGCGCAGACGTCCATGACCCGAATTTCGCCGCGCTCGACGCGGGTGCGCAGGTAGCCGACCGGGTGTCCGAGTTGGTGGTATAACTCGCAGCGGACCTCGCCTTGGAGCGGTAGCCAGCGGGCCTGGCCGGTCATGTAATCGAGAGTCCGGCGGTCCGGCCCGACCAGCCCGGCCATCGCATCTTCGTACAGTTCCAGCAGGTCACTAGCATCTTCCAGCGGGTCCCGGATGGCGATCCCGCCGGGCACCGGTGGCAACTCTTCCGGCACGTCGGCGCGTACGACCATGCCCGGGATCTGGTGCCAGCCGTGCTTCGCGTAATGCGAAACCCGTTTGGTGAAGAGGATCGACAGCGGAAGTCGCTGAGTATCCATGTAGCCGATCGCTTGCTTGAGCAGAAGTGCGGATAGTCCCTGCTCCTGCCAATCCGGGTGGGTGGCCACATCGCCGATGCCGCCGTAGGGGATGCTGTCCTCGCCGTAGCCCACTTTTCGGTGGAACACCTGGACGTGGCTGATGATCCGATTATCGGCAGTGAGAATCTGGCCCTGGGAGTAGTCGTAGGCCGGATCGCAGCGCTGGTGCAGATCGAAATACTCGCGCACGTCATCGACGAAGCAGGTCTCCAGCAGGTCGAGGAGTTGTTGATAGTTGCCTTCGTTAAGGGTCGCGGGGACTGCGTTCAAAGCCGGTGCTCCTGTTGAGTTCGGGGAGAATCATGTGCGCGGCCGGCCTGGTCGCGTCATCATTGGCGGCCCGCCGGTCGTTATCCTAGCGGCCGAACTAGATGACAATCGCGAAAACGGAGAAATGTGACCGACCGGCATTTGACGACCAGCGACCTCGGCGACGATCCGGTGGAACGCCTGCGGCGGGCGGTCGCGCAGGACCCCGGGGCCGCCTACGATGCCGCCCTGGAGACGCTGGAGGAGAGCGGTTCCGTCCCCGATCTGTACGGACTGATCGGCTACCTGGGCGAGGTGGTCGAGGAGCGCCACGCCTGCATGCGTTGCGATGCGAATTGCATTGAGTGTTGCGGGCAACTGCCCCTGGTGACGTTTGCCGAGTGGAAGATCTTGCACGCCTGGATGATGGCGAACTGGTCGGCCGAGCAGCGCTCGGCGGCGATTGTCCGGTGTGAGGCGCTGCTTGGTGATGGCGACACGGTGCTGCCGCGCTGGATGCGGCTGGGCTCCATGAACATGGACTCGGCGGCGACCCGTGACTACATCGATGACATGTTCGGCAACGAGTCGACGCCCTGCCCGCTGCTCGACGAGGACGGTTGCACGGTCTACCCGGCGCGCCCACTGGTCTGCCGGGCCTATGGCCGGATGATGCGTACCGAGGACGACACCCTCTACTGCCAGCGGATCGTTGATAAGCTGGTCCCCTACCAGAAGGAGAAGGGCGAGTTCTTCCTGCCGATCTACCGGTCGTACCAGGAGCGGTCCTATGCGCTGGCCGGGCCGGACAGCTATTTCACGTTGATCGCGATCTGGCTGCTAAGTCACCGGGGAGCGGACGGCGATCTGGCTATGGATTCGCGGGACATCGCCGCCGACCCGGACTGGCCGGTGCTGGACACGCGCTGGGGTTTCTGGGAGGCGTTCGCCGAGGACTGATGCCCGGGTCTAGACGTCCGGGCGCGGCAACTGCCAGGCCAGCACGTAACGCTCGGCGCTGGCGGCGACCAGCCGGTCGGTGGCGGCGGCCAGCCCGGCGGCGCGGATTGAGGCCAAGGTGGTGGCCTCGCCCAGGTAACCGCCGTCGGCCTGGATGACGCTAATCGAGGTGTCCGAAGAAAGACCGCAGACATAGCCGTCCGAGGTCATCAGCGTCCGTGGCGCCACCTGGTCGTTGAACCAGAGTTGGGCGCCGCCGAGATCGTAGGCGGCCAGGCCCTTCTGGCTGCCCAGGTAGAGGACGGTCCCGGCCGGGTTGGTGGCGATGACCGTGAACTCGAACGGAATGTCGCGCTGGAACTCGCCGCGTTCGTTCTCGTAGATCTCCAGCCCGGCTTCGGTGTCCACGACGGTCAGGCGGCCGCCCTCGACCAGGAAGACGCGGCGGATGCGCTCGCCGACGCCAAAGCGCTGCACCAGTTGGCCCTCGCGGTCGATGATGACGACCTGGTGGACGCCCTGTCGCACGGAGCCGACCGCGACGGTGCCGGTTTCCGGGTCCATGTCGATGGCGGCGGCGCCGATGTAGTCCTGGGTCGGCCCCCAGAGCAG
>CAZVZW010000153.1:0-3485 GCA_964631365.1 uncultured Chloroflexota bacterium | reverse complement strand
GTGGTGCGCGACCTGGTCACCGCCATCCCGGTCAACGACGCCGACCTGGTCCGCCAGACCCTGTCCGCTGGGGACTATGCCTGCGTCATCCTGGAGCCTTCCGGAGCCGGCGGCGGCGGCACCCCGACCGATGTCGAGTGGGTCCGCCAGCTACGCGCCATCTGCACCGAGCTGGACGTGCCATTGATCTTTGACGAAGTCATCACCGGGTTCCGCTTCGGCCCCGGCGGCTACCAGCAGGAATTCGGTATCACCCCCGACATGACCACGCTGGCCAAGATCCTGGCCGGCGGCCTCCCCGGCGGCGCCGTCACCGGGCAGCGTAAGTTCGTCTCCCAGATCGAGATGCGTGATGAGACCGGTTGGAACCGCGGCGGCCGTATCTCCCACCAAGGCACCTTCAACGCCAACCCGCTGTCAGCGGCCGCCGGCGTCGCCTGCCTGGAGCAGATTGCCGACGGCAACGCCCACGCGACGGCCAACGCCGCCGCAGAGCGCCTGCGCATCGGGTTCAACCGGGTCATCGGCGAACACGGCATCGACGCCCACACCTACGGCTCACACTCGTTCTTCTACGTGTCCTTCAACGGCCGTGAGGACCGCACCGCCATGGGCGCCATCGGCGGGCCGCTGAAGACCGCGATGATGCTCCACGGCGTGCACTGGGGTGCGATGACCTCGGCGGCGCTGACCGAAGACGACACCGATCTCACCATCGACGCCTTGGACAAGAGCCTGAAGATGGTGGCCGCCGAGGGCCTGCTGACCTAACACCACAACCGAGGAGGCCAACGATGCCCGGATTCAACGGCCTGGGAATGAATCTGGGCAATCTCTCCCGGCACTCCGACGCCACTACCCGCTCCATCAGCGCCGAGAATCCCACCGGCGCAAAGGGCCGCGGCGGCATGGCCACCGAAGGCTACGGCGCCCGCGGCGCCCGTCACCTGGGCCAGGGCTGGAAGGTCGCGCCGGCGGTCTGGATCCAGCCCGGTGAGCTCTATACCCTCGCCGAGATCGAAGGCCCGGGTGCCATCCAGAGCATGTGGTTCGCCGGGCTGACCGTGCGCCGCGAGTGCATCCTGCGCATCTACTGGGACGGCCAGGAGCAGGCGTCGGTCGAGTGCCCGATGGGCGACTTCTTCGCGATCGGTTGGGGCGAATTCACCCAGCTCAGTTCCTTGCCGGTCGCCGTGAATCCGCGGAACGGCGTCAACTGCTACTGGGAGATGCCGTTCCGCCGGAGTTGCCGGATCACCCTCGAGAACCGCTCTTCCCAACAGGTGCCCTGCTACTACCAGATCAACTACACGCTGACCCGGGTTCCGGACGACGCCGACTACTTTCATGCCCAGTTCCGTCGCAACAATCCACTGCCCTTCAAAGAGGTGCACACCATCCTCGACGGGGTCTCCGGTCGCGGTCACTACGTCGGCACGGCGATGGCCTGGGGGGTGAACAACGACGGCTGGTGGGGCTCCGGCGAGATCAAGTTCTTCATGGACGGCGACGGCGAATTTCCGACCATCTGCGGAACCGGGGTCGAGGATTACTTCGGCGGCGCCTACAACTGGGATGTCGATGGGGAATACGTCGCCTACTCCACCCCCTACCTCGGCATGCACCAGGTTTTATGGGGCGGCGAGAAGAACCAGGCGAACCAGCGCTTCGGCCTCTACCGCTGGCACGTGATGGACCCGGTGCGCTTCCAGAAAGACCTGAAGGTGACCATCCAGGCATTGGGCTGGGTGGGCGAGACGAGCACGCGCTACCTGCCGATCGAGCAGCAGTTCGGCGACGTGGAAGCCAGCACCGAAGGGCGCTATCTGCCCCTCCAGGACGACATTTCCTCGGTCGCGTTCTGGTACCAGGAACTCCCCACCGTCCCCCTTCCCGAACTACCCGACCGCGACTACCTGGAGATCATCTAGCAGCAGACACAGGCTGTTGTGTCTGAAGAGCTTACGTTGCCGTTGCCGGGGCAGCCTTGCGCGCCGGAGCCCTCTGGAAAGAAAGGCAGCCTGTGGCCGCTGCTATTCGCCGAGTTCGATCGAGCGGCGGAAGGCGGCGTCGATGGCCTTGCCGAAGGAGGCGCGCAAGCCGGCCTCCTCGAACGCCTGCAGCGCAGCGGCGGTCGTGCCGCCCGGTGAAGTGACCTGGGCGCGCAGGTCGGCCGGGTGGCGGCCGGTGGCCTCCTGCATCCGCATCGAGCCGATCAGGGTTTCGCGCACCAGTTGTTCGGCGGTGTCGCGGGGCAGGCCGATGCGCACGCCGGCGTCGGTCCAGGCTTCGAGAATCAGGTAGGCATAGGCCGGGCCGCTGGCGCTGACGGCAGTCGCCATGTCGATGTGGCGCTCGTCGTCGGTGTGCAGTTCGGTGCCCAGACCGCGCAGGATTCGCCGGGTTTCTTCAAGGTCCGACGGTGAGACCCCGTCCGCGGCCGTCCAGAGAATCACCCCGGCGCCGACCTGCGCCGGCGTATTCGGGATCGCGCGTATCACGCGGCGGGAGTCCAGGTGTGCGCAGAGGGTGCTGAGCCGGGCGCCGGCCACGATCGAGATCACCAGTTGGTCTTCCTGCAGCACCGGGAACAGCCCGGCGCAGACCACTTCCAGGTGCTGCGGTTTCACCGCCAGGAACATCGCCCGCGCGCCCTTCAGGCCTTCCACGTTGTCGGTCGTGGTGTCGATCCGCAGATCGCTGCGCAGTCGGGTCAGGGCGTCTTCGGCCGGGTCGCAGGCCACGATCTCGGAGGGCTGAAAGATTTCATCGCGCAGCAGACCGCGGATGGTTGCTCCGCCCATCGCGCCGGCGCCGATGAAACACACCTGGTGGGCCATTGAGATCTCCTGTCTTTGCCATTCCACCGCCCCGGCCGGGCGGCGACTCACGACCGGACGAACGTCACCGAATAGGTCTCGCCAGTCTGCTCCAATCGTACCGCAGCCCCGCCATCAGCCCGGCGCGCGGGCGCATCGGCCGGCACGATCACCGCCCGCAGCGCCGTCGCCCCGCCGGCCAGTGCGACGGCCCCGGCCGCCCACACCGACACTACCAATTGCAGCGCCAGCCCCACCCCACCACCACCGCTCCGGCCAGCAGTATCTGCCCCTGGACTCCCCCGTTTCAGCCGACCTGGCGACCCGGCCATGCTACGGCAATTCCCGCCCGCGCCGGCCCCGGCGACCAATTCCCCGACCACATCCCGCGCCCCACCGTCTAGAATTGAATCAAAGAGGAACTTCCCGCAACCACACTGGAGCACTACATGTTCGCGACCATCGGCCGCACCTGGGACATCATGAAGATCTGCTGGACCGTGCTCCAGAAAGACCGCGAGCTAATCGTCTTTCCGATCATCTCCGGCATCGCCATGCTGATCCTGGCCGGCATCACCTTCGGGGTCGGCTCGGCCACCGGCGCCATCGAGCGCGCCGAGGCCGCCACCGGGAGCCAGTCCACTGCCGCGCTCCAGACCGCTGATT
>CAZVZW010000152.1:0-3510 GCA_964631365.1 uncultured Chloroflexota bacterium | reverse complement strand
CCGGTCGTGCTGGGCGTTGTTGACCCACTTGGCCATGTCTTTGAACGGCTCCGGGGCGGCGACCTGGACGTTGCTGTGGCCGCGCACCGCGATGGCCTTCAACTTCTTGGAGCCCATCACCGCGGCCATGCCGGAGCGTCCGGCGGCGCGGGACTTGTCGACGATGATCCCGGCGATGTTCGACAGCTTCTCACCCGGCGGTCCGATCAGCGCGAAGCGCATGCCCTTGTCGCCCATTTCCTCGCGAATCCTGTCCTCGGTGGGCCCACTGGTCTTGCCCCAGAGGTGGGCGGCGTCGCAAATTTCGACCTCGTCGTCCACGATCGACAGGTATACGGGCTTGTCGGAGACGCCGGTGACGACGATCCCGTCCCAGCCGGCGCGTTTGAGTTCAGATCCGAAGTAGCCGCCGACGTCGGCCTGGCCGAAGCCCCCGGTAAGCGGCGATTTGCCGCCGATGCAGTTGCGGCCGGTGCCGCCGACCGGAATCCCGGTGAGCGGACCGTTGGCGACGATCAGGTGATTGTCGGGGCCGAGGGCGTCGACGGAGGGCGGGACTTCCTTCAGCAGGTAATACGCAATCATCCCGGCGCCGCCGCCATATGTCCGGTAGAAGACATCGCCATGCTCGTCGATGGAAGTCTTGCCGCTACTTAAGTCGACGCGCAAGACCTTGCCGGTGTATCCGTTGGGCATCTATCTCTCCTGTGTTGCGACGCGCGCGGCCGGCGACATCGGCGCCTCGCCGGTCGGTCCGCGGGCCGCGCTCGTGGAACGCTCGCGTGATTCTCCTACAAGAGGGCCGCCGAAGGCGAGTTGGCCGGCACCGGGTCGCCGGGAAGGCCCCCGCGGAGGGTCAGGCGCGGCGCAGTCCGGGCACGAAGACCGTCGCCAGGATGGCCAGGGCCACGACCACGCCGCCGCCAATGGCGATCGCCGCCGACACTCCCAGCGCCTCGCCGATGCCGCCCAGGATCAGCGGTCCGACCCACCCCAGGCCGATGGCCCAGACCCAACCGCCGACGGCGCGGCCGCGCATCGCCCGCGGCATATTGGCCTGCAGCAGAATCCACTGCAGGCCGTCGAACAGCGCCGCCATCGCCCCGACCCCAAGGACCATGAACAGCGCCACGTAGAACCGATCAGCCGCCGCCACCAGCAGCAGAAGCACGCCGTAGCCCAGGGTGACCCCGAGCAATATCCGGCCGCGCCGCTCGACCGAGCCGAGAAGCGCCAGCGCGATCGATCCCAGGATGGCCCCGAGACCGGAGAAGAGGGTCAGCGTGCCCAGTCCGGTCGGGCCGACCTGCAGCGCCTGTTCGGCCAGGGCCGGGAGCAGAGAGTGGTAGGAGAAGGCGAAGATCTCGACCAGCAGGGTCAGCCCGAGCAGCAGTCGCACCACCCGGTCGCCGAGCATTGTCGTGAGCCCCGTCACCAGGTCGGACCAGACGGATCGGGTCGCCGGCTCGGGAGGTGGGCCGGCCCCACGAATGCCGACCACCCCGAACGCACCGAGCAGCGCCGCCACTCCGCCGACGAAGAAAGCCGCCGCCGGACCGACGAACTCGATCAGCAGGCCGGCCCCCAATCCACCGACCACCGATACCATCCGCAGGCCGAGGATGTAGGCGCCGACGGCGTTAGTCGAATGGTTGGGGCCGACGATGTCGGTCATCAGTGCCTGGACCGCCGGTACCTCGAAGGTGCGGGCCGCGCCGCGTAGGCCGGTAAGGGTCAGGATCAGCCAGATCGACGCTGGACTCATCACCACGACCACCGCCATCGACAGGGCGATAATTCCCCCGGTGAGGCCGGTCAGCGCGAGCAAACGCGGCCGCTCGATGCGATCGGCCACCGCGCCGGCCAGGGGGCCGAAGAGCATGTTGGACAGGTTCTGGGCGGCGAATGCCAGCGCCGCCAGGAAGATCGAGCCGGTGAAATCGAAGACGAACCAGCCGACCGCCACCCGCTCCATCCAGAAGCTGAGCGAGTAGCCCAGCGACGCCAGCCAGAGCCGGCGGTAGGCAGGGAACGTGAACGCGACCATCTGCCGGGACAGCATGCGGCTCACGTTCCCTGGATGGTTCCGGGCGGCCGACGTGACCGTCCGGGCCACATGCTAGCCGCTGGAGCCGATCACCTCGACCGCGTCGAGCAATAAGACCGTGATAGTGACACTGCTTGGCTCGCGGGTGCGGATCGGGCGTTCCCGTGAGATCCGAAGTTCGTCGTCGGAGACTTCGATCCGAATGAACTCCAGCAGGTTGTCGTAATCGGTCACTTCAACCAACTGCTGCACACCGACGGTGATGATCACCCGGCCCGGTCCGGCGACGTGAATCCGGTGGAAGTACCGAACGTCGCGTATATCGGAAGCGTGCCGCCCCGAACCTTCCTCCGCCGGACCAAGGTGCACCGAAAACACCGGGGGGCCATATTCCACGCCGGCCGTCGCGGCGGCGGCCGGTCGATAGAATCATACCGGTCGTTGGAGCCTGAACCCGTTCATTCACGGCCGCGAAAGTGCCCCCCACCGATGCAGCAGTATGTCCACGGCTATTCCGACCGCGAGGCCGAGCGACTGGCCGACCAGGCCGACTCGGTGCGCGACCTGATCCACGCTGACACGTCCTTCGCCTCGGGCGATCGGGTGCTGGAACCGGGCTGCGGCGTAGGCGCGCAGACCATGCCCCTGGCGGGTCGCTTCCCGAACACCAAATTCACCTCCTTCGACCTGTCCGCCGAATCGCTGGCGCGGACCAGGGAGGGGCTTGGCGAACTGGAGAACGTGGCGTTGCTGCGCACCGACCTGCTGACCCCGCCGTTCGCCGACGGACAGTTCGACGCGGCCCTGGTGAGCTACCTGCTAGAACACGTTCCGGACCCGGCCCGCGCGCTGGCGATGGTGCGCCGCCTGGTGAAGCCCGGCGGGCGGGTCTACGTGGTCGAAGGCGATCACGGTTCCTGCTACTGGCACCCGGAGACGGTTCCGGCGCAGCGGGCCTGGAAATGCCTGATCGAAGTTCAGCGCCGCTTGCAGGGCGACTCCCTGATCGGCCGGCGGCTCTACCCGCTGCTGACCGACGCCGGCTTCGCCGATGTGCGAGTCTCGCCACGGATGGTCTACGCCGATGAATCACAGCCCCACCTTATGGTGGCGTTCGTTGAAAAGACGATCGTGCCGATGGTCTTGGGCGCGCGGGAAGCGTCGCTGGAGTGGGGACTGATCGAGGCGGAGACCTTTGACGAAGGCGCCCGCGATCTGCTGGCGGTATCGCGCGTACCCGGGGGCGCCTTCTGCTACACCTTTTTCAAGGCGACGGCGACTCGGCCGCAGGCCGCCGGCGGATAAATCAGTGGAGAAAGGCGGACGGGGGCCGCTCGCGTAAAGTAGCAGGGCAACAGCCCGGAGATTGGGATCAGGATGGCCACCGAAACCGCCTTCACGATGGACACTTCCGCGATCAAGGTCGGACCCGGCGTGACCGGCGAAGTCGGCGACGACCTGGG
>CAZVZW010000151.1:0-3515 GCA_964631365.1 uncultured Chloroflexota bacterium | reverse complement strand
AGTCTTCCCGCGCACGTAGGTTTCCAACGTGACTTCCACCGGGACCACATTCACGATGTCCCCGCCGCGGGTGATGATCGGGTGGACCCGGATGGCGTCTTCATCACGAAAGGTCTCCCGCTGGGCGTGGATCGCCTGGATCGCGAGATTGGCGGCATTCAAAGCGTTGATGCCATCGTGCGGCGCGCCGCCGGCGTGGGATGCCTTGCCCAGGAAGCGGATCATCTTCACCACGCAGCCGTTGTTGGACTCAGCCACACCCGCCCGGTGCTCCATCGGCGCCAGGTGAACCATCATGCAAATGTCCACGTCGGCCAGTTCGTCCAGCGCCACCAGTTCCGGCTTCCCGCCCAGAAAGTGCAATCTCCCGTTGCGCACCAACTCGTGTCGGTACTCAACCTCAACGTACTCCTCCGCCGGGACGGCGATGAAGACAATCCGTCCGCAGAGTCCGGCCAGCACCACCGGATCGCTCAGGCCGATCGCCGCAGCCAGCATGCCCGCAATCTGGCCGTTATGACCGCAGGCATGGGCGGCGCCGGTTTCCGGGTCCGCCAGCGGATGCCCGGCCACCACCAGCGCGTCCAGTTCCCCCATCACCGCCACCGTCGGACCGGGTCGACCGGTATCCAAGATCGCCTTCAGGCCGGTCAACGCAATTCGATCCCGAACCACCAGCCCCAGGCTTTCCAGGAAATCCTTCGCGACTCCCGCGGTCCGGTACTCCTTGAACCCCAACTCCGGCATGTGCAGGATGCGATCGCCAACATCGATAACATCCTGGCGGCGGCGTTCAATCGCGCTGCGGGCCAGATCCTTGATCTCATTCATTTGTGTTGCTCCCGCGGGAATCGAATCGCGGCTCGGAGACCGGCAAAGTCGGCCCCGCCAGTCTTGACGAGCGGTCGCCATCGCGCAAGTCCGACACCCGGGCAGCTGTGGCCCGGCCGAAATACCGCTCGCCTTCGGCAGGCCGCATCCTGCTCCAATGCGGCATACTAGGCGGCGAACGAACTGAAATCGCGGTTCGGACACCTCGTACAGGCACTGGGGAGCATTCTGATGGCGCTCAAGATCGTTGCGGCGATCCTGTTCCTCGTGGCCACGCTGTCCGCCTGCGGCGAAGAAGAGTCAAGCAGCCCGAAGCCCGATGGAGGGACCATGCAGTGGGACGCGCCCCCGGAGATGACGATCGACACCGACACCGAATACCTGGTGACGGTTGAAACCACCCACGGGACGATGAGCGGTCGGCTCTTCCCCGACGCCGCGCCGCACGCGGTAAACAATTTCGTCTTCCTGGCCAAGCAGGGGTATTTCGACGGTCTCGTCGTCCACCGCATCGTCAAAGGCTTCGTCCTGCAGAGCGGCGACCCCACCGGCACCGGCACCGGCGGCCCCGGCTACACCATCGAGGAAGACCCTATTCCCTCGGATCTGAACTACGTCAAAGGCACCTTCGCCATGGCCAACAAGGGTACCCCCGGCTCCGGCGGCAGCCAGTTCTTCATCACGCTGGACGACCTCACCGGCCGGCTCCCCAAGCAGTACGCGCTCTTCGGCGTGCTCGATGAGGGCCTCGATACCGTCGACAAGATCGACGACGTCGAGACGAACGTCGGCCCAAGCGGCGAGAAATCATCCCCGGCCGAAGACGTCCGCATCCTCAAGGTTACCGTCGAGGAACGGAGTTAGCAGCGGGACTACTGCCCCAGCCATTCGCTCCGTAGGGATAGCGCCTCGCCACGCAGCGCATTGAAGTTCTTCCCCTGGGCGATCTTGCCCATCACCACCGGCTCCGCCGCCCCGGTACTTCCGGGCACGTTGTTTGGTATCCCGGCCAGCGCCGTCGCGCCCAGCATCGCCGCGGTGATGGCGTCGCGGGAGCCACCGGGCAGGCCAAACATTTCGTAGCGCAACACCGGGCAGTCCGGCAGCGCGAGCTTCAGTTGCGCCACCAGATCCGGATTGCTCGCCCCCGTCCCGCCCACGATCGTCCGCTCAATCGAGTATTTACCGGGCACAAATCGCGTGACCGCGTCGGCGATCGCGCGGGCCGTGAAGGCGCGGAAGGTCGCCGCCAGCTCCGCCGGCCCGATCCCCTCTGCCTCCGGCCATCTGCGCACCGCATCGATCAGCCACGCTCCAAAAGGTCCGACCCCGGTCGATTTCGGTGGTGGGATCTCCAGGTACGGATGGCGCAGCAGGCGGGCCAGCAGAGCTTCCCGCGGTTCGGCAATGACGTTCGACCGATCCCCGCCGGAAGTCTCCGGATCGTCGTCCGACTCGGGAAGCTCCAGAATCTCGTTGAGCACGATCCCCGGGCCCGTGGTGAATCCGAATGGGGCTAGGTCCGAACCGGCCGGCGGCAGGACTGCTATCCCGGCCAGCGCGCCGAGCGAAACGACCAGCGTACCGAGATTCTCCCCCTCGAACATCTGATGATCGACCAGGGTGTCGATGGGTGATCCGCACCCCCCCACCATCATATCCGCCGCCGCGAAATCCGAGACGACGGTGATTCCCAGGTGCGCCACCTTCAGTTCCACCGACAGATTCGCCTCCGGATGCTCGTCCACCGCGCCGATCGTCACCCCCTGCATCGCCACAAACTGGATCTGCCGATCGCCAATCCGCGCCCCCACCAGCAGGTCTTCCACCAGCTCTGCGTAGTGGCCGCCAATTTCGTCGTCGAGATCCAGTAACTCCGTCCGCTCGACGTGGCGCCGAGTCAGGTCGTGAAGCCGACGAGTGAGATCGACCGGAAAGTCCGCCGCGTGGGTCCACAGTGGCTGCACTCCCAAGACGCCCTTCGTCGCGACGATCTCCACCACCACCGCATGCGCGCCCCGTGCATACCCGGTTGGGGCGATACCAACGCCCGTCAGTTCCACGTGTGCCATGCTCGCCATGATACCGAGGATCCGGGCTAGATCAGGATGTCCACAAACTGAAAAAGCCCGGGCACGAGATTGTCGACATCGAAGTCCTGCCTCCCGTCGCGGTCCCGCGGCCCGGTCAGCTGATCGCCCAATCGGTGGACCATAAGCCGCTGCCCGCCGTCCTGTTCCGACTCCAACCGGCGGACCTGGGCAAACATCGTCTCGTTCACGGTCGTCCGCTCTATGCCTGCTAATCTCACCATACTTCAATTATCGGCCGGGACCGGCGCCGGCATCATCGAACTGCCGATCGAGAGTCAACTCTGCGCCTTAGCTATACAAAGCTCAGCCTCTACAACTTCTGCCCCTGGGCCTACAGCCTTCGTTACGTCGAAAAGATTCGGGTGCCGTTTCAGCCGCGATTGTTGGCCGGCGCCGTAGTCCACAACGTGATATCCGACTTCCTCGAACGGGTGCGCGACGGTCTTTCCCTCAGTAGCAAGGACCTGGAGACCATCTTTGACGGCCGATGGCGCAGCGCCCAGATTCTCGACCGGGACGGCACCGGCGGCCAGCGGCGTCGCGCGCTGGGGCTGGTCAACGGATTCTGGCAGAGCAACAGCGCCGACTTCG
>CAZVZW010000150.1:0-3622 GCA_964631365.1 uncultured Chloroflexota bacterium | reverse complement strand
GCGGCGGCGGGCTCGATCCTGATCGCGCTGAATTTCACGATGCTGGGTTTCGGGATCGTGCCGCTGCTGGGGTTCGTGGGCTCGTTCCTGGCGGTCTGGGTGGTGTACTTGCTGTCCCGGCACCAGGGGAAGAGCAGCGTGAGCGGGCTGATCCTGGCCGGGTTCGCAATCGGGTCGGTGGCGGGTGCGTTGAACGCGCTGGCGGTGCTGCTAAGCGACCGGTTACAACTGCGGATCGTGCAGAACTTCACGTGGCTGCTCGGGGGCATTTCGGTGACCGGCTGGACGCCGCTGTTCACGATTCTGCCACTGATGGCAGTGGCGATAGCGCTGGGCTTTCTTCTGACGATGCGGCTGAACGCGCTGGCGCTGGGTGAGGAGGGTGCGGCGCGGGTCGGGATCAGTGTAGAACGGACGAAATTCTTGATCATCGGCCTGGCTTCGCTGTTGACGGCGTTGGCGGTGTCGGTGAGCGGGCTGGTGGCGTTTGTGGGGCTGATGGTGCCGCACGCGGTGCGGATCGTGATCGGGCCGAATAACCGTCTGCTGCTACCGGCGTCGGCGATGGTGGGGGCGGCGTACCTGGCTCTGATGGACCTGCTGGCGCGCTGGATCTTGGCGCCGGTCGATCTGCCAGTGGGCATTCTGACGGCGATCGTGGGGTCGCCGTTCTTCATCGTTCTGCTGCGGCACGCCCGAGGGCAGCATGAGTTCTGAGAGGGCGGCGATTGCGGTGAAGGGGTTGAGCTTCGCCTACGCGAGGCAGCCGGTCCTGCACGATCTGGATATCCGCCTGGCGCCGGGAGATTTGGCGGCGGTGATTGGCCCGAACGGCGCGGGCAAGACGACGCTGCTGAATTGCATCAACGGCCTGACGCGGCCAGCCGCGGGTTCGATCGATCTGCACGGATGCAGCGTGGCGGGCCTCGGCGCGCGGCGGCGGGCCCGGATGGTGGCGACGGTGCCGCAGGGGTTCCATATCCCATTTGCGTACCGGGTGCGCGAGATCGTAGCGCTGGGGCGGAGTCCCCATCTCGGATTCTGGGGCGGGATGAGCGAGCGCGACCACCGCACCGTCGACAGCGCCCTGGCCCAAACGGAGACGACGGAGTTGCAGTCGCGGCGCTTCAATGAATTGAGCGGCGGCGAGCGGCAACGGGTGGTGGTGGCGCTGGCGCTGGCGCAGCAGCCGCGCATTCTGCTGCTGGACGAGCCGACGACACACCTGGATCTGTCGCACCAGATCGAGATCTTGAACCTGGTTCGCGGCGTGAACCGGAAGCGAGAGGTGACGGTTTTGGCCTGCCTGCACGACATCAACCTGGCGGCGGCGTTCTTCCGCCGGATGATCGTGATCGATGCGGGTCGGTTGGTGGCGGACGGCACCCCGGAGGAGGTGCTGACTCCGGATCTGATGGCGGAGGTGTTCAAGATTAGAGCGGAGGTGGTGACCGACCCCGTGAGCGGTCAGCCGTGGGTGGTGCCGCACGTACACCCGAACGGGGATGCGCAGCGGTACGAGATGACCGGGAACGGCAGCTAGCGGGAAGCCCTCCGGCCGGAGGTTAGCCGTGCGACGGAAGGTTGCGGGCTGGAGATGGCCGGCCCGGCGCACCAGCGGATGAATCCTGACTCTTTGTACTCCGGTGGACGCGAGGGGAAGGAGGACGACCTGTAAACTACGGATCCACCGATGGAGAACGTCCGGGGCAGGGCTGATCAGGAACCTGAGGAGATTGCGCCGGTACTGGTGACAGTGGTGCCGGCGGCCTGCGGGAACCTGACCGAGGTGGCGGACCCGCTGGGCGCGAACATCGGTGACCGGGCACCGGAGTTTCGACTGCGGGCGCCGGAAGGCGAGCCGGTGCAATTGTCTGGTCTTGACGGCCGGCCACGGGTGATCTACTTCTGGGCGAGCTGGTGTGGCACCTGCACGTTCGAGCTGCCGCTGATGGACCGCCTTGCGGCGGATAACGTAGGGGAGGACCTGGTGGTGATGACCGTGAACGTGGGCGAGGATCCGGAGTTCGTGGCGGAGGAGGTGGGATTCGAACCCACGATCGGCTTTAAACACCGATAACCGCTTAGCAGGCGGCCGCACTAGACCAACTATGCGACTCCTCCAAGAGCCCGGCGGAGGCGACTGGCGGAGGGGGTGGGATTCGAACCCACGAACCTTTCGGTTAGAGGTTTTCAAGACCACCGCCTTAAACCACTCGGCCACCCCTCCCAGGGCTGCGTAATTATAACGTCGGCGACCGGGCCGAGGCGGCTTAGCCGGGGTGGTAGTTTCCGGACGGGGGGAGTGGGAGGGAGGGGGCGCTATTCGCCGGGGCGCAGGGCGGCGAGGATTCGGTCGATGGTTTCCGCCAACCCGGTGGCGCGGATCCCAACCGCCCGCGGCGCGAACGGGCAAAACTGGTCGGGGTCGGTGTCGGCGAAGACGGCGACGGTGGGGATCCCGACGGCGGCGCTGAGGTGGCCCGGGGCCGAGTCGTTGCCAAGGAAGCCGGCGGCCTGCTGCAGCAGGCCGCCAAGCTGGCCGAAGGTTGTCTGGCCCAGCAGGTTGACGGGCTCGGTGGTCATGGCCGATTGGACCGCGCGGACGGGCACTTCGTCGGCTTCCTGCCCGATGAGTACGACGGAGGCGTCGAGTTCGCCGGCGAGGCGGTCGGCCGCCATTGCAAAACCGGCGGCTGGCCAGCGCTTGGCGAGGCGCACGGTGCCGGGATTGGTGCCGCCGCCGGGCGCGACGACGACCACGGGGCGGCCGTCGGGGTTCCACTCCTCGAGCAGGCGTCGGGCGTAGGCGAGATCGCGCGTGGTGGGATAGAAGCGGGCGCGGGTGTGGTCGGCCGAGAGCCCGGCAGCCCGCGCGACATCGAGGTAGATCTCGGCTTCGTGGCGATCCGGGGGTGGCGAGGTCTTCAGGGTGAGGCCCAGCCCGCGGCCGCCGCTGTCCAATCCGAGGCGGTACTTCACGCCAGCCAGGGAGGGGAGCAAGGCCATCAGCGGCGAGCGATCGAGCACGATGGCGGCATCGAAACGCCGGCGGCGCAACGCGCGGGCCAGCTGAAGGTAGGCACGCGGCCCGTAGCGCCCGGGCGTGCCGACGTTGCCGCAGTCAATCAATTCGTCGATGTCGGGGTTGTTTTCGACGGCAACCCGCGACCAGGTCCCAACGGCCATGGTTACGCGAGCTCCGGGCAGGGAGCGCCGCAGAACCTCCAGAACGGGGGTCGCGAGCAGGACATCACCGATACTGGCGGGCTTTAGGACCAGTATTTCGGGGTTCTGCAAATCGGGCAGAAGGCGGCCACCGGGAGAGCGCCCGGGCAACACGAGTCCGAGGGTGCGGCAGGCGGCCGACACCAGAGTGTCACGCGCCAAACGCCACCTCGTCCGCATCGACGACGGCAAACGTCAGTCGGCCGTCGGCAGCCATCTCACCGTCAACGGTGGCGGACCCCTGCCCCCGCCCGACGGGACCGCGCAGGCGCTCAATCTCGACTGACAAAGTGAGGGTGTCGCCGGGGCGCACCGGCCGGCGGAACCGGACCCGGTCGATGCCGCCGAAGAGCACCATCTTTCCAGTCCCTGCGTGATAGGCCATCTGACCCAT
>CAZVZW010000149.1:0-3628 GCA_964631365.1 uncultured Chloroflexota bacterium | reverse complement strand
CGGCCTCACACCTTCGCCGACTCGCTGGGGGCGCTCTCCGAACGGTACTAGTCCCATTCACAGCCTTTGCCAGTCAGTGAGGCTAAGTGAGGGTCGAAAGGAGTGTCAAGGATTATCGAGGATGAGAGACTAGGCGGTTGAATACCACACCTGGTGAGTTGACGTAGAGAGCTAGTCTTCTGAGACCACCAATAGAGATTCAGTTCCAGGCTCATCAAAGCCGATAGGTGGATCGCCACGCAGCAGGTCCGACACATATCGTGGCGGTTCACGGTGAATTATGTCTGGGCTTAGGAGTCTCGCCACCGTACATTACCGAAAGGAAAGCGGTGGCATGCTCGGCGAGCGATGTGGCTGTTGAGTCGAATCCGGCGCAGCACACAAGGCACGACCACGGATACATGACAAGCCCTACGTCCTGAATGTCCGTCAAGCCCTGTCCAATCAGATCCCTGACCTTCGGAGCCGCAGCCAACGAACAGCCGAGGAGTTGGGGCACTGAGGGCTAGCGGGCGGTGGCTCCGGCGTCGATAGGCATGACGTGTCCGTTGATGATTTTCACGCTGGGTCTGGCGCATGATCTGACCGGAGCACTGATGTTTCGGGCGGCCGGGGAGTTTCTCGATTCGATCTATGTGGAGAGTTTCGGGTACGCACTGCTGGGAGCGCTGGCGACGGGCTGATCGGGCAGCTGTTGGCGTCGCCAATGCTGGCACGCCGTAGCGCTCATCACGTCCCGCCCCGCCGTCGCCGGGCCTAACCCGACAAATACAGGCTGATCGGCCCCTGCGGGAACACGTTCACCACCGCCCGGCCGTTCTGCACCCGCGACGCCAGCATATCCAGCGCCTCCTCCAGGCCGCGGAACAAACTCGCTCCGTCCGGCGCCCGGTCCTTGAACTCCGCCGGGCTCACGTTCGGCGAATAGCAAATCAGCTCCCGGTCGAGGAAATGCCCCGGTCGCGCCAGCCGTTCCGGGCCCATCGTCCGCCGCGAATACTCCGCCAGGTGGTGATAGCCGTAACCCTCCGCACCGTCGCCGGTCATCAGAACCGCCCCATCCGGCTTCACGCTGTGGATCGGTCCGAATCCGTTCGCCAGCGCCTTCATCCCCTGGCTGAACTCCGAATCCTGCGGCGCCCCGCAGATCACCGCCAGGTCGGCATCGTCGGCCGCGTCCACCTTGTAGATCCGCTTGCCAACCTCCACCCCGGCCCGGTGCGCCTGGATATAGTCACCGCAGAACAACCCCGCCACCCGCATCTCGCGATTCAACACCGGGTTCACTAGGAATTCCGGCGGGCACTTCGAAGCAATCTGCTCGATCTCCGCCCTAAACAAATTCCCCGCCACCTCGCCCCGCCCCTCCCAGCTGAACCGCCCCGTCTGGTGGTGATCGAAGATCGTCTCGTAGCTGCACACCCCCGGCATCGTCAGCTTCGCCCCACCCCCAAACCCGGCCCCCGGGTGCGGGATGATGCTCCCGCACGACACCCGCAGGTCCGCCTCCACGTACTCCATATTCATCTTCACCGCCCCCCCCCCGTCCGTCTTCCCCAGGTCCACCAGCTGTTCCCACGGCGACGGATTCACACAGTTGTAGCGGTCCACCAGCTCCTGGCCCAACTTGCGCCGAAAATCCCCCACCGTCATCGGGCGGTGCAGCGCCAGCCCCACCATGATCTTGATCTGGGAATCCTCCACCCCACCCACGAGCAATTCCTCGATCACATAAGGTAAAAAGTCCCCCGCCGGAGTCGGCCGGGTGTTGTCATCCACCAGGATCACCACGTTACCTTTGCCCTTCGCCAAGGCAGAGAGGCGTTCCGTCCCGATCGGCGCCGCCAGCGCCGCCCGCATCTGATCCGGCGTCAGCGCCGGTACATCCGCGATCGGCGCCCAGTTCACCTGCCACCCATCCGGAAACTCCACCGTCTCGACCGCATCGCGAATTGGAATCTCAAACTTAGCCATCCAGGTTGCCTTCCTGTCCCGACCCATGCGCGCCATCCCCAGTCTAGAAGAGTCCCGCCCGTGATTGCGCGTCAGCCGTGCCTTCTGAGCCCTCTGCGTCCGCTGGCAAGAGAAACAGCGCGAATCATGTCTGGTTTGAGGTAGACGACAGCGTGGCGACGAACGGCCTGATCATGGAGAACGGCGGGAAGCTGCTCTCGAAGACGCTGACCAACCCGACCGGGGAGATCTTGATCAACTACGCGCGGGACCCGGAAAGGACGTTGATCGAGGTCATCCAGTTCCGCCAGTGGTCGGGGATACTTGAGGGACGATTTCGAGCATACTGGGGCCACGCCAAGAACGAGCTTGTGGGAGTAGCACGATGGAACAACGCCGCCTGGGGAAGAGCAGCCTGATGACGTCGGCGGTCGGGTTTGGTACGTGGGAGATGGGCGGGACAACGTATGGCGATATCGATGAGAACGAGGCGATCGAGGCGGTGCACTCGGCGCTGGACAACGGGATCACGCTTTATGACACGGCGGCGGTTTACGGGCCGCGCTTCTCGGAAATACTGCTGGCGAAGGCGCTGGGCAACCGGCGCAAGGACATCGTGCTGGTGACGAAGGTCGGATTCTACTGGGACGATGAGGGCACGGTGCTGGGCAGAGACGCCAGCAGGAAGAGCGTGATGGAGGGGACGGAGGCGTGCCTGGAGCGGCTGGAGACGGATTGGATCGACCTGCTATTGATCCACTGGCCGGACCACAAGACGCCGACCGAGGAGACGATGGGGGCTCTGGAGGATTTGAAGCGAGCGGGCAAGATTCGGGAGTACGGCGTGTCGAATTATGACGTGCCGATGATGGAGGACTGTGCGCGGTATGGAACGCTGGCGGCAAACCAGATTGGCTATCACATGTTCGACCGGCGCATGGAGGCGGAGGTTCTTGCCCACTGCCAGGAGCAAGATCTCGGGTTCATGGGCTACGGGACGCTGGCGTTCGGCATCTTGACGGGGGCGTTTGCCCCAGAAACGTCGTTTGAGCCGCCGGACTGGCGTTCGAGTGGGAAGATATTCGGGGGCATTCCGACGTTTGAGAAAGAGCACTTCCTGACCGAGTTGCGCGTGGTGGAGCGACTGAAGGAGTTTGCCGCGGGCAGCGACCACACGGTGGCGCAACTGGCGATCGCGTGGGTGCTCTCGCGTCCCGAGGTCTCGGTGGCGCTGGTGGGGGCCCGCAAGCCTTCGGAGGTCGAAGAGAATGTCGCGGCGGCCGACTGGCGGCTCTTGGCCGAGGACAAGGCCGAGATCGACCGTATCTTCGCGGAGGAAGAATGCCCGACGTTCATCGACATGGCCCAGGCAACCTGAGCGGCGGTCTGGTCCGGCATGCCAGACGAATCGAAGGGACGGGCTTTTTGCGTTGAGTAGCGACCGAATCGGGGTCGGCCTGATTGGCTGCGGGCTGATGGCGCAGACAATCCATGGCCGCTACCACGCGCTGACCGGCAAGCCGGTCATCAACGCCGACGTCGGATTCCACATCGGCCCGTTCGGCCGCCCGGTCGCAGCCGGGATGGCGACCCAGCGCGATCGCGGCCGGGCCTACGCCAAGGCGGCCGCCGCCTGCTTCACTGAACCCCATTTCATCGGCTTGCACTGGTGCGC
>CAZVZW010000148.1:0-3637 GCA_964631365.1 uncultured Chloroflexota bacterium | reverse complement strand
GGTTCAACTGGACTAAGCAGCAATTCCGCTGGTCCGAAATCGAGACCAGCCGCGGCGTTTTCAACTGGGCTCCCTACGACGAGGTGGTCAACGCTACCAGCGCCCGCGGGCTGAGCCTCATGGCCAGCGTCGTCTCGGCGCCGGCCTGGTCGCTGGCCCCCGGGGTCTCGCACGGCCCGCCGGCCAACGCCGCCGACATCGCGCCGTTCATGACCGCCCTGCTGCAGCGCTACCCGGGCAAGATTCAGGCCATCGAAGTCTGGAACGAAACCAATCTCTTCCACGAATGGGGCTACCTGGACGCCAACGCGTTCAATCACTACGGCCAGATGCTGCAGGCCGCCTACAGCGCAATCAAGAACGTCGATTCCAGCGTGACCGTCATCTTCGGCGCGTCGACCCCGACCGGCGTCAACGATCCCAACATCGGCATCGACGACGCCACCTACCTGCGGCGGGTCTACGAGGAGTTCCCGGGCATCGGCAACTACTTCGACGCCCTCGGGGTGCACCCCAACGGCGGCGCCAATGCCCCCGACGACACCCTGGGCGGGGCCAACAACCGCAACGTGCCCGGCTGGAACAATCACCTCAGTTTCTTCTTCACCCGCTTCGTGGAGTTGAAGAACATCATGATCGCGCAGGGCGACCCGAATAAGCCGATCTGGTTCACCGAGTTCGGCTGGAGTTCGACCCCCGCCAATGAAACCGTGCCCGGCTACGGGTACTCGCAGTACAACTCGGAACAGGACCAGTCAACCTTCCTGGTGCGGGCGTTCCAGAAGATGCGCGCCGAGTACCCCTACGTCACCCACATGTTCATCTGGAATCTGAACTTCCAGTTGGTGGTGGGACCGACCGACGAGAAGTACGGCTTCGGGATCTTGAACTCCAGCGGCGGTCACCGGCCGGCCTACGACGCCCTGAAGGCGATGCCCAAGTAACCGCCGTCCCGGCTGTTTCTTGTGCGCCGAGGGCGCGGACCGGTTCAGCCGGCCCGGTAGTTGCTCGCGGGGTCGGCCCCGCCGCCGTCCCGGCGGTCTCTTGCGCGCCGGGGGCGCGATTGGGTTGCGCTGTAGCGGGGTCTAGTCGACTCGGTAGTACTCCGCCGCCGTGCCGCCCAGCAGGCGGTCGCGATCGGCCGCCGGCAGTTCGCCGGCCGCCGCCATCGTCAGTTCGTAGGTCGCCTGGTATTCCATCGCCATGCGACACACCGGCCAGTTGCTGCCGTACATCAGGCGCTCGCAACCGTAGGTGTTGATCATGAACCGCGCCACCGGCCGCAGCAGTTCGGCGGTCGGGTTCTCACCGGCGAACTCGGTGATCGCCGACAGCTTGAACGTCAATTTCGGTACCTCGCGCAGCGGCTCCATCAGCGCCGCCCAGGGCTCGAAATAGCCCGGCTCGTCGAGCTGCGGATTCGACAGGTGGTTCAGATTCATCGGGAAGCCCGGGTTCTCCTCGGCCAGAACCGGGATCTCAGTCAGCAGCGGCTTGGCCAGGTGCATATCCAGCGACAACCCGTCCCGCGAGGCCAGCTCGGCGACCGCCGCGTGGACCTCCGGCTGGCGGAGCCAATCGGTATCGCGCACGAAAGCACCGCGAAAGCGCACCCCGCGAAATTTCGGGAACGCCATGTACGCATCGAGCAGTTCGGCGAAGTCGGAGGCAAACGGGTTCGCCCAGCCGATCACCGCGGCGACGCTGTCCAGTTCTTCGGCGCGCCGCATCCAGTGGAGGTTCTCCTCAATGCCGCTCTCCCAGGCCTCGACCAGCACCGTCTTATCGAACTCGATCGCGGCCAGCTGCGGGGCCAGCTCCTCCGGCCCGTGGACCGCCAGCCAGATGTGCTCGTTGCCGCGGTCCATGGCGCGGACGCGGGCCTCGCGCTCCGGAGTGACGTCCCAGAAATGGTGGTGGCAGTCGATACGCATGGGACCTCCCGACCGGGTGCTTATTCGATACGGTAAAAGTCGATCGCGTTGCCGCCCAAGAACGCCGCCGACTGCTCCTCGTCCATCGCGCCCATCGCGGCGACGGTGGTCTCGTGATTGTGCCGGTAGGAGCCAGCCAGCAGGCTCACCGGCCAGTCGCTGCCCCACATCAGCCGCTCGTAGCCGAAGGTCTCGATCATGAACCGGACCGCCGGCCGCAGCAGATCGGTCGAGGGTTCCGGGCCGGCTTCCGTCAGCATCCCGGAGATCTTGAAATGGATCTGCGGGTAGGGTTCCAGCAGTTCAATCTGCTCCGCCCAGGGCATGAAGTAGCCCGACTCGGAAGTCTGCGGCTTGGCCAGGTGATTCAGGATCATCGGCAGGCCGGGGTTCTCCTCGGCCAGGCGCGGCACATCTTTGAGATCATCGATCTTGAGCAGCAGGTCCAGCGAGACGTTGTCGCGGGACGCGAACTCGCGCACCCCCCAGCGGATGTCCTCGCGGGCCAGGTGGTCCGGGTCGGCGATGTCCTGGCTGGCCAGGCGCAGGCCGCGGAACTTGGAGTAGACCCGCAGCCGGTCGATGACCGCGCCGGCATCGGGCGCGGCCAGATTCGTCGAGGCCACCACCGCGCCGATCGTCGGGTCGTCCTCGGCCAGGCCCAGCCAGTGGTGCTGATCGGCCTCGGCGCCCCAGGCCTCTACCAGCACCGAGCGGTCCGTGCCGACCGTGTCGAAAGTCTCGCGCATCTCGGCCAGACCGAAGTCGTGCAAGTGGGCGCCGCCGGCCGCACGGTCGGCGTCGGTGAGCCACCAGAGGTCAGACTCGTCAATTAGCCAGAGATGGTGATGGGTATCGACGATCAACGGCGGACTCCCCGGATGTGCGTGCTGCCGGCCCCGAAGGGTTAGACATTGTAGTCAGAAAGCGTCCGCGGGGCGGCAGAGATAGAGTTGGCGGAAGCTGGCAGAGCCAGGACGAACCGGTGGAACCCGACCCGGTTGGCGGAGAGGGTGGGATTCGAACCCACGAGGGTAATACCCTACGCGCTTTCCAGGCGCGCGCACTAGGCCACTATGCGACCTCTCCCGGGGGAGCGGATTGGCGGCCGTTATCGGTACCGCGGCGGAGAGGGTGGGATTCGAACCCACGTGGCGTTTTTCACGCCTATCCGTTTTCGAGACGGACCCCTTATGGCCACTCGGGCACCTCTCCAAGAGGGGCCGCTCCGGTGGGGAGTATAGCAACGCGGCGGAGCGCCGCTACCTGTCCATTATCGGCTACTTCGGACCGGTTGCCATACACTTGGCGGCGACATTTCTTGATAGGAGCGGCGGGCCCGCCGGGCGAGCGATCCCGCCGGGGTGGAGGCTTTGTGCAATGGCACACATCACCGTGAGCGCCGCTGTCCCCGAACAGGAACTGGGCGACGGGATCGTCATCCAGATCCTGACCGGCGACGACAGCGGATCGGACTCGCTGCGCGTCGGCACGGCCACCTTCCGGCCGGGGTCCGGACTGCCCTGCCACACCCACGAATTCGATGAATCAATCACCATTCTGAGCGGCACCGCGACCATCTTCGTCGACGGGAAACAAAGGCTGATGGGGGCGCGCGACACCGCCTTCGTGCCCGAGGGCACGCCGCACCGCTTCGCCAACGAAGACCCATCCGAGCCAATGGTGATGCTGTGGGTTTACGC
>CAZVZW010000147.1:0-3646 GCA_964631365.1 uncultured Chloroflexota bacterium | reverse complement strand
AAAGACGCCGAAGGCAGACCCGACAACCGCCTGATCTACCGGGACGACGAGCCGGCCCTCACCGTGACTTCGCCGGGGCGAGCCAGGAGTTTCGACGCTGACGGAGACCTACTCAAGCTGGCGTCCGAGGCCCACCGCATCCGGCTGGCTCACCTATTCGATCCGGTCCTTGCCGTTCATATTTCGATGGTCGAGCCACTGCCGCACCAGATCACCGCCGTCTACGAAGAGATGCTCACCCGCCTCCCGCAGCGGTACCTCGAACGCCTGCCGATGCGGCTTCTCATATCCGGTCCGCGCCGACGTGAAGACCCGATCCACCAGGTCCCGCAGTCCCACATCAGTCAGGATCCGCTCCAGTTCCGGCACGTGGTTCGACAGCACCATGTTCGTCCAGTCCGCCACCGCCACCGTTTCGAGTGCGGCGCGCGCTGCCGGATCGACCCGGTAGCGACGCGGCTTCAAGAACTGCCCGCGGACCCGCCCGGCCAGTACGCGGGCCAGTGAGCCATCCACCCCCGCGCGTCCATATCCGCGCGCCATCGCCCCCGCCACATACTCCCACCACTCGTCGGCCGCACCCAGTTCCGGGTGCGCCCGCTTCGGGTATGCCAGGGGAAGCCCTCCTGAATGAACCCGAACATCGTCTCCCGATCGATCCCGTGCCCGGGCACAGTCTCATCCAGCAACTCCAGCATGGCCGCTCCCCATTCCTGAGGAGCGTGCGCCAGCGTTCCGTGAAAATCCCAGAACACCACCTTGCGCGATTTATCCGGGCGGGCCATTCACCGGTTACCCGGCCTCGTCGCGCAGCAGGCGGAACTTGCGCCGCGCCCGCGGCCCCAGCGTCTCCAACTCCGCCAGTTCGCGCACCGCCTTCGTGTCCGTCGCGTACCCGCCGTGGAGCCGACCCACCCGCTCGATGGCGTAGCTCTCCACCGCCGCCTCCAGCAGCCGGACCTCATCCCCCTCCCCCACATTGCCCTCTTCCAGCACCCGGAAGTACACCCCGTAGCGATGCGCCTCACGGAAGCGCTCCACCATGCCGTCCAGTTCGAATGCCGCGTCCAGCTTGTAGCAGGGGATTCGTGGCTGGGTCGCTTGCAGGACACAGCTGCCCACGGCAAAGGTATCTCCGACCCGCACCTCGGTTTCGAGCAGGCCGCTGATCGTCAGATTTTCCCCCGCCATCCCGAAGCTCAGGTCAGCTCGGTCCAGTTCGGTCCGCCAGAAGTCATAGTGCTCGCTGGCATAGCCGTACACCGCCATCGACTCCCCGCCGTGGGCCTCCAGGTCCGACTGCCCGTCACCTTCAAGATTTAGCCGCCCCACCCGCACGCGGCCCGCGACCGGTTCCTTCAGGATCGCCGTTGTGATCACCCGCTCGCCCCAGCGCAGATCGCGCGGGCGCGCCACATTTACCGACACCACGCGCAAGAGCCACCCCCGGCCGGAAAGTTCAAAACAGAGATTGATTCTAGCCGCCCCTGTTTACCAATCCCTTACATCCGCGGCAAATCGAGGAAACAATTGGCCGCGAACATTGTCAGAGTCATGACACCACTTCCGAGGGCGAACGAGGCACCTTGGCCGATCAGTCGATCCACATAGACGGCAACGTCGGTAGCGGCATCACCGAGGGTTTGTACAGAATACGAGCGCGGGCATTTCGCGTGATTCGAGGCCGGCGGACGGCTGTGCGGGCTATCCGCCGGGTCCGCTGTACCATGCATCCGAATGGGACCTGGAAGCGAGAGCGGTGTTGACGACGATTCTGGTGGTAGATGATGAGGTGAGTATCGTCGAGTTGGCGCGCCTGTATCTCGAACGCGACGGTTTCAGAGTCTTAGGGGCGGCGGACGGGAAGGCCGCGCTGGAAACCTTCGCGATGCACAAACCCGACCTGCTAGTTGTCGATGTGATGATGCCGCGATTGGACGGGTTCGGCCTGGTGCAGAAGGTGCGCAAGGACAGCTTAGTCCCGGTCATCATGCTAACGGCTCGCTCAGAGGACGTGGATAAGATCGTCGGCCTTGAGATGGGTGCTGACGACTACGTGACCAAGCCGTTCAACCCACGCGAACTCGTGGCGCGGGTGAAGGCGGTGCTGCGTCGGTTCGAGAGCGGGTCGCAGCCGACGCGCAGGATCGAATGCGGCAACCTGGTCGTGGACCTCGATAGGCGCGACGTGACCGTCGGTGACCAACGGGTGCGCCTGCGCACCCGCGAATTCGAGCTGCTGGCGGCGCTCGCGCAGAACGCTGAGATCGTACTGTCACGCGACCAGTTGCTGGAGAACGTTTGGGGCTATGAGTACGCCGGCGAAACGCGCACTGTCGACGTCCACGTCAACCATCTGCGCGACAAATTGACCGGTAGCGACGCCGAAATCGAGACCGTCTGGGGAGTGGGCTACAAGCTTGTGTTGCCGCGCTAGCCGGAGCACCGCGATCGCCGGGGCAATCGCTTGAGCCTGCGGTTCGGTCTGGTCATAGCCTTTACCGGAATCATCCTCTTCAGCATGGTCATTGCCGGCCTAGCGCTGATGTTCCTACTGCGCGGCTACCAAGATGGCCTTACCGAGACCCGCATGCGTGATCTCAGCCGCCCGCTGTTCGTCCGGGTTGCTCTGGCCGGCGAAGAATTCCCCCGGGGCCTGCCGCCGCCGAGGGTCCGCGAAGCGTTGCGGGCGCGGGCTGGCGATCTGGCGGTCGTCGGGTTGATTGTGGACGATGATGGCAAGGTGCATATGGATACCTCACCGAATCGAGTATTCATCGGGCAACAACTACCTCTAGTCTGGCCGGAATCCGGTCCTGGAAGAACGGCGGAGCCTGGTGACGAATCTGGCGGACGCGAGGGCCAGTCACCAGCGAAGGTCCGACCTGCGTATGACGCCGACGGCGATCGCGGACCACATCAGAAGATGGTTTCTGGGATCTTCCGGGGGCTGGACGGGAATCGCTACGTCTATGCGTCTTCCAAGTTGCCGATGACTGTCGAGGGTACGTCACGAACCTTCAACCTGGTACTGGCCACCCCGAGCGTTGACATCACCCAGGGCCTGGGGAAGATCGCGCAGGTGCTGTCCGCGGCGGGAGCGGTGGCCCTAGCGGGAGCGGTCATACTGGCCGTGGTGATCGTCCGGCGCTTGGCGCGGCCTCTGCGGTATCTGGAGATGTCTACCCGTGAAGTTGCCGCAGGAAACTACGACCGCCAGGCACCGGTCGAGGGTGCGCGAGAGATACAATCACTCGCGCGAAGTTTCAACCAGATGACCCGCCGGGTCCGCAACGCGCGCCAGCAGCAGCGGAACTTTCTAGCTAATGTCTCCCACGAACTCCGCACTCCCTTGACCTCAATCCAGGGCTTCTCGCAAGCGATCATCGAAGGCGCAGTCACCGACCGGGAGGGCTACCGGCGCGCCGCCGGGATCATCAACGACGGCGCGCAGCGGCTGATTCGCCTGGTGGAGCAGTTGCTCGACCTGGACCGCATTGAGTCTCGCACGACCGAGATGGTGCTCGAAGACGTGGACCTGGCGGATCTGGTGGAACGGGTTGTGTCGATCTTCGAGATACGGTCGGAGGAAGCCGGAGTCGACATCGTGGCCGGCTGCTTCGTCCGCGTCGCGGCGGGCAGCGAC
>CAZVZW010000146.1:0-3697 GCA_964631365.1 uncultured Chloroflexota bacterium | reverse complement strand
GGGCCAATCAACATGACGTTCCGACTCTGACCAGCCAGCGCCAGCACCTCCGGGGCCCGGTCGTAGGGAACCCGCCCCGGGAATGAGACATGTTTCGCGAGTCCCAGTTTCCGCGCTTCCTCCCGGTACAAATCCTCCCCCGGGAACCCCATTACCAGGAAATGGCACCCGTCAAAATGGTCCACCACCTGCCGCGCCGCCCGCAAGAGCTCGGGGATTCCCTGGTAACCGGCCAGCAGGCCTAGGTAGCCGATCACCAGTCGATTGGGCGGGATGTCGTGCTCGCGCCGCAGCGTCTCCAGATCGAACTCTGGCAACTCGGCGCGCGGCCGAAACACATCCACATCCACGCAGTCCGATACCTCCACCACCCGTTCGGCCGCCATCCCGAATTCATCGGTCAGCAACTCCCGGGCGTGGCTACTGCTGGTGATTATGCGATCTGGTAGCCGGTCAATTACCCACTCGGTCCGCGCGATTGCCCGTTCCAGCAGGCTGCCGCCGGTCAGGAAATGGTGATCGCGCATTTCCGCCGCCAGGCTGCCCTGGAAGTCGAATACCAGCGGGATCCGCTGCTGCCAAGCCAAGAAGCGTCCGATCAGTGCCCCTTCGTGCAGGTGCGCGTGCACCACGTCGAAGTGAGTGCCAACACCGTGCCCTAGTACCGTCCCCAGCAGCGCCAGGTCCAGCGGCACCTTGCCCCAGTGCGAGCCCACCCGCACCTCGGGGCGGTGGCGCTGAAATGGATTGCGCCGCGTTGCCACGTCGGCCGGGTTGTCGCCGGTCGGGTAGGTAAACACGACGCTCTCGTGGCCGCGTCGCCGCAGCGCTCGGATCTCTTCGACAATCCGAACGTGGCACCCGTAGTCGCCAAAGAAGGAAGTCGGTGCGATGTGTGCGATTCGGTAGGCTATGGGCGGCCTCAGGCTCCAGTGGTGGGAGGGCATTGCGGTCGGATCGCGCTCGGATACAACCCGCCGTATGGTAACCAGCCAGAAGGTGGGTAGCGAGTCGGATTGGAAGATGTAACGCCCCGGGCAGCCGATCTGTTGTTGGCCAGCCACGCTCCCGTCGAAACTGAGCGCCTCGGCTGGCGACTGGCGGGCGGCCTGCGCCCCGGCATGATCGTGCTCCTGCGCGGGGAGATCGGCGCCGGCAAGACGGTCCTCACCCGCGGCATCGCCCGCGGTCTGGGCGTCGTGCGCCGGGTCACTTCGCCCACGTACACATTCATTGCCGAATACCCCGAGGCCGACCCGCCGCTCTTTCACATGGATCTATACCGCCTGCTCGACGCCGGCGAGAGCGTCGTCGACCTGGGTTTCGACGACTATCTGGAGCGTGGTGGGGTGGTGGTGGTCGAGTGGCCCGCTGCGGCCGCCGCTCGTCTGCCCGCCGATCGGCTTGAAATCATCCTCGAGCACGTCGGCGAAGCCGAGCGTCAGTTGTCCTTCCGGTCGTTCGGCGACTCCGCCGAAACTGCCCTCCAGCGTCTGAGCCCGGCGGCCGAGTCACCATGACAGCCACCGACCTGATACTGGCCCTCGACACCACCGGACGCACCGGCAGCGCCGCGCTGGCCACGGCTCAGGATGTCCTCGAAACTCGCGTGTGGCGTGCCGAGCCTAGCCACACCCCGCACCTCCACCGCGCCACAACCGGTCTGCTCTGCAGTGCCGGCCCCCGAATCGCCGCCATCGCGGTCGCCGCCGGACCCGGCGGATTCAGCGCCGTGCGCGGCGGTATGGCCATCGCGAAGGGCATCTGCCTTGGACTGGACATAGCGCTGGTGGCGACACCGAGTCTCGAAGCCGTCGCGCTGTCCGCCGATTTCCCCCTCGAAGGCCGCGTCCTCGCCCTCATCGATGCCGGCGCGCGCGGTTGTTTCGCCGGCGAGTTCGCCATCGACGGCACCGGCCCGACCCCCGTCACCGAACCGATCCTCGCCGTCCCCGACACAATTGCCCGGGCCATCGCCGCCGGCGCGCACCCGGTCGGCGACCTCCCGGCCGCGCGCCTCGAACAGATCGCCGCCGCGTTCCCCGCCGGCTCCGCAGCGCCGCCGATAACCGCTCCGGACTCCCTGGCGGCGGCCGTCGCCACGCTCGGCTGGTCTAAACTTGAGCATTCCACCGGCCGGGACGCACTTGGGACCGTTCCCACTTACCTGCGCGAGCCGGATGCGACCCTGCCGAAGAAGGGATGGGGCAGAACTTGAGCGCGGCGCCCGCCAAACGACCCACCGATCGCGAAGCCTTCGTCGTCGAGGCCATGACCATTGAGCACGTCGAAGAGGTCCGCGAACTCGAGCGCCGCTGCTTCTCGGCTCCGTGGCCCAAGGATTCCTTCTACTACGAACTCGAGCGCAATCGCATGGCTCGCTACATCGTCCTGCACCGCCTTGCCGAGGACCCGGCGGTCCCGCCTGAGCCGGCCACAGCGCCGGGCTTCCTGCAGCGAATCTTCGGCGGCCGCAACCGGGTCAATAACAACAGTGTGGTCGGTTTCGCCGGGCTCTGGATGATGGTCGACGAGGCTCACATCACCACCTTGGCGGTCTCCCCGGATCACCAGGGCAAAGGCCTTGGCGAATTGCTCCTGGTCGCCATTACCGAAATCAGCGCCGCCTACGGGGCCAAGATGATGACCCTCGAAGTCCGCCCCAGCAACGCTATCGCCCAGAGGCTCTACGAGAAGCACGGCTTCAGCGGCCACGGTATCCGCCCCCACTACTACAGCGACGACGGTGAGGACGCCGTCGTGATGTGGTCCGAGGAACTGGGGGCCGCCAAATCCCAACAGCGTTTCCAAGAACTCCGCGACAGTCTGCAAAGGCGATTGACCTGGGAATCGAAGCTGTAGCCGGTTGAGGCTGATCCTCGGCGTCGAGACCTCCTGCGACGAAACCTCGGTAGCCGTTTTGCGCGGGTGCGAAGAACTGGCCCTGGTCACCCGGGCGAATCTCGAAGGCCAGGCCGAATACGGCGGCGTCGTCCCGGAAATCGCGGCCCGCCAACATATCGCCGCTATCGGCCCGGTGTATGAACAGGCGCTTGCCGTGGCTCACATCTCTTCGGCCGATCTCGAAGCCGTCGCCGTTACCTACGGACCGGGCCTGGCCGGTTCGCTGATCGTCGGACTGAACTTCGCCCGCGGTCTCGCCACCGGCCTAGGTGTCCCACTGCTGGCCGTGAACCACCTGGAGGCCCACGTCCTGGCCTCCTGGATCGGACGCGCCGCCACCGAACCGCCCGAGCTGCCGGCCGTCTGCCTAGTCGTCTCCGGCGGGCACACCGACCTGACCGTGATGCGCACCGAGTGCCGCCACGAGCTACTCGGCCGCACCCGCGACGACGCGGCCGGCGAAGCCTTCGACAAGGTCGCCCGGGTGCTCGAACTCGGCTTCCCCGGCGGCCCCGCGATCCAGCAGGCCGCCGCCGCCCTCCCCGACGGCGCCGAAAAACCCTATGCCCTGCCGCGCGCCTGGCTGCGCGACACCTACGACTTCAGCTTCAGCGGCGTCAAGACTGCCGTCTACCGCGCCTGGGTCGACAAACTCGGCCCCGCCGAGGAGCAGCGCATCTTCCGCGATGAGGGTGGTGCCCGGCTCCAGCGGCGTGAACCCGTCGCCATCGCCCGCAAGGCTCCCGGATTCCAGGCGGCCGTTGTCGACGTGCTGGTCCACAAGACGGTGGCC
>CAZVZW010000145.1:0-3727 GCA_964631365.1 uncultured Chloroflexota bacterium | reverse complement strand
GGGCATTGGCTGGAATCGAGGGTCGCGGCGGAGGCTTCGGCGCGGCCGCCTATGCACTGGTGATCGCCTTCTTCGTCGTGACGCTACTGGCCATCCTCAACGGCCTCGGCGACACCATCGGGCGGGCATTGCAGGATTTCGTGGACTCCCTGCCCCTGCCGACGTAGCAGGTGGCGGCGATAAGCTTCATGTTTGACTTTGAAATGGGCGCCGACCGTGGCCCGGCTCGCTTGCCCATGGAGTGGCGCCTGATGCGCCGCGGCGGACGGCGCGGTGGCGGCGGCGGCGGCGGGCGACGCTTTGACCTGGGCCGTGGGCCGCGGCGCGAATCGGTGCTGGAGCAGTTTGGAGTCAACCTGACCGCGCGGGCCCGCAACGGCGCCCTGGACCCGGTGATCGGCCGCAACGTCGAGACCGAGCGCATGGTCGAGATCCTGATGCGCCGCACCAAGAACAACCCGGTGCTGGTGGGCTCGGCCGGCGTCGGTAAAACAGCAGTCGTCGAGGGCCTGGCGCAACGGGTGGCACGCCGTGAGGTGCCGACCGCTCTGCGCGATCAGCACCTGATCTCCCTGAACATCAGCGCGATGATCGCCGGCACCAAGTACCGCGGCGAGTTCGAGGATCGCGTGAAGCGGCTGATCAAAGAGGTCACCGAGGCCGACACCGTGATCCTGTTCGTCGATGAGTTACACATGATCCTCGGCGCCGGTGGGGCGGTCGGCTCGCTGGATGCCGCCAACCTGCTGAAGCCGGCCCTGGCGCGGGGTCAACTGCGCATGATCGGCGCCACCACCTGGGAGGAATATCGCCGCCACGTCGCCAACGACAAGGCGCTTTACCGCCGCTTTCAGCCGATCCAGGTGGAGGAACCAAGCCCCGAGGACGCCATCGAGATAATGCACGGCCTGCGCGAGCGCTACGAGGAGTTCCACGGCCTGCCGATCGCCGAAGACGCGCTGGCGGCGGCGGTGAAGCTGTCGAAGCGCTACCTGAGCCAGCGCTTCCTGCCCGACAAGTCGATCGACCTGATGGACGAGGCGCTGGCCCGGGCCAAGGTGTCGCGGCTGATGCCGCCGAAGCGGGTGCGGATACTGCGGCGCGAACTGGAAGACCTGCGCGCCGTGCGTGAATCGCTGCCCGACGACGCCGCGGCCGCCGACGTGCTGGACATCGCCACCCAGGAGGCGGAGTTGCGCGAGGATCTGCTGAGCGAGCGCCGCGACTGGTACGCCGAGCTGGAACGCAGCCGTCGGGCCATCACCACCGGCGACATCCAGGAGGTGCTGGCGCAGTGGACCGGAGTGCCGCTGGGCAACGTGAGCGCCGAAGCCGCCGACCGCTACCTGGGCATGGAGCAGGCGCTGGAGAAGCGGGTGGTCGGGCAGGACGAGGCGGTGCGCGAGGTGTCGCGTTCGCTGCGCCGCGCGGCCGCCGGGCTCAAGGACGCCAACCGCCCCATCGGGGTATTCCTCTTCGTGGGACCGAGCGGGGTCGGCAAGAGCGAACTGGCCGCCTCCCTGACCGAGTTCACGGTGGGCTCCGACGACAAGCTGATCCGGGTGGACATGGGCGAGATGACCAACCGCCACAACGCCTCGCGACTGATCGGCTCGCCACCGGGCTACGTGGGCCACGACGAGGGCGGGCACGTTGCCGAGCGGGTGCGCCGCGAACCCTACGGGGTGGTGCTGTTCGAATCCATCAACAAGGCCCATTCGGCAGCGCGCACGATCCTGCTGCAGATCATGGAAGAGGGCTTCCTAACCGACGGTGCCGGCCGCAAGGTTGACTTCCGCAACACCATCGTGATCCTGACGATGGGCGCTGGTGCAACGGTCAGCGGGCAGATCGGCTTCGAGTCGGAATCGGACCGCGGCGGCTACTCGCGGGCCACCGAGACGCGGATCATGTCCCAGATCAAGCGCGAGCTGCCGGCCGAGTTCATCAACCGGATCGATCGCCAGATCCTGTTCCGCAAGCTGGAAGAGGCCGACTACCGCGAAATCGGGCGGCGCACGCTGTCGGCGTTCGCCGGGCAGGCCGCCAAGCAGGGGGTGACGGTCAGCTTTGCCGGCGACGTGCTGGAGCATTTCGTGCGGCGGACGGTGGAGCGCGACGACGGAGCACGGCCGCTGCGGCACATGGTGGAAAACGAAGTGGAGGACCCGCTGGCAACCAGGATCATCGAGGGCGACCGCGACGAAACCGCCGCCTACGAAGTGACCCTGGAAGACGGCGCCATCAAGATCGTGGAGATGGACGGAGTTGCGACGCTCGATGATCCGGCCGCTGCTGCTCCCGGCTAGGGACTTTGCGCTCGACCTGGTGTTTCCGCCGCGCTGCGACGGTTGCCGAACGTTGGGCTGGGGGTTCTGCTTGGGTTGCGCCGACGAGGTCGTGCCGACGAGGTCGTGCCGGCGGCGGTGACCGGCGGCTGGGAGGCCTACGTGAGCCAGGAAGACACCGATCATCGTGCTCGATTGGCGCCTGGAAGAACTGGGCATCGAGCGCCTCTGCGCGGCCGGCGAGTACCGCGGCGCGTTGCGCAATGCCCTGGTCAAATTGAAGTACGGCAACGGCCGCTACCTAGCCCCGTGACTGGGGCGGCTGCTGGCGCCGCAGCTGGTCGCTATCACCGTTGACGGCGCGGCGCTGCTGCCGGTGCCGCTGCATGCCAAGCGGCAACAGGAACGCGGCTATAACCAAAGCCTGTGCTGGCCCGCGAACGCCGCCCGGTTGGCCGGTCGCAACGTGGTGATCGTGGACGACATCGTGACCACCGGATCCACGGTGATGGCCTGCGCCCGGGCCTGTCGCAGGGCTGGGGCGAGGCGGCTGTACGTGGCGGCGATGGCTCATGGCTAGTTCGCGCCATACCGGAATGCTTGACAGAATTGCGGCCTACGGCGTGATAATCGCGCCCGGGTCGATGGCCGTCGAAGCGGCCGGATCCCCCAAGAAATCACCCACCGGCCGGTTCGGCCATGGAGCAGCAGCCTTGACGATCGCAGCGCCCACCGCCGCGAAAAGCCAACGGCGACTCCCGTCCGGGAGTCGCCGTTGAAGATGTTCGGGCGCCGCGATCGCGAACGCCGCGGGCCGGAGGGCCTGTGGCATACCTGTCACGAATGCGGCGAGATGGCCTACGAGCGCGAGTTCGAGATGGCCCATAAGGTCTGCCCGAAGTGCGGCTTTCACGAGCGCCTATCGGCGCCGGAGCGAATTGCCCTGCTGCTGGACGAGCCGGACGGGTTTGAAGAAATAGCGCCCCGCCTGGCGACCACCGATCCGCTGAAGTTCGAGCGCGACGGTCTGGCCTACCCGGAGCACCTGGCGCGCTACCAGCAGTCGTCGGGCCTGATCGAGGCGGTAATCTGCGGCAAGGGCCGGCTGGACGGCGCCGAAATCTGCCTGGCGGTCATAGATTTCCGGTTCCTGGGTGCGTCGATGGGGGCGGTGGTCGGCGAAAAGATCACGCTGACCATCGAAGCAGCCATGGAAGCGCGGCTGCCGCTGGTGATCGTGAATTGCTCCGGCGGCGCGCGGATGCAGGAAGGGATGCTGAGTCTGATGCAAATGGCCAAGACGTCGACCGCGCTGCGCCGCTTCCACGAAGCGGGGCTGCTCTACATCTCGGTGATGACCGACCCGACGCTGGCCGGCGTGACTGCCAGCTTCGCCTCGCTGGCCGATGTGATTGTCGCCGAGCCGGGCGCGACAATCG
>CAZVZW010000144.1:0-3755 GCA_964631365.1 uncultured Chloroflexota bacterium | reverse complement strand
CAGGATCTGCGCCGAGCAGGCGGCCAGCACCGCCCGGGGACGAAAGAGATGCAGCGCGCCCAGACCGAACATCCCCGAGCGGCCCTCCCGTCCACTATGCGGGCACGACGGTTCGTCGATCACCAGCATCAGGCCGGCGGCCAGCAGCGCCAGCACCCCGGCCACGTGGAACGTCGCCAGCAGGCCGAAGCGGTCGCCTACGAAACCACCGAGCATCGGGCCCGTAAAGAGCCCCAGCCGCATCGTCCCGCCGAACATCGCGCTCGCCCGCCCGCGGTGGATCGCCGGCACCGTCTCCGCCACAAACGTGTAGCGCGACAGGAATGCCAGCGCCAGCCCGAAGCCACCCACAAACCGCAGCACCAGCAGGACCGGGTAGGCGTCCAGCGCGCCGGTGGCGATCGAACTAAGTCCCAGGATCGAGGAACCCAGGATCATTACCTTCCACGGCACGATCCGGCTCAGCAGGTACCCCGCCGGAAGGTTGCCCACCAGGTTCCCGAACGGCGTCAGCATGATCGCGACGTTGATGAGGATGAAACTGACATCGAACGATTTGGCGTAGAACGGCACCGTCAGGGCATACATGCCTTGCCCGATCAGGATCATGAAGCCGGGCAGATACAGCGGCAGAATCAACCCGCGCAACACCGTGACCACCGAAGGCGGCGGCTCGGGTGCGAGGGGGCTCGCGGGCGGGTTATCGGGGCTACTCGTTACGGGCGTCCACCTCACTGCGACCCGGCACAATCCGTCCCGGCGCCGGCTGTCGAGTATAGGCGGCGCCGGGTGGGCGCGAATCGGCGCTCGCCCGCTCCCGACAACAATTCCATCCGGGCGCCGGCCGGGAGCCCAATTCGCTCCGGTCTCCTTACCGGAACCCGGCCAAAAGGCTATTATCGGGGTCCAATCAGCAGGACAGGGTGGCCGGTCTCGTAGCCCGAGACCCGAGTCCCCCCAACAAGAACTTTGAATACAGGGGCTCCAAATTGAGCCCGAAAGCGACAAAGGAACGGAACATGTCCGCAGCCGGCAACGGATCGAAGACCGTCTGTATCAACACCCTCGACGCCCGCGGAGTCGCGACCGATCACATTGTTGATATACCCGACTACGGACGCGAGCGGCTCGAAGAGGTCAGTTTCATCGCCAACATGACCTGGGTCTTGATGTGCAACTACGCCCAGACGGGCCACTTCGGCGGCCCCCTTGCGTACACCCAGTACAACGTCGCCTCCCACTTGGCCGGCCCCGAACTCGGCGGTCTGCGCTACGACATCCGCCATCCCAAGCACCCCCACGCCGACAACTTCATGATCACCGGCGGCCACAACGTACCCTCCGCCTACGGGCTCTGGATCACCTTCTACGAGGCGCTCGCCCGGCAGCACGCCGCCACCGGCGACGACAAGTTCAAGGTCGACCCAAACACCGGCTACTACGCCATCGACGCCCTCGGCTTTCGCCGCAGCGCCGACGCCATGGGCACCCTCCTGGAGAACTTTGACCTCACCGACGACCCGCTGTTCGCCGGCGCGAAGACCCGCGGCATCCGCGCCCTCTCCGGCCACTCCGAGACCATCGACGCCACCAACGACGTTAACGGCGGCCCCTCCGGTGTTGGCGGCGCCACCTCCGCCGGCAAGGCCCTCTTCTGGGACTTCGCCGGCGCCCCCGACACGTCCAAAGTGATCGCGCTCGAGGGCGAGTTCGCCATGACCGCCGGCCACGCCCAGGAAATGAAGACCATCGCCACCGCCCAGGAAGTCGGCAAGCGCCTGCGCATCCTGCTCTCCTACAACAACGCCGGCATCGATAGCTCTCTCATCGGCGGCGTCATCGATGACAAGTACGCCGACGACTACTCCATGCCGCTCCAGTGGTCGTCCTACGGCTGGAACGTGCTGACTATCGACGACGGCAACGACTTCGACAAAGTCGTCGCGGTAATGAAGGCCATGGAAGACTGGGACACCGACGACCGCCGCCCCATGATCGCCATTGGCGACACCGTAAAGGGCTGGTGGCCCACCGCCACCAACGGCAAGATCGGCGCGCAGGACAGCATCACCAGCTTCGCCAGCCACGCCTACGGCTTCCCGATGAACGGCGACTACGTGCAGGCCCTGGCGCAGAGCTTTGAAGACCGCTTCGGCGTCAAGTTCGTCGGTCTCGCCGACGGCTCGCCGGCCGGCGAGCGCAAGCGCCTCATTCAGTTCAAGACCAACATCGACGTGGTCCTCTCCGCGCTGGACAGCACCGACGGCCTGCGCGACTGGCTCACCGGCCGCCTGGTTGACATCGCCGGGACCCTCGACGAAGACATGCCGCACCGGCTCGCTTCCGACACCGACCCGTTCAACGACGCCCGGCTCAAGGTCGCCAATCTGCCCACCGCGCCGCAAGAAGTCACCAGCGCCGGCCAGGCCGGCACGGTCACGCTCTTCGAGAAGGCCGGCAACACCGCCGGAACCCGCCGCGCCATCTCCGAGATCGGCAAGTGGCTGAACTACGTCACCGACAATCGCTTCTTAACCATCGCCGCCGACCTTTCCGGCTCCATCAACGTCGCCGCGGCCCACTTCAGCGGCCCCTATCGCGGTGGGGACAATCCCTCTGGGACCGAACTGAACGCCGGCATCCAGGAAGCGGGCAACGCCGCCGCCATCGCCGGGTTGACCTCCCAGAGCCTGTCCAAGGACCCCGCCGTCCACAACGGCGTCTGGGGCCTCTCCGGCACCTACGGCTCCTTCACCCCGCTGATGTACACCCCGCTGCGGGTCTACAGCCAGCAGAACCAGGACAGCCCCTTCGCCATCGGCGTCGCACACGTCCTTGCAGGTCACTCAGGCCCCGAGACAGCCGCTGACGCGCGCACTCACTTCGGGATCTTCTCGCCTCAGGTGTGGAAGCTGTTCCCGAAGGGGCAGGTAATCGTTCTTAGCTTCTGGGATTACAACGACGTCGCCCCGGGCTACTTCGCGGCAGTCGACCACGCGGTCAACACCAAGGAAGCCGGCATCATCGTCATCCACGTCGCCCGGCCCGACTTCACCGTCGCAGACCGCGGCACGTTCGCCGACACCGACCTCAAGGCCGCCGCGAAGGGCATGTACCTCATCCGCGACTTCGCACCCGGGCAGGAACCGGCCGGCACGGTCTTCGTGCAGGGCTCTAGTTCCAGCTTCAACCTGGTTGCGATCATTCCTCGCCTGGAAGAGGCCGGGCTCAACGTGCGGATCGTCTCCGTTATCAGCGAAGAGCTGTTCGCCAATCAGCCCGCCGCCTATCGCGATAGCATCCTGCCGGCCTCGGCGCGCTATGACTCAATGTTCATCACTACCGGCACTAAGCGGGTGCCGCCGGTCGACAACCTGGGACCGCTGGCGGAGGAATACTCCCTCAGCTCCGACTGGGACGACCGCTGGCGCACCGGCGGAACCGAGCCCGACGTCATCGCCGAATCGCGCCTCGATCAAGACTCCATCTTCGATGCTGTCAAGCGCTTCGTCGACGACCGCGCCGCGCGCCTGGCGCGCCAGCGGAACGCGCTCAGCTAAGCGCCACTCCGGGCTACCAACGAAGATCGGCGACCGCCGGCGGTCGCCGATCTTCGTTGTCTCGCAGGATTGCCAGTGTTGGTCGGCCCGCTAGTCGCACGCCCCCACCACCGGCTTCGGTCTCCCCCGTCCCGGCCGTCAGCAGCGCCGCAAACAGGCACAGCACCCCGGCGGTCAGGAATGGCAGCAGCCACA
>CAZVZW010000143.1:0-3789 GCA_964631365.1 uncultured Chloroflexota bacterium | reverse complement strand
ATCGTCCTCTTCGACGACAACTCCCTCTCCCTCGAAGGCGACCTCGACCTCGCCTTCAGCGAAGACATCGACCTGCGTTTCGAGTCCTGCGCCTGGCAGGTCCTGCACGTCGCCGATGCCAACGACCTCGATACCGTCGAAGCCGCCCTCGCCGTCGCTATCGGCGATCCCCGCCCCTCCCTCATCCGCGTCAAGTCGCACATTGGCTACGGCAGTTTCAAGCAGGACCACCACACCGCCCACGGCGAGGCTCTCGGCGACCCCGGGGTCCAGGACACCAAAGAGAAACTCGGCTGGCCGGTGGGGCCCACCTTCCACGTTCCCGGCGACGTCATCGCCCACTGCCGCGAAGCCGGCGCCCGTGGAGCCGCCGCCCAGAGCGCCTGGGAGGTGCTCTTCGCCGGCTACCGCGCCGCCCACCCCGCCGCCGCCGCCGAACTCGAAACTGCCATCAACGGTGAACTTCCCGGCGACTGGGACGCCGACTTCCCGGTCTTCTCCAGCGACGCCGAGGTTTCCCTGCGGGACGCCTCCGGCGCAACCGCCAACGCCCTCGCCGGCCGCCACCCCACCTTCTTCGGCGGATCCGCCGACGTCGCGCCCTCCACCCGGACCTACCTGAACGACAAAGCCGACTTCATCATCGGTGCCGACGACGGCCCCAACGTCCGTTTCGGCGTCCGCGAGCACGCCATGGGCGCCATGTGCAACGGCGCATCGCTGCACGGCGGCATCCTCCCCTTCGCCGGCACCTTCCTGATCTTCGCCGACTACGTAAAGCCGGCCATGCGCCTCTCCGCGCTCATGGGCCAGAAGGTCATCTACGTCTTCACCCACGACAGCATCGCCCAGGGTGAAGACGGCCCCACCCACCAGGCCATCGAGCAACTCGCCACGCTGCGCGCCACTCCCGGCCTGGAGGTCTACCGGCCCGCCGACGCCAACGAGACCGTCGCCTGCTGGCGCACCTTTCTGCAGCGGCCCGGCCCCGTCGCCATCGCCTTGGGTAAGTGGGACATCCCCGTCTTCTCCATCGATGACTACCCGATCGCCGAAGGCGCCCCCCGCGGCGGCTACGTCCTGGCCGGTGACGGCGCCCCCGAGGTGGTGCTCATGGCCACCGGTGCCGAAGTCCACCATGCCGTCGGCGCCCGCGATCTCCTGGCCGCAAAGGGCGTCAACGCCAGCGTCGTCTCGCTGCCCTGCTGGGAAGTCTTCGACGAGCAGGATCAGGCCTACCGCGACTCGGTAATGCCGCCGGGCGTGCCCAAGGTCGGCATCGAAGCGGCGGCCTCGTTGGGCTGGCACAAGTACGTCGGCACCGACGGCGCGCTGATCACCCTCGACCGCTTCGGTGCCTCGGCGCCCATGCCGGTCGTCCTGGAGAAGCTCGGCTACAGCCCGGCCAACGTCGCCGCCACGGCGCTCAAGCTCCTGGGCAAATAGCGCCGGTGGCGGGGCCTTCTGCTCCGCCGGGCCGGCCCGCCCTTTACATATCAAAAGGGGATATAGAAGCGCGGATCAGCCGGCCTACGGGAAGACCCCGTGGATTTCGGACGCCTCCGCCACCCGGCGGACGGCCAGCACGTAGGCCGCGCCGTGCAGGCTGCAATCCTGTTCCTCGTGTAGGTCCCAGACGCGCTCGAAGGCCGCGCCCATCATCCGTTCCAGGCGCGCCTGGATCTCCGTCCCGGTCCAGTGCAGGTTATGCCCCCACTCGAAATAGGACACCGTCACCCCATCGGCGTTGGCCAGGATGTCCGGCAGTACAATCGCGTCACCATCGAGCAGGATCTCCTCGCCATCCGGGGTCACCGGGCCGTTGGCGCCCTCAGGCGATCGTGCGCGCGCACGCGCCCGGCGTTGGCGCTGGTGATCTGTCCCTCCACGGCCGAAGGCACCAGCAGGTCCACGTCCGCCTCCAACAGTTCCGCGTTGGAGATCGGCTCCGAATCCGGCAGGTCGGCCAGGGGGACGCCCTCCTCGGCGAACCGACGAAGGTTGGCTACGTCCAGCCCTCCGGAGTTGTACGCGCCGCCACGGCTGTTGCTCGCCGCCACAATCCGCGCGCCGCGTTGCGGCAGCAGGTCCACCGCCCCGATGCCCACACTTCCCACACCCTGCACGGCCACCCGGCAGCCATCCAGCTTCATCCCGGTCCGCGCCGCCGCCAGGTCGATCGCGTGCACCAGTCCCGCCGAAGTCGCATTGGAGCGCCCCTGCGAGCCGCTGATCGCTACCGGCTTGCCCGTCACCACCGCCGGCACCGAGCAGCCCCGATGCATGCTGTCTGTTCTACCATTCACTTCCGGCGGATCGACTTCCGGCGACATCCCTGAATCGGAGGACATCATGGAAAGAGCGGCATTCGTGCTGCGCCTGTATCCCGACAAGATCGAGGCGTACAGGGAAACCCATCGAGCAGTATGGCAAGAGATGATTGATGCAAACCGTACAGCTGGAATACGCAATCACACGTGTTTCCTACACAACAACCTGGTGTTCTGCTACCTCGAATGTGAGGACCTAAAGCATACTCAGGCAATTCTTGATAAATCAGATGTGGTTAAGCGTTGGGGCGAGCTACATGCTGACATCATTGATTCGAGTACCGATGAAGGAAGAGCCTACCTAGAGAACGTATTTCACCAAGACTAAAAGAGTCCGCCTTGATCACTCTTTTGCGTTTGTAGATTCATAGGTATCCATTATCCAGGCCATCCACCTGCGAATTCGTCACCACGTCCGGCGTCGGGATATCGCTTTCCGGGCCGATCAACACCGCGATCTCCGCCGCATAGCGCCGCGTCAGGTTCTCCAACTCCTCGATTGAAAGCCGCTTTGGGTCCACCGACACCCCGCCCTTCGCCGGCTCGCGCGTAATGTTGTGCTGCACCCGGTAGCCCTGGAGCATGCGGGTACCGCCGTCATCCATCTCCACCGGGAAGTTCACCAGCAGCTCCCGGCGCGGTACCCGCAGGATGGCGCGGACCCGATCGCTCAGGTCAATTAGTTCCGCCGTCTCATCAAACTGCCGCTGGGCGGCCGGTAAGGATTCGCTTCTTCGGCCGGCATCGGCATCGCCTGGTCGATCTGCATCGCGGAGCTCCTTTCGGCTGGCCGGGTTTGCGTAATACCGGGAATACTAGATGGCCGGTGGTGTGAGTGACTCACGTTCAGGGGGTGGGCCGGTGGTGGGAAAAAGGTATATCACTTACCGGCAAATCCGTTGACAAAGTAGGAAACACCCGCGTAGTATTTCCTCTTGTTACCTCGGTCCGGGGTGTGCGCCTCCAAAAGGCCCGCAGCGCTCGCGCTGCGCCCCGAGGAAGTGCCCAAAACGGCCGGGGAAGAACCTTAAAAAGTGAATGAGCAAAACTTCAGTTTTGCCGATCCCGAGGCAAATATAACAAGCTACTAAGGGCGTGTGGTGGATGCCTTGGCGCCAGGAGCCGAAGAAGGGCGTGGTTGACTGCGAAAAGCCGCGGAGAGCTGTGAACAAGCTTTGATCCGCGGATACCCGAATGGGGAAACCCGGCAGGAGTAATGTCCTGTCACTCTCGTCTGAAGGACCTTTTGGTCTGTAGTAGGGCGACAGAGGTAAGTGGGGGAACTGAAACATCTAAGTACCCCGAGGAATAGAAAGCAAAAAATGCGATTCCCGTAGTAGCGGCGAGCGAAATGGGAATAGCCCAAACCGTGTACATGTGATAGGCCCAGGCCGTTGTGGACACGGGGTTGTAGGAGTCGACAGGTCCTTCTGGGGGGACCAGGAAGTCACAAAAATGG
>CAZVZW010000142.1:0-3923 GCA_964631365.1 uncultured Chloroflexota bacterium | reverse complement strand
GCTCGCCCCGGCTCCACAGCCAGTCATCAACGCCACCGGGGTCATAGTCCACACCAACCTCGGGCGCGCCCCGCTCTCCGATCGCGCCATCGCTGCGCTCGCCGGCGCGGCCGGCGGCTACTCCGACCTCGAATACGATGTCGCCGGCGGGCGACGCGGTTCGCGTCGGGCCCACGTCGAGGACCTCCTCTGCGAACTTACCGGCGCCGAAGCCGCCTTGGTCGTCAACAACAACGCCGGCGCGGTCTACCTCTGCCTGGCCGCCCTGGCCGGTGGACGCGAAGTCCCCGTCAGCCGCGGGGAAGCCGTCGAGATCGGCGGCGGCTTCCGCATTCCCGACATCCTCGGCCAGAGCGGCGCCATCCTCCGTGATGTTGGCACCACCAACCGCACCCGCCTGGCCGACTACGAGTCCGCCATCGGTCCCGAAACCGCCCTGCTGCTCCGGGTCCACACCAGCAACTTCCTGGTCGTCGGTTTCACCGAAGGCTTACCCCTGGAAGATCTCTGCGCGCTTGGCGACGAGCACGCGGTTCCGGTGATGAACGACCTCGGCAGCGGCACCCTGCTGCCGACCGCCGACTACGGACTCGACCCCGAGCCGACCGTGCCGGAAAGTGTCGCCGCCGGCGCTGCGCTCACCACCTTCTCCGGCGACAAACTCCTCGGCGGCCCGCAGGCCGGCATCATCGTCGGCCGGCGCGACCTGGTGGACGCCGTCGCTGCCTATCCGCTCACCCGCGCCCTGCGCTCCGACAAGCTCTGCCTGGCCGCCCTGCACGCCACGTTGCTGGCCTACGTCGAGGGCGTCGCCGAGGCCGAGATCCCGGTCTGGCGGATGATCGCCGCACCGATCGCCGACCTCGAACGCCGCGCCGGGGCCTGGGCGTCCGCGCTCGGGGGCGGCTTCACGGCCGAAGTCATCACTGCCGACGCCACCGTCGGTGGCGGGTCGCTGCCCGGCCAGGTGATCCCCTCGGTGGCGTTGCGCATCGTCTCCCCCGAACACCCTCCCGACGACCTCGCGGCCGCTCTACGTGGAGCCACACCGCCGATCATCGGCCGGATCGAATCCGACGCTTTCCAACTATCCCCGCGCACCGTGCTGGAGCGCGAAGACGCCGCTGTGCTCGCCGCCCTGCGGGGGCTCTGACCCATGTCCGCGCCAGCTTCCCGGGGTCAGCGCATCGGCACCGCCGGCTGGAGCTATGCCGACTGGTACGGGACCTTCTACCCGGCTGCCGCCAAAACCCGCGGCTTCGACGAGTTGGAGTTCTACTGCCGGCACTTCGACACTGTCGAACTCAACAGCAGCTACTACCGCATCCCCTCGCCGTTCCTGATCGAAAGCTGGATTCGCCGTACGCCCGACGACTTTCTCTTCTCGGTCAAGGCGTTCAGCGCCCTGACCCACCACTTCGAGGCCGCCGCCACGCAGACCTTTTGCGAGTTTGCCGAAGCCGTCGCCCCGCTACAGGAGGCCGGCAAACTCGGCGCCGTGCTGATGCAGTTCCCGCCGCGCTTCGAGCGCGACGAAACCGGCCTCGCCTGCCTCCGACTTCTCCCCGATCTCCTCGCTGAGCTACCGGTCGTGGTCGAATTCCGCCACGCCAGCTGGGTCGACGGCGCGGCCGGGAGCGAAACCATGCAACTACTGCGCGAACTCGGCCTCGGGTTTTGCTGCGTCGACGAACCGCAACGTAAGGGCAATATGCCACCCTTCACCGCCGCCACCGGGCCGGTGGGCTACGTCCGCTTCCACGGGCGCAACGCCAACGACTGGTGGCCCGCCATCAACCAGCGTCGCGCGCAGCAACTGCGCCGCGAAATCCGGCGCGATTCGGGATTCCACCGCGAGCGTCGCGCCCGTGAAAAGGAACTCGAAGCCCGCCTCGAAGGCCAGAAGGCGCAGCGCTACAACTACCTCTATTCCCAGGCCGAGTTGATGCCTTGGAAGGACCGCATCGCGTCCGTCGATCGTGAAGCCGCCACCACCTTTGTCATTACCAACAATCACTTCGTCGGCCAGGCGGTCGCCAACGCCAAGATGCTGCAAACCCTCTTCGATCAACCGCCCCGCGGCGAAGAGACCGAACACCTGCGGCAACTGGTCTTGGTCGCTTCCGCAGCCGAGCAGGGCTCTTCCTGGGTCCAGGCTGAAGACGACTCATCCGACCACACACCCGCGGGTAACGAACATTTTCAACCCCGGCTGACTAATATCTGAGGCGGCACGTTTCAACCGGCGATAGGGAAGTGGACCAGGGCGACCTCGCGAAACAGATCCTCATCGGCACTAGTGGCTGGCACCGGCTGGAGGGTTTCTACCCGCCCCGCACCCGCCAGCCGGACATGTTGCCCTTTTACGCCGAGCAGTTCCCGGTGGTCGAAGTCGCCACCACTTTCCAGGGGATTCCCGGCGAGGACCGGGTCCGCGAGTGGGCCGAAGCGGTCCCCGACGGGTTCGTCTTTGATGTCCTGGCGTTCGGCGGGCTCACCCTGCACCAGCGCCGCCCCGGCGAGGCCGCCCCGCTGCCCGGGATGCCCTGGTCGGAAGTCGCCGTCGAGCCCCCGGATGTCATTTTCGAGGAGTTCGTCACCGCCATCGCGCCCCTCAGCGCGGCCGGCAAGTTAGGCCTGCTGATGCTGCAATTCCCCCCGTGGTTCAACTGGGGACCGGACAGCTTCAGGTACCTGGAGCGCTGCCGTGCCCGGCTGCCCGGCCTGCCGCTCGGCGTCGAGTTTCGCCACCTCTCCTGGTTCCTGCCCGACGCGCGCCTCGAAGAGACGCTGGATCACCTGATCGATCTGGAAATCGCCCTCTCAGCTTCCGACTTCCCGCCCGCCCGCGAGGCCCCGCTGTTGCAATCCCAGGTGAGCCTTTCCGAGGTCGCGCCGGTCCGTCTGCACGGGCGCAAAGAGGGCGAGTGGGACCGGATCGCCGACACCGCCGCCACCCTCGCGGAATATCCGTACAGCGAATCCGATCTCGCGGCGCTAGCCAGCCTAGCCCTGAAACTCAGTGGTGAGGCCGATCGCGTCCACGTCATCTTCAACGTTCTGCCCTCCGAAAGCGCTGTCGCGGGCGCGCGCACGCTGGGCGAATTGCTGTCTGCCGATCCAAAGGGCGAGTACACGGCCTACGAATAATCGCGCGACAAGCATTGACTATTCGGGCAGGCAGTTAGCAATGGGAATGCGCTTGATTCCATGGAGTCGAGTGCGCATCGCCAGTCGAACTTCCGGGAATCGCTGTCGCGTGAGTCCGCAAAGCGCGTCGACTGTAGAGGGGATATGAGCCGAAGAGACGGATCGGTCTACCTGCCGCTGTCCCTGGCCGACGGTCAGGGAAGTCCGGTGGCGGAATCGACCCTCTTCCTCAAATCCCGCGACAGCCACGTCGTCTTCCGGGAAGCCGGATCGTGGGTTGATCGCTAGGCCATAACCCAACTCAAATCGAGCGGGATCGACACGCTGTTCGTGCTCTTCACCGATGGCGACTCGATCGACCACTACGTCAGCCAGCATCTCACCCAGGCTCTCCACGACCCGAATGTTGAGCCCATCTAATAGGCCCGCCTGCTCACGGCGTCATCGATGGTGATCGCCCGGGAGATCATGGATCACCCCAACGTCATCGAGATCAGCCGCGCCCGTTCCATCATCGCCGGCACCCTATCTGGCGTACGGTGGGCCGCACGGGTGCTCGGTCTCCCACTTGCCGTCGGCCATCCACTGCATGACGCGATGGTCCACGCCATTCCCCGGGTACGTGGCGCCCTTGCCTGGATCCACCCCGCTTCCCTCCGCCACCTACTTAACCTCGCGTGCGTGTCAGAGCGCGACCGCGTCCTCACCGGTCTCGCCGTCCTGTCCTTCTTCCACGCGCTCCGCGTCAGCGAGGCCCTCCGCGTGTGGCCCGC
>CAZVZW010000141.1:0-3938 GCA_964631365.1 uncultured Chloroflexota bacterium | reverse complement strand
TTCCGCCACTTCGGCCGTGGCAGGAGTGGAGGGATTCGAACCCCCGACCTGCGGTTTTGGAGACCGACGCTCTGCCAGCTGAGCTACACTCCTGTGGGCCACACATGGTAGCCAGCAGACCGGGGGCCCGGCAACCAGATGGTGCGATCTATTCCCGCTGCCGGTGGCGCAACGGCGAGTCCGGCGCGCCTACCGACCCTTCTGTGACCGCCGCCACCAGCAGATCCGGACCCCGTCATGTTTCTCCAATGGCACCGGCTCGGTATGCTTAGTGGTTGGCTCGGTGCGGCGGAGCCCGCAAATCGCACCGGTCTGACCACCGCGCCCAACGCCACGATATCCCGGGTCCCGGCTCCTTCGCCGGTCCCAGTTTCAGTTTCGATAGGAGAACCCTTGAATGAGTTAGCCGGAGAAGAGGCCTTACCAAAAGCCAGTTGGACCAGCGGCTTCGCGGCATACTACGAGGCTCTCACCGGCGATTTCCGCGGTGACGTGCCGATGTATCTCGAAATGGCCAAGCGACACGAAGGGCCGATTCTCGAGCTGGCCTGCGGGACCGGACGGGTCGCCATCCCCCTCGCCGAAGCCGGCTCCACCATCGTCGGGCTTGACTCAGACCCCGAGATGCTGGCCCTCGCCGAATCCAAGGCCCGCATGCTTGAGCTGGGCCGCCGCATCTCCTTTGTCCAGGCCGACATGGTGAGCTTCAGGATGAGGCAGAAGTTTCCGCTCATCATCGCCGGAGCCAATTCGCTAATTCATTTGCTGGATTCCGCCAGCCTGCGCAAATGCCTGGAGCGTTGCCGCACCCAGCTGACCCCCGGCGGCACCCTCTATATCGCCTTCGAGCCAAGCCCCTACATTGCCGCCGCCGGCAAGTACCGCGTCGAGCGCGAGCGGCCCCGCCAGGTCTTCAATCGCGAGACCGGCGAGACCCTCCTCTACCGCGGAACTACAACCGTCGACCCGAACTTCCAACTCATCATCCGGCACCATGAATATGCCAACCCGCGCGCCCCGCATGACGCCACCAAGACCGCCACCTTCAACTATGTCACTCGACCGATCTACCCGGGCGAACTGGAAGTGCTGATGGAGCTCGTCGGGCTGGAGATCATCGAGATCTACGGCGACTACGACCTCCGTCCGCTCACCCGCCAGAGCGAAAAGATCGTCTACCAGATCCAGCGCGCCTAGCCGGCCTCCCGGGCGCCGCCGCCCCGCTTGCCAGGCGAGTAGCAGCCCGCCCGTTTCCGGTAGGTCGCCACCTGCTGTTGGCGTTGGTGCTCGTCCCAGCCCAGTCGGCAGCCCATGATCGACGCCACCCGCTCGGCCGCGGCCATGCCCTGGTCATCGTCGATCAGCAGGCAGCGCAGGCGCTGGCTCAGGAAATCGGACAATCGGACCGCCATCTCGCGATCCACCGCGTAGTCGATCTCGGCCTCCACGTACGGCCGGCCCGGCAGAATCGGCCGCGCGTCAGCACCGGTGGCCCGGCTCGACAGCAACCTTGCGTCGGCGCCATAGGCCCATTCCAGGTAGTCGGCGTCATCCAAGCCGCTGACCCCGCCGCGACTCTCAACCGGGGTATCGTCAATGCGCCGATTCAACGGGATACATTCCGTCCCGGCGCTCCCCTCCGGAAGATTTCCGCCGCGCTCGGCCAGGTCCCCGATCACCGCAGCCACGACCTTCTCGGCGATGGGCCGATAGGTGGTCAGCTTTCCGCCCCCCACCGCCAGGACCCCGGACGGCGTATGGATCAGCCGTTCCCGGCGAGACAGGTCCTCCACACCCTTGCCCGGTTCCGCAATCAGCGGGCGCAACCCCGCCTGCACCGCCACCACGTCCTGGCGGCCAAGCCCGGCCCTAGGAAAGTGGTGATCCACTACTTCCAGCAGGTAGTCCACCTCCGCCATCTCGAACTCCGGATGGGCCAGATCGCCCGAATACGGGCTGTCGGTCGTGCTTATCAGCGTCCGGTGATGCCACGGAATCGCGAAAACCAGCCGGCCATCGGAGGGCACCGTCATCGCAATCGCCGCGCCGGCCGGTAGCCGGTCGCCCGGCACCACAATGTTCACGCCGCGGGCGGGCCGCATGTTCGGCGCCAGCTTCGGATCATCCAGCGCCAGCAGTTCGTCCATCCACACCCCGCCGGCCAGCACAACCTTGCGGGCTCTGATCTGAAATTCGCGATCCGTCAGGGCATCATGGACCGTCGCCGCCTCGGTGCGGCCGTTTTGCCGATGCAGGGCCGTCACCCGTGCGTGATTCACCAGCACCGCGCCCAGCGACGCCGCCACCTTCGCCACCTGGATGGTCAGCCGCGCGTCGTCGGTCACCGCGTCGAAATAGCGATAGGCCGCATCCAGCCCGGTCGTCTGCAGTCCCGGCACGGTCGACTCGACCTCAGCGGGGTGCAGCCGGCGGTGCCGGGCTGTGTTGCCGAAGTTAGCCACCAGGTCGTACAACGTCAACCCGACCCGATAGCGTAGGCTTTCCCAGGCGCTGCCGTAGACCGGCAGCACAAACGGCAGCGAGCTCACCAGCCCCGGCGCCAGTTCCTGTAGCCGGCGGCGCTCCACGCTCGCCTCCCGGACCATCCCGAACTCACGATGCCGCAGGTAGCGCAGTCCGCCGTGGATTAACTTGCTCGACCGGCTGCTCGTGCCCGACGCGAAGTCCCGCGCCTCCACCAGTGCCGTGGTCACCCCCCGCGCCGCCGCATCCAGCGCGACCCCGCACCCGGTAATGCCGCCGCCGACCACCAGCAGGTCAAACTCCTCGCTCGCTAGTTGGGCCATACGCTCATCGCGCGCTCCCAGCGACAGCTCGGTCTGTCGCCGGCGCAGCCGGTCCGGTATCGGTGGCACTATCTGGCACTCCGTATTTTGGTCGGTGCGTCCGCGAACCCTCTCGGCGGAATGTTACCCAGCATCGACCGGTCCGGTGGATGTACGCCTTCGGCAGCCCCGGCCGTCGGCCGGCCCGCCCTGATCCCGCGATGCTCGCCGTCCCGCGAAATTTGCCCTTCACTCCCGGTTGGCACTGTAGAATTGCGGTCCGTCATCGTTGCCGTCCCGCGGGGACAGGCCAGCCCGGCGACCCCGGTCGCCAGGTCGATCTGGGGGCCTCGTGGGTCCATCCCCGGCAGCGGCACGGACTCTTTTATGCGAGTACTCACCTACAATATCCTCGAAGGCGCCGAGACGTCTTTCGCCGGTCACGATGATCGATTTGAGCTGGTTGCACAAACCGTTCGCGAGTCCGGTGCCGACGTCGTGGCCCTGCAGGAGTGCACCAACTGGGAAAAGGACGACAGCCGTCTCCTGCGCGAGTTCGAGAAGGCCGTCGATCTGCGCGGCGCCATGGTCATCACCGAGGGCTTTCCCGTCGCCATCATGATCCGTCGCGACCTCCACATCATCAGCGCCAGCGCCACCACCCAGGGCTTCTGGCACGGCGTGCTCGACGTCCTCACCGCCGATGACCAGGGGCGCCAGACCCGCTTCCTCGCCGCCCACCTCCATCCGCGCAATCCGGCCAAGAAGCTCGCCGAGATACGCAGCGTCCTGCGCCACCACCACCTCAACGAGCGCACCGTGCTGATGGGCGACTTCAACACCCTCAGCCACCTCGACGGCCTGGTCCCCGAAGACCTCGCCGAGCCCACCTTCATCCGCCATTCGGTCGACGGCGAACTCGACTTCCGGGTCACCGAGTTTCTCGAGGCCTCCGGGTTCGTCGACACCTTCATAGCCACCAACCCCGACGGGCCGCTCACCACCATCCCGACCCCCGGCGCCGCCGCCTCCGACTTCACCCCGGCCCGTATGGACTACATCTTCGCCTCGCCGATGCTGGCCGACTCCGTCATCTCGACCCGCCTGGTCGATAACCAGAACACCCGCGTCGCCTCCGATCACTTTCCCCTG
>CAZVZW010000140.1:0-4009 GCA_964631365.1 uncultured Chloroflexota bacterium | reverse complement strand
CGTCGCATTCCCGGGCTAGCCCAGGTGGGCCAGCAGTCCGTCCAGCGCCCGTTTTGCGTCGCCGTAAAGCTCCGGCCCGGTATCGCCAAAGCTGCGGCCGGCCAGCGCCAGGTGCGGCTCCAGGGTCAGGTGCGAGCCGATCCGCTCGTCTCGCGCCGCCCGCAGCAGTTCCGGCCAGCGCGCCTTGCCGGTCCCCGACAGCACGATCTGTCCCGGCCCCAGCGCGTCCTTGATATGGAAATACGCGATCCAGCCCTTCAGCGCCTCCCAAGCCTCATCGTACGGATCAACCCCCGCCACCACGAAATTGCACGCGTCGTACACCATCTTCAGGTTCGGCATGTCCAGCGATTCAAGAATGTCCACGCAGGCCGCCACACCCGCGCCGTAGAGCTTGGCCTCGTTCTCCACCACCACGATCACTTCCGGCATTTCCCTTGCCGCCAGCTCCGCGATCTCCCGCAGCCGCCGCAACGCCTCCGTCCGGTGTTCCGCCGAAACCGGCCCCTCCGGCACGTATGACGAAAACACCCGCAAGTACGGCGACTTCAGGTACTGCGCCGCTTGCAGCGCTCCGCGAAACCGCTCCAGGTCCGGCGCGAACGGCTCACCCACCGGGTGCTTGCCCACCGGCGACGCAATCCCCGCGCACGCAATCCCCGCCTCCTGCAGCGCCACCGCCAGCCCTTCCAGATCCGCCTCGGTCGCCTCGTTGATCACCTTCTGCTCCCCGCCCTCCAACCGAAATCGCCGGATCTCCACGTTCGGGATTTCCAGTTCGTTCAGCACCGCCAGCTGCTCCACGAACATCTCCGTGATCTCATCCCCCAACCCGCTGAGCTCCCAGTGCATCCGCGTATTCCTTTCCTTCGGTCGACCAAACACCGACCGCGTAAATATCTAGCCCGATCGGTCCAGTAACGATGAAAACGCCTCCTGCGGTATATCCACCTGGCCCACCCGCTTCATCCGTTTCTTGCCCGCCTTCTGTTTTTCCAGCAGCTTGCGCTTCCGGGTCACGTCACCGCCATAGCACTTTGCCAGCACGTCCTTGCGCATCGCCGGCACATTCTCCCGCACCACCACCCGACCACCGATCGCGCCCTGCAAGGCCACCGGAAAGAGCTGCCGCGGGATCACCTTCCGCAACCGCTGCACAACCTCCCGCACTCGCACCGTGCCGCTCTCGCGATCCGCGATCACCGACAGCGCGTCCACCCGCTCGCCGTTCACCAGCACATCCAGCCGCACCACGTCCGCCGCCCGATACTCCGAAAGCTCGTAATCCATTGAGGCATACCCGTGCGTCGCCGACTTCAACCGATCAAAAAAGTCGATCAACAGTCCCGCCAGCGGCACCTTGTAACTCAGCAGCACCCGCGTCGGCTCCAGGTACTCGATTTCGCCAATCTCGCCCCTGATCTGTCGCACCAGCTCGATCACCCTGCCGACGTACTCCGCCGGCGCCACCACACTCAGGTCCGCCCACGGCTCCTTCACGACCTCCAGGTTCGATCGATCCGGCAGTTCCGACGGCCGCCCGATCATCGCTACCGTCCCGTCGTGGGTCGTGATCTCGTACTCCACGCTCGGATTCGTCATCACCAGGTCCAGGTCGTACTCGCGCTCCAGGCGCTCCCGCACGATCCCCATATGTAGCAGCCCCAGGAAGCCCACCCGAAAGCCAAAGCCCAGCGCGCCCGATTCCTCAGGCTCAAAGGTAAGCGCCGAGTCATTCAGCCGCAGCGTCTCCAGTCCTTTACGCAAAGCCGCAAAATCCGGCGGGTGTTCCGGATAGACCCCGGCGAACACCATCGGCTTCGCCGGCTCATAGCCCGGCAGAGCCTCCACCACGTCGTCGCCCAGCCGCAGCAACGTGTCTCCCACCGGGCAGTCCTGGATGTCCTTCAACCCCGTCCCCACGTAGCCCACCTCGCCGGCCGTCAGCCAGTCCACCGGATGAAACGCCGGCGTGAAGATCCCGACCTCAAACGCCTCGGCGTCCTGACGGCTGCCCGGCAGGCGGATCCCATCGCCCTTCTGCAGCCAGCCGTCCACCACTCGCACATAGGCCATCACCCCCCGGTGCTTGTCGTAGCTCGAATCAAACACCAGCGCCCGCAGCGCCTTGTCCTCATCCCCCGCCGGTGCCGATAGTCGCTTCACCACCGCTTCTGCCACCTCCCGCACACCCATCCCGGTCTTCGCCGAAAGCTCCAGGATCTCGCTCACATCCACCCCCAGCACCTCGGCGATCTCCCCCTTCACCGCCTCCGTCCGCGCCGACGGCATGTCCACTTTGTTCACCACCGGCACCAGGTCCAGATCCAGTTCCAGCGCCTTGTAGACATGCGCCACAGTCTGCGCCTCGATCCCCTGCGAGGCGTCCACCAGCAGCACCGCGCCCTCGCAGGCGGCCAGCGCCCGGGAGACCTCGTACGAGAAGTCCACGTGCCCCGGCGTATCGATCAGGTTGAACTGGTAATCCTCGCCGTCATCGGCGGCATAGTCCATCCGGATCGCCGTCGCCTTAATCGTGATCCCGTGCTCGCGCTCCAGGTCCAGCGTATCCAGCAACTGCTCCCGCATATCGCGATCGCTCACCGCCGAAGTCATCTCAATAAGGCGATCCGCCAGCGTGGACTTCCCGTGGTCCACGTGGGCGATGATGCAGAAATTGCGGATGCGTTTGAGGTCGGCGGCGCTCATTCCACCAATTCTAATTCAGGCGGCGTCATTCTCCCCGCCTTCGCCGCCACCAAAACGCGATCGTATCTTCTGGTGCAATCCCCACGCCTCTTCCGCCCCCAGCAACAACATCCCGCCCCCGTACACCGCCGCCCCGGCCAGCACGTACACCACCAGCCAGCCGGCGTTCATCAGGCTGGACGCGCCGCCCGGCCACGTCGCCAACCGCAGACCCAGCACCACCAGCGCCGTTAACACCGCCATGCCGACCACCCGGGCCGTTCCCGCCAGGAACGCGTCCTGTGGTCCCGGCAGCCTGCGCCGCAACAGCCAGTACATCGCGCCCGCCTCCAGCAGCACCCCGATCGATACCCCCAGCGCCAGCCCGCCGATGCCCATCCAGATCGACAGCAGCCGCGAAAGCAGCATGTGCACCAGTAGTGATCCCACCGCCACCAGCACCGGCGTGCGCGTGTCCTGCATCGCGAAGAACGCTCTTGCCAGCACCTCTACCGCCGCATGCCCCACCAACCCCACCGCGTAGAACACCAGCGCCGCCGCCGTCAGCGCCGTCGCATCCGCGTCAAAAGCCCGTCGCTCGAACAGCACCCCGATCAGCGGAGTCGCCACCACGATCAATCCCGCTGCCGCCGGCGCCGTCAAGAACAGCACATTGCGCAACGCCCAGTGGTATTGCTCGCTCAGGCCTTCCCGGTCACCCTGCGCCCACAGCGACGCGAACGCCGGCAACGAAGCCTCCGCAAAAGGGATCGCCAGCACTCCCAGCGGGAACAGCAGCAGCAGCCATCCATTCGCCAGCGCTGCCACCGACGACTCCCCGATGTATGACGCCAGGAAATTCACAAAGAAAAAGCTGCTTTGCACTACCGCGAACCCCAGCAGCCGCGGTGCCATCAGTCGCAGCACCCGCCGCACCGCCCGATCGCCGGGCCCGCCGCTCAGCCGGTATCGAATCCCCACCCGCGCCAGCCCCGGCGCCTGAATCGCCACATGCACCAGCGCTCCCGCCAGCGTCCCCCACACCAGCCCCATCACCCCGAACTCCTCCGTCAGGAACACCGCCCCGAAGATCGTCCCCAGGTTGTAGAGCACCGGACCCAGCGCCGGCAACAAGAACTGCCGCTCCGACTGCAGCACTCCCTTCGCCACCGCGCTCAGACCTAGCAGCAGCGGAGAGATCATCAACCAGCGCGTCGCCTCCACCGTCGTCACCCGCGTCTTCGCGTCGAATCCCGGCAGTAGCAGGTCCGTCAGTGGTTCGGCCAGCAGCGCTCCCAACGCGCCGGCCAGCGCCATGAAC
>CAZVZW010000139.1:0-4018 GCA_964631365.1 uncultured Chloroflexota bacterium | reverse complement strand
TAGGGCAGAAACATGGTGATCGCCAGCAGCGCGGTGGCCCCGGTAATGACCCGCCAGTGGACTCCGGCCTCCAGGCCGACGCCGATGATGAGCGGGCCGACGACCGCCCCGACGCCGAAGAATAGGTGCAGATAATTGAGCGTGGAAGCGGTGGTGCGGGGGGCTACATCGATGGCCAGCGCGTTGAGCAAGCCGTCGATCAGCCCCATGCCGCTGCCGAAGATGTAGGCGCCGGCGAGGAAGACGATCCAGCCGGGGCTGACCGCGGCGACCAGGAATCCCAGTACGATGAGCATCGGTGCCGCCAGGACGAACGGGCGGCGGCCGTAGTGGTCGGAAGCGGCCGTTCCGGCGCAGACGCTAACGATGTAGGCGAAGGCAGTGACCAGGAAGACCAGCCCCATTTCGGCCTGGCCGCGACCGAAGGTCTCGCGGATGGGCTGCAGCAGCGGCCCGGTGACAGTGAAGGTCGCGCCGAAGCCGGTGAAGGCCCAGATTGAGGCGAACAGGACACCGCGATAGGCCCCCGCCCCTGGTGGGTTGGTGGAGATTGCGTTCAGCCGGTCAGCCGGCAAGGTCGACGAGTTCGCCGGCCGCGTCGAACTGGAACTCGATGGGGTCGCCGGCCCGGGTGGCCCGGCCGGCGGCTTCCAGCTCGGCGGCGACCGCCTCGGTGGCCAGGAAGGTTTCGATTTCCAGCGTGCTCTTGATGCGGACGATACGCGGAGCGGCGCCGCGCGCCTTCCGGCCGGCGATGTGCGCGGACATCTCCAGGCACTCGCGGTCGGTGGCGAAGGTCATCGGGCACTTGACGGCGTCGGGAACCATGGCGGTCTGGGCGTTGATGTAGGTGTCGTGCCAGTCGACACTGTCGGCGAGCTTCTTGGTGGTGAAGTCGGCGGAGCCGATGCCGGTGGCGTTGCCGTGGGAAACTTCGGTAAGCCGCAGGATGGAAATGAACTCGTAGTACGGGATCTTCTCGCCGCCGGCGCGCCGCCATTTGCCGATGACATTGGTGTCCATGCCGGAGCCGGAGATGTTCTTACCCATCTCGTCGATGACCAGCAGGTGGAGTTGATCGGTGGGGACGCTGGGGATCAGGCGTTTGGCCTCGACCAGCATCTCGCGGTCAGCGGCGTGGAACTCGTCGGGCGCGGCGACGCGGGCGAAGGCCGGCACGTCGAAGGCGTTTTCGACCAGGCCGAGGCCAAAGAGAATCTTGCCTGTGTCCAGGAAGACGGTGGCGGCCTCCGGAATCCGGGTGAGGCCGCCCTCGTGGATGCGCTCGGCACCGGTGCGCTTGCCCAGCCCCACGGCCATGATCTTGCAGAGACCGCTTTCGATGTCGGAACGGAACCCGGTGTGCGGCTTGACCCGACCGACGACCACGATGTGATCGGCGGCGTGGGCGTTGGCGTCGCAGTGGATTTCGACGTTGTCGGGCGTGTGCCCCAGCACCACGGTGTCCATGGTGGCGCGGATCTGCGCGCCGACGCCTTCGGGGGTTATGCCGTAGTCGAGCAGGACGTCCCGCTGGCCGTCGGCGGTGCCGCCGCCGTGGGAACCCATGGCCGGGACGATAAACGGCTCCAGGCCGGCGGCCTTGAGATTGGCGATGACCGTGCGCACGACCTGCCGAATCGGCGAGACGCCGCGGCTGCCGACGCCGACGGCGACGGATTGGCCGGCGGAGAAGGTGGCGTTTTCAAGCCGGGCGCGAATGCCCGCACTGATGACGGCTTCGAGATCGTCGATCCTGGTATCGTCGAATTGCTGGCGCATCGGGATGAAGTGCGGCAGGTGCTGCATGGGTCTCCTGGTGGGTGGGGTGGAGCGCGCCGGAGGGCGGAGGTCACGCCCGGAATATTAACCGGTGGCCTGCTCGATATCCCGCCGGGTGACTATGTAGGCGTGCTGACCTGAATTCAGATGCGAGTCTTACTACACTAGTCATACTCGGCACGTGTCTGAAGGATCGCAAAACGTTTCAATTCTCGGCGAGTCCTTCCTAGGCAGTTACGATCAGGAGGCGAGCTTCTAGTGGAAGTGCGGTGGCTCTGCTGACATGCAACGATACTCATTCCCAAACCTGATCTGCCCGCTGCGCGGGTTCGCTAGGGGCTGAATGACCGTTGAGGACGGTGGGTCGGGGCGACCACGCTTCGGACATCGCCACTGCCGCTACTGCGGCGGCTTGACCGAAACCCGCGATCCGACCGGCACCCATCTGCGCTGTACCGAATGCGGCCGCGACCTCTATGTGAACGCAAAGCCCTGCGCGGAGACGCTGATCATCGGCGAGCAGGGGCTATTGCTGCTGCGCCGGACGATCGAGCCGTTCTACGGCTACTGGGATATCCCGGGCGGCTTCCTAGAAGAGGGTGAACTGCCGGAGGACGGGGCGCGCCGCGAGGCGCGGGAAGAGGCGGAGTTGGTGGTGGAGATCAGTGGGCTGATCGGGATGACTCTGGACGACTACCCGGGCGAGGAGAAGCTGACGGTGCTGACCATCTCGTACTTGGCGGAGCCGCGGGGCGAGCCGAGTGCCGGCGACGAGACCGGCGAAGTGGGGTGGTTCGCTGCGGACGTGATTCCGGAGAAGCTGGCGTTCGGCCACGCGCGGGAGACGATTCAGAAGGCGTTCGCGCTGCGCAAGAAGCTCGACGAAGAGTCCGCCTAGACAGATTCGGCGAGTTGGCGCAGGCGGGTGAGCGTCTCGCGGAGATCGGCGTCGGTGGTACGTGGGTTGACCGTGCAAAGCCGTAGTACCGAGCGGCCGTTGAGCGCCGTGCCGGTGACCAGGCTATGTCCGTCGGCGACTAGGGCATCGAGCAGCCGGCGGTGGAAGTCTTCGGCGGCGCAGGCGTCGGCCGGGGTGTCGCGGTGGCGGAAGGAGATCACCGCCAGCTGCGCCGGGCTGGTGATCTCCCAGCAGCCGGCCTCCCGCAACAAATCGCCGGCGGTCTCGGCCACCTGGATGCCGCGCTCGATGGCTGCCCGGAAGGCCGCTAGACCGAAGACTTTGAACGACATCCAGAGCTTCAGTGCCCGAAAACGGCGGGTGAGTTCGAGTCCGTTATCGCAGTAGTTGATCTCGCCGGCGGTCGTGCCGATATCTCGCAAGTACTCGGGCAGGATCGCAAACGCGGACTCCAGTTGGGCGGCGTCGCGGACCAGCAGGCAGCCGATGTCGTAGGGCTGGAAGAGCCACTTGTGGGGATCTAGGACCAGTGAGTCGGCACGGTTCAGACCGGCCAGCAGTGGCGCGGCGCGGGGACTGATGATTGCGGCCGCGGCGTAGGCGCCGTCGACATGGAACCAGAGGCCTTCGGCGGCGCAGAGGTCGGCGATTTCGGGCAACGGATCGACGGCGCCGGTGTTGGTGGTGCCGGCGTTGGCGATGACCGCCAGCGGCAGCAGTCCGGCGGCGCGGTCGGATTGGATGGTGCGGTGTAATTCGCATGGGTCGAGTCGGCCGCCGCCATCCGAAGCAAGGCGGCGGAAGCGATCGCCGACGATGCCCAGCGTGCGAGCGGCGCGGTCTACCGAGGAATGGGTCTGGTCAGAGCAGTAGAGCACCGCGCGCGGCCAGTCGTTCTCGGAGAGTCGCTCGCGGGCGACCGCCAACGCCGTGAGATTGGCCAGCGAGCCGCCACTGACGAACAGTCCGCCGCCGCCGATCGGCATTCCGCATAGCTGCCGGAGCCAGTCGATGGTGAGCATCTCGATGCGGGCCGGGCCGGACGACTCGAACCAGGTACCGGCGAAGACGTTGTAGCCGGCGGCGAGGGCGTCGCCCATGGCGCCGACGAAGTTGGAGGGCCCGGGAACGAAGGCGAAGAAGCGCGGATGGTCGGGGTGCATGATGTAGCCCGTGACGACGTCGCGGACGGTCTGCAGCACCGCCAGCGGGTCGGCGCCGTGCTCGGGCGGTGGCTCCTGAAGCAGGGCGTCGAGCGCGGCGCGGTCGGCGAAATTGGTGACCGTCTTGCCCGGCAACTCGGTGAAATGGGCGACG
>CAZVZW010000138.1:2663-4028 GCA_964631365.1 uncultured Chloroflexota bacterium | reverse complement strand
GTGCGCTCCGCCAGATCGCTGATCCGGCTGTTGTCGAACCCAGCCACCATGCTGCGCACCCGGTCATTCAGCGGGTCGATCCATTCGCCTGGCAGTCGCCCGGCCCCGTGCATCGCGCCCAGCACCGAACCCACCGTCGCCCCGTTGCAATCGGTGTCCAGGCCGCACTCGACCGCGATCGAGATCGACTTTCCGAAATCGCCCTCGCCATACATCAGTCCCAGCGCCACCATGCAGGCGTTGTTGATCGTGTGCACCCAATGGTATTCACCATAGTGGCTCATCACCAGCGCCAGCGCGTCGTGCCAGTCGTCGTGATCCTTGCTCCAGGCAATCGTGTTGCCCAGCGCCTCGTACAGCCGGCTGCGTTCCGGAATCTGCGCCATCCCCGCCCGCAGCGCCGCCTCCGGTTCGTCGACTCCGAACGCCGCCGCCGCCATCGCCGCCGCGAACATCTCCCCGTAGATGCCGTTCTTCACGTGTGACAGTGCCGCGTCCTCATAGCTCAGCAGCGCCGCCGCTTCCGGATCGCCCGCGCACACATACCCGAACACGTCGGCCCTGATTTGCGCCCCGATCCATTCGCGGTACGGATTCCGGGTCGTCGCCGTCAGCGGCGGCAGCACCCCATCAACCAGATTCTTATAGGCCGCCCGCTCCGCCGTGAACACCTGGTGAAACGGCAGCAGCAGCAGCCATTCCTTGCCCACGTCGGCCGCCGTGTAGGCGCGGCCATAGGTCTCCAGGATGTGCAGCGCGATCAGCATGTAGTCGATGTCATCATCACGCGGCATGCACTCAATGTGCCCGCGCGTGGATTCGTCGGCCGAGTGGTGCAACGGGCGGTCCAGCGGATTCGGCTCCAGCAGCGGGAAGTACCGGGTCAGCGGGTACTCGCCGGCGACCTTCAGGTAAGCGACGATATCGGCGCGGGGCAGAGCTTCGACCGGCTTGCCCAGCAGGCACCCGGCGCTCCGTCCCAGCCACCCGCCCAGGATGCGATCCAGCAGATCATCCGGGTTCGCGAACGGTCCCGGGCGGTCCGCCGGACGAGCCGCCTGGATCGCCGCCAGTTCCGTCGGTTCTTCGTAGGGAAACCCGGGCTCCGGCCGCAACTCCGCCAGCACATCCAGCAGCCCGGCCACGTTGGCGCCGGTCGACCCCGCCTCCTCCAGCCCTTCAATCTGCTTCACCACCGCCCCCACATCGCAGCCCTCTTCCGAACGCGCCTGCAACTCCGCCCGCAACATAGCCTGAGAGTCGTTTACATCGATCATCGGATGGCTCCCGGTTCTCTCGGCTCAGCTCCACTCAAATCGGAAAGGGCACACAGCATACATGCACCGGGCCAAACCGAGAAACCTG
>CAZVZW010000138.1:0-2563 GCA_964631365.1 uncultured Chloroflexota bacterium | reverse complement strand
CTGGCCTTCCCGCGAATCTCCCCCGGGCCGACCCCGCCGATGATAGGACCGAATACGCCGGCAGCCATTATCATTCCTGAGCGAACGAATCGACCAATCCAGCGGACGCCCAACCTTGAGTACCACCACCAGCAAACTGATCCCCGGCCTGCTCGTCGACTTTGAAAGTCGGGGACTCGTCCACGCCGTTTCCGATCCCGACCTGGGCCGCCGGCTGGACTCCGAGCCCATCGCCGTCTACTGCGGCTTCGATCCCACCGCCGACAGCCTCCACGCCGGCCACCTGATTCCGCTGCTCACCCTGGCCCGTTTCCAGCGCCACGGCCACATTCCGATCGTTGTCATGGGCGGCGGCACCGGCATGATCGGCGACCCGTCCGGCAAGAGCGCCGAGCGCAACCTGCTCGACCTGGATACCCTCCGCGACAACGTTGCCGCCCAGCGCTCGCAGTTCGCCCGCATCCTCGATTTCGACCGCCCCGGCAACGCCGCCATCATGGTCAATAACTACGACTGGCTCTCCCAGCTCGACCTCATCGGTTTCCTGCGCGACGTCGGCAAGCACTTCCCGATGTCGGTCATGCTTTCACGCGAGTCGGTCCGCCGCCGCCTCGACAGCGACGCCGGGCTCAGCTTCACCGAGTTCACCTACCAGGCCCTGCAGGCCTACGACTTCTACCATCTCTACCAGCACCACAACTGCCGCCTGCAGGTCGGCGGCTCCGACCAGTACGGCAACATCCTGGCCGGGGTCGACTACATCCGTCGCATGACCGGTGCCGACGACCGCGCGGCCGCCCTCGTCTACCCCCTGCTCACCACCGCCTCCGGCGAAAAGATGGGCCAGACCGCCCGCGGCGCGGTCTGGCTCGACGCCGACCGTACTTCGCCCTTCGAGTGGTACCAGTACTGGTTCAACGCCGACGACGCCGACATCGGGGCCTACCTGCGCACATTGACGTTGATCGAACTCGACGAGATCGCCGCCATCGAAGCGCGCGCGCAGGCCGATCCGGCCGCGCGCATCGGCCAGCGCGCCCTGGCCGCCGAATTGACCCGCATGCTGCACGGCGCGGAGGCGGCCGACGCCGCCGAGCGCGACAGTCGCCAGGTATTCGACTCCGGCGCCGACCCGGCCGCCCTCAGCGGCGACGTCCCTTCGGCCGAAGTCACCCGCGCCGACCTCGACAAGGGTCTGTCGCTCACCCGAATGCTGGTCCAAACCGGCCTGGCCGCCTCCAACGGCGAAGCCAAGCGCCTGGTCCGCCAGGGCGGCGTGTCCATCGACGGCCGCCGCGTGGAACCGACCGAGCGCACCATCGATGCCGATCTCTTTGCCGCGACCGACGCCGTGCTGCTCGCCGCCGGCCCGCGTCGCCGGGCGCTTCTGCGGGTAGTAAATTAGGCACCCGCGAATCGGGTAGGGCTATCGCGGCCGGTGAGATAAATCACCGACGGTGCGCTGTTCTTTACTGAAATGATTGATATACTTAAGAATCCGACCGAGCACCACGCCCGGCCGCCGCACCAAAGAACGAGCATCTCCGATGGGCTCCCTCCGCGAAGTCTTCAGCTTCCCGCACCCGGTTAACGAGTACGCCGCGCGGACGGTAGCCACCATAGTGGCCGCCCTCGCCATACTCACCATCGCCTTCGACCTCGCCTGGATGCTGCCGGTGCTCGTCTATGGCTTCGCCGCCCGCGTCCTCACCGGGCCCACCCTGAGCCCGCTGGGCCAGCTCGCCACCCGCGTGCTCGTGCCTTCGCTCAACCTGCCCTACAAAGAAGCCGCCGGCCCGCCGAAGCGTTTCGCACAGACCGTCGGCCTCATCTTCACCGCCACCGCCACCGTCCTCTACTTCAGCGCCGGCTTGGCCGCCGCCGCCTATAGCGTCATGGGCGTGCTGGTCGTCTTCGCCCTGCTCGAGTCGCTCATCGGCTTCTGCGCCGGGTGCTTCGTCTTCGCCCAGCTGATGCGTATCGGCCTGGTCCCCGAAGAAACCTGCGAGAAGTGCAACAACCTCTCCTCCGGCGGCGCGTAGGCTCCATCCCGGCTTGATCTCTACGGCCCTGGCCGGAAGTTCAGGTACATATCCCGGCCGGTCGCCCGGCATATCCTGATGCGTGGCGGTGGTCCCGCTAGACTGATCTCTTTGCCCACCCCACCAATACCATCGTGAGATCTTCACCCGACAATGATCGACGCAACCGGCAGGCCGCCCGCGCCCTGGCCGTTGCCCTGGCCGTGAACCTGATCATCGCCACCGCCAAGATCGCCACCGGATTGGTTTCCGGCTCGGTCAGCATCCTCGCCGACGGCTTCGATTCGTTGCTCGATTCACTCTCCGGCATCATCGGCATCATCGCGCTCTACTTCACCGCCCGCCCGGCCGACTGGAACCATCCCTACGGCCACCGCAAGATCGAGACCCTCGGTACCCTCAGTATCGCCCTGCTGATGTTCATCACGGCCGCGCTCATCGTGCGCAATGGCGTCGGCGCTCTCGTCGACGGCACCGGCCCCAAGATCACCTGGGTCAGCTTTGCCGTCATGGGTGTCGCC
>CAZVZW010000137.1:0-4058 GCA_964631365.1 uncultured Chloroflexota bacterium | reverse complement strand
AGCAAGGGCACCGAATCCACCTTCGTCCAGCAGAAGATCGAACGCTTCATGACCAGCCTTCCCTGTGCCGACTGCCACGGCTCGGGCCTGCGTCCGGCCAGCCTAGCGGTGCGTTTCGCCGGCGTCGGCATCGCCGAATACGCGGCCATGAACGTCGCCGCGGCGGCTCAGGCGCTCACCGAAGTCGAGCTCACCGGCAACCAGGAGGCCATCGCCCGCCCGATCCTTACTGAGCTGAGCGCCCGACTGGGCTTCATGATCGATGTCGGCCTTGACTACCTCACCCTTGACCGCCGCGCCTCGACGCTCTCCGGCGGCGAGGCCCAGCGCATCCGCCTGGCCACCCAGATCGGCTCGGCGCTGGTCGGCGTCATGTACATCCTCGACGAGCCATCCATCGGCCTGCACCAGCGCGACAACGCCCGCCTGCTGGGCACGCTTATGGGCCTGCGCGACGCCGGCAATTCGCTGCTCGTCGTCGAGCACGACGAGGAAACCATCCGCGCCGCCGACTGGGTAATCGACATGGGGCCCGGGGCCGGCGTACACGGCGGCGAAGTCGTGTTCGAGGGCACCATCGCCGAACTCGAAAAGTCCCGATCGCTCACCGGCCGCTACCTCAGCCGCGATCTCGCCATCCCTACGCCCGAGACCCGCCGTCCCGGTAACGGCCAGGCCCTGGTCATCGAAGGTGCCTGCGCCAACAACCTCAAGTCCATCGACGCCCGCTTTCCGCTGGGGACGCTCATCGGCGTCACCGGCGTTTCCGGCTCCGGCAAGAGCACGCTCGTCGCCGGCATCCTGCAGCGCGCCGCCGCCCGCCGTCTCCACGGCAGCCGCGCCCAACCCGGCGACCACGACCGCCTGCTGGGCCTGGAGCACATCGACAAGATTGTCGCCATCGACCAGTCCCCCATCGGGCGCACGCCGCGCTCCAACCCGGCCACCTACACCGGCGTCTTCGGCCCCGTCCGCGACCTCTTCGCCGCCGTCCCCGAGGCCCGCGCCCGTGGCTACAAGCCGGGCCGCTTTTCCTTCAACGTCAAGGGCGGCCGCTGCGAGTCCTGCCAGGGCGCCGGCGTTTCGCGGATCGAGATGCAGTTTCTCCCCGACGTCTATGTGACCTGCGAGATCTGTGCCGGTCGCCGCTACAACCGCGAGGCCCTCGAGATCCGCTACCGCGGCCACAACATCGCCGACGTCCTCGACATGAGCGTCGAAACCGCCCTGCAGGTCTTTGCCAGCATTCCGCGCATCGTTCGCCCGCTCCAGACCCTGCACGACGTCGGCCTCGGCTACCTGACCCTTGGCCAGCCTGCCAACACGCTTTCCGGCGGCGAGGCCCAGCGCGTCAAGCTCGGCTCCGAGTTGGCCAAGCGCGCCACCGGCAAGACCCTCTACATCCTGGACGAACCGACCACCGGTCTGCACTTCGACGACGTCCGCCGCCTCATCGACGTCCTGCAGCGACTTGTCGACCGTGGCAACACCATCGTTGTCATCGAGCACAACCTCGATGTCATCAAGAACATGGACCGCCTCATCGACTTGGGTCCCGAAGGCGGCGAGGCCGGTGGCGAAATCGCCGCCGAAGGCACACCCGAGGAAGTCGCCGCGCAGGGCACGTACACTGGCGAGTACCTCAAGCGTGCGCTGGAAGCCGGGAGCTAGTTTCGGAAGACGCCTCGGAAGGAGCCGGCCATGGAACACGAAGTCATCAGCACGGTCATGCCGCACGCCGAGATCTGCCTCGTCAGCGGCGAGTCCGTCTACACAGAAAAGGGCGGCATGGCCTGGATGGACGACAGTATCGCCATGGATACCAGTGCTCGCGGCGGTGGCGGGGGGCGTTCAAGCGGGTGTTCTCGAAGGAGTCCATCTTCCTCACCTCTTACACTTGCACCGCGCCGGCCGCCAACGTCGCCTTCACGTCCAACGCCCCCGGCACCATCCTGCCCCTCGAACTCAACGACGGCAAAGTAGTCATCGCCCAGAAGGGTGCCTTCCTCACCGCAGCCGATTCCGTCGACCTCACCGTCCACTTTCAGCGCCGCATGCGCGCCGCGTTTTTCGGCGGTGAAGGCTTCATCCTGCAGAAGCTCACCGGTCCCGGCCTAGCGCTATTCGAGATCGGCGGCGAGGTGGCCGAGTACCCGCTGACCGATGGACAGACCATGAAAGTCGACCCTGGTCACGTCGCGCTTTTCGAGCCGTCGGCGGACCTCAGCATCGAGCGCGTCAAGGGAAAAAACATGTTCCTCGGCGGCGAAGGGCTGTTTCTGGTCACGCTCACCGACCCCGGCCGGGTCTGGTCGCAGACGATGCCGCTCACCGGGCTCGCCGCCGCCATCAACCGCCTCCTCCCCCGGCGTCGCAACTAGCCGCAGACCGCCCCACCACGCTTGCACTCTCTGGCTCTACTGGTCCGTCGGTCGCGCCCGTCTATTGGGTGGGCGGTCGGAACTCGGCATCGTTCGCCGGCGCCGGCGGCTCGTCGTCCCCCGCCGAGTCCGCGGCCGGCTCCACAGTTTTCGTATCGCCCGCCGCCGCTTCCGTGGCGCCTTCCACCGGATCGCCGTTATCGTCCACGTCCTCGTCCCCGTGCAGCCCGTGATCGAATTCGATATGCTGCACTAGGTCCGGCAGGTCGAAGTCCAGCGGGCCTTCCGCCCGGCTCAGCTGCCCGTCCTCCATCAGCAACGTGTCGTCGGTGAACTGACTCAACGCCGGGTCGTGGGTGGCCATCGCGATTGAGATGCCACCCTCGTCCGTAATCCGGCGGAAGAGCATCATGATCTCCAGCCCGGTCACGCTGTCCAGGGCTCCGGTCGGCTCATCGGCGATCAGTACCGACGGCTCATTTGCCAGCGCGCGGGCTATCGCCACCCGTTGCTGTTCGCCACCGCTCAACTCGAACGGCCGGTGCGTCATGCGTTCCCCCAGCCCCACCAGTTCCAGTAATTCCCGCGCCCGTTCCCGCCGTGCCCGGCCGCCCAGACCGGCGATTCGCATGCTCAACTCCACATTCTCAAACGCCGACAGCACCGGCAGCAGCGAAAACGTCTGGAAGATGAACCCCATCTCGTGGCGGCGCAACTCGGTCAGTTCCCGATCTCCCATGGCGGTCATGTCCCGACCCTCGAAAGTCAGCCGCCCCTCGGTTACCTGATCCAGCCCGCCGATCAGGTTCAGCAGGGTCGTCTTTCCGGAGCCCGACCGTCCGCGCAGCGCCAGGAAGCGCCCGCGCGGGATCTTCCAGGTCACCCGGTCAACCGCACGTATCTCATTGGGCTGGCCGATGTAGTAGTAGCGGCTTGCTGTTTCGATGGCGATCAGGTCATCGCCGATGTTGCCGTAGGTCTTGGCACCCTGTTCCGTCGTGGTCGCCATCTAGCTCGACCCCCGCCCGAACAGGCCGCGCCGCGCCGGGGTGTCCTCCGGCGCTTCCTCGTCATTGTCATCGGCTGTCGAGCGCACCGTCACCCGCCCGTCCTCCACGTCCACCACCGCCCGGCCTTCGATCCCGAGTTGCTGCAGGTATTCACGCGGAATCTGCAGTCGGCCCGCCGGGTCCACGATCACAAACTCCTCGTGCGAGTGCTCGTCGCCATCTTCCTCGCCGCCCACCCGGCGTACCGTCTCGGTGCTGGTCCGCCCGTCACGGATCGCCACCACCCGGTCCACCCGGCGTGCGATATTGCGGTCGTGGGAAACGATCACCACCGTCAAATCGCGCTCCTCGCTCAGCGTCCGCAGGATTTCGTAGATGTGCGAGGCCGTTTCGTTATCCACCTCACCGGTCGGCTCGTCCGCCAGGATCAATTCGGGCTGATTGGCCAGCGAAATCGCAATCGCCACCCGTTGCTGCTGCCCGCCCGAAAGCTCCCCGAGGTGATGGTGCATCCGGTCCTGCAGCCCCACCGCCTCAAGCAGTTCCATCGCATATTCTTTACGGTTGCGCGCCGACACATTTGCGAACAGCAGCGGCGCCTGCACGTTCTCAAACGCGGTCAGGTACGGAATCAGGTTCCGCCCGCTCTGCTGCCACACAAACCCGA
>CAZVZW010000136.1:1238-4068 GCA_964631365.1 uncultured Chloroflexota bacterium | reverse complement strand
GCCAGGTATTCGAATTGGCAGTTCGTGGAGATGCACACCGACGCCGGAATCACCGGGGTGGGGGAGGCGACGGTAGAGGGGCAGGCGCTAACCGTGCAGGGCCGGTTAGAGGAAATGGGCCGGTACCTGCTGGGGAAGGATCCGCGGGAAATCGCGCTGCACACCCGCAACCTGATGCGCGATCCGTTCTGGGCCGGTGGCTACGTGTCGGGTTCGGCGCTGGCGGGGTTGGAGATGGCGATGTGGGATATCAGCGGCAAGGCGCTGGGCGTGCCGGTGTGGCGGCTGTGGGGCGGCCCTATCCGCGAGCGCGTGCGGGTGTATGCCAATGGCTGGTTCACCGGGGTGGAGACGCCGGAGGAGTGGGGCGACCGGGCCGGGGAGGTGGTGGAACTGGGCTACACGGCGATGAAGTTCGATCCGTTCGGCAAATCCGGACCGCGGATTTCGCGCGAGGAACTGGGCCGGGCGCAGGCGATTGTGCGTGAGGTGCGGCGGGGGGCGGGACCGCGGACGGACCTGCTGATCGAGGTGCACGGGCGGTTCGACGTGCATGCTTCGATCATGGCCGCGCGGGCGGTGGAGCCGTTCGACTGCTTCTGGTATGAGGAGCCGATCGCGCCGGGAAACCACAAGGCCCTGAAGACGCTGGCGGAGACGATCAGCATTCCGGTAGCGACCGGCGAGCGGGTCTACTCGCGGCAGGACGCGCGGGAATTGCTGGAGCTGGGCGCGGCGGCCGTGCTGCAGGTGGATGTGTGCCACTGCGGCGGGCTTGAGGAGATACGGAAGGTCGCCGCGATGGCGGAAACGTATTCGGTGGCGATGGCGCCGCACAACCCCAACGGCCCAGTGGCGACCGCCGCCTGCCTGGCGGTAGATGCGGTGATGCCGAATTTCATGATCCAAGAGATGATGACTCCGTGGGACGTGGAGTGGCGGGACGAGGTGGTAGCCGGTTCGCCGGTGGTGAAGGATGGTTACCTGGAGATCCCGAATCGGCCGGGACTGGGGGTGGAACTGGTGCACAGCGAGCTGGCGAAACACCCGTTTGAAGAGAAAAGTATGCAGATGTTCGACAACAAGGATTAGGGGAGCGCGCTATGGGTAACAAAGATTTCGCGGGCAAGGTGGCAGTGGTGACCGGGGCAGGGCGGGGGATCGGCCGGGCGGTGGTGCGCGACCTGGCGGCTTCGGGCGCCGACATCGGGATGTGCTCACGGTCAGCTAGGGAGTTGGAGGCGCTGGCGGAAGAGGTGCGCACGATGGGCCGCAAGGCGGTGGCAATGCCGACCGACGTGGCCGACTGGGACGCGGTGCAGACCTTCGCCCAAACAGTGCAGCTCGAACTCGGACCAGCCGACCTGCTGTTTAACAACGCCGGGGTGAGCATGGGCCACGGCCCGTTGACGGAAAGCGACCCGGCGACCTGGCGAAGGGTGATCGACATCAACCTGCTGGGCGTGTACCACGTGTCCCGGGCGTTCATCAACGACATGCCGCGCGGCGCGCAGATCTTGAATACGGGCTCGGGAGCGGGCGCGAGCGCGCAGGCCAACAACTCTTCGTACCACGCCTCGAAGGCCGGGGTGCACATGCTCACCGGGGCGCTGTCGCTGGAGGTCTGGGACCGGGGAATTCTGGTGAACACGCTGATCCCGGGCCCGGTGGCGACGCTGATCGCGAACTGGTCGAAGAACCCGGTCAGCGAGGAGTCGATCCTGGCGGAGTTCAAGGGCAAGTCGGCGCCGCAGGGGCCGAGCGAACTGGTGAAGCCGGCGAGCGAAGTGGCGGACTTCGTGCATTACGTCTTCTCGATGCCGGAGTCAGGCGCGACCGGGCAGATCTTCTCGATCGCGCGGCGGCCATTCTAGGCCGGGGATCGTGATTTCGGACTGCTCCGGGACGCCACCGCGACGGCCGATCCAGGCCGGAGTCGGGAGCTAGAGCCGCTCGGGGACGCCGCCGAGGCGGGCGATTTCATCGGCCTCGGCGAGCTCCATGGACTGGCCCTGATGGCAGTGGTCGCAAATGGCGGAATAGCGGTGGAAGAAGCTGACGACCGGGATCGGGATGAAGAAGAGCGTGGGGACCAGGTGGGTGTGGCGCAGGCGGAACGGCCGGCAAACTTCGCAGACCGGGCAGACGTGGCGGCCGAGGTCGCCCTCGTCGCTGCGGACAGTCCTAGTGCCGATGAAGAAGATAAAGGGGAACATGGACGGGCCGCCGGGGGAGATGGGTTCGTCGGACAATGCTAGCGCGAGATCGGGTGATTTGTCGGTTTCGGGCGATCGCAGCTCGAGGCTAGGATTGGCGGTCGCGATCAATTCGAGGAGAGCTGGCGCGGATGCCCCAGAAGCAACAGGCGAAAACGCTGGCGGTTGGCGCGCTGGCACCGGATTTCACGCTGCCGGATACCGATGGCGGGACGTTCCGACTGAGCGACCACCAAGGCGAGCGGGCGGTGGCGCTGGTGTTCCTGCGCCACACCTGGTGACCGAACTGCCGTAAGCATCTCGCGCGGTTGCGCGACAAGTTATCCGAATACGAGCAGCACGGCATCCAGATCGTGGCGATTTACGGCCAGGGCTTCAGCGCGGTGCGCACGTTCGCCGAAAAGGAGCAGCTCCCCTTCCCGGTGCTGGTGGATGAGGACCGCGCCGTGATCCGCGACTACGGCGTCTACGTGCGAATCAACTTCGAGTCGTGGAACATGGCGCGGCCGTCGACGGTGCTGATCGATCGCGCCGGGATCGTGCGCTTTGTCTTCGTGGGCAAGAACCAGCTGGAGTGGCCGACGCACGCGATGCTCTTCGCGGCGCTCGAAGCC
>CAZVZW010000136.1:0-1138 GCA_964631365.1 uncultured Chloroflexota bacterium | reverse complement strand
GCGCTTTTCGCCCTTAAGCACCGGGAACCAGGACTTGCCCTGGATTTCCATCTCGGCGGGTTCCGCGATGCCGAGCATGTCCAGCAGCGATGGGGTGAGGTCGGGGTGCTGGGCGATGGTCGAGATGCGCTTGCCGGAACCGATGCCCTGCGGATGGCGGACCATCAGCATGGTGTGGTTGGTCTCGGGGTACATGGGCTTCTTGCCCAGGTAGTTGTGTTCGCCGAGGCCGAAGCCGTGGTCGGAGACGATGATGACGATCGTGTTGTCGCACAGGCCCAGGCGGTCGATGGTGTCAAGCACCCGGCCGATCCAACGATCGACCATGGTCACCTCACCGGCGAACAGCGCGCGGATGTGCTTCATCTCGGCCTCGCTGTAGCGTCCAGCGGTTTCGCCGAAGACCGGCCAGACCGGGACGACGCCGTCGTAGCCGGGATCGTAGAGGTCGACGTAGTGCTGCGGCGGATCCCAGGGCTCGTGGGGGTCGAAAGAATCGACCCAAAGGAAGAAATTCTCGTGTCCAGCGTTGCGCTCTAGCCAATCGCAGGCCGCCTGCATGACCTGGGGCGAAAACCAATCGGCCTCGGTACGGCGGTCTTTGGTCTGGCGGTGGTAAAGCGACATCCGCTCGGAGTCCTGGACCTTGTCGTCGATGGCGAACTCGGCGTTTTCGAAGTAGTCGGTGCGGACGCGGTCGACTTCGTGGCCACGGATCATCTGCCAGGCGTGGAACGGCCGGTCGAAGCCGTAGCCATAGTTCATCAGGTGGGGGGTGTCGTTGATGAGCATCGTGACGTAGCCGTTGTCGCGCAGGACTTCCGGGAGGGTGAGAGCGTCCCACTCGAGCGGTCCCCACTTCTGGAACGGCGCGCCGACCCGGCCCTTCATGATCTCGTGGCGGTTGGGGATGGTGGGGAAGGAGGCCAGGTAGTGACGATCGAAGACGGCCGACTCGGCGGCGAAGCGGTCCAGGTTGGGGGTCTGGATCCAGTCGTTGCCGTTGGCGCCGACGTGGTCGTAACGGAGGGTGTCGTTCATGATCATGACGACGTTCATGCAGGACCTCGTTTCCTAGCTTGCCGGTAGAGGCGACTTTAGCGCAGGCGCGAGTTGGATTTCCGGAGGGTGACCGGCC
>CAZVZW010000135.1:0-4172 GCA_964631365.1 uncultured Chloroflexota bacterium | reverse complement strand
CCGGGGGCGAAGGGGTGGCGGTGCCGGTCAGGAGCCGGCGGATTGGCGACGGCGGTGGCGGCGGACGGCCTCGCGGACACGCTCGATTTCCTTCTTGCGGAATTCAGAGTCACTGGCGCGGCGCTCGCGGTAGGCGCGGGCGCGACCCGGGGCGCGGGCTTCATCGTAGCAGTAGCGGCACAGTCCCTTGGCGAAATGGGGATCGCCGCAGGTTTTGCATTTTTCTGTCTTGCGGGGCCGGCCGGGAGGGGGCATGGGGCTCAATTCGTTGCGCGTAAGGCGTGACAGTTACATGGTAGCGCAATAGTGTAGCGCGATGGTGCAAGTAGTTGGTGAGAATACCCACCGTACGGGTCAGCCAGGGTCGGAACTGGCCCGGTAACTTACCTTGACAGTTACGCTATTCGACCACATAATTACCTTGATAGTTACAGAAATTCGCAAGGCGCATTGAAGGGGTCGCGAGACTCGCGAGGAGCGGCGACCGGAGAGGCGGAGTTTGGCGATTGTTATGGTCTATTGTGCGGCCCACGACGGGCACGCGCTGCCTTCGGCGAGCAGTATCCGGCGGTCTGCTAGGTTCGTTACGGCAAGACGGGGCAGGGTAGACGTGAGCGAGACGGCCTGATGGCGACCACCGCCGCGCAGAACACGTCCGGGAACTACAAGTGGAAGGTCGCGGCGGTAATCAGCGGCAGCTTCCTGTTTTCGGCGATGGACCTCAACAGCGTGCTGGTGGCGCTGCCGACGATCGCCGGCGACTACGAAGTCGACCTGCCGACGGTGCAGTGGGTGGCACTGATCTCCTTCCTGTCGTTAAACGCGCTGCTGTTGCCGTTGGGCCGTCTTTCGGACCTGGCCGGTCGCAAGCGACTGCTGCTGATCGGCCTGCTGGTGACGGGACTCGGCGGGGTCTTCAGTTTCCTGGCGCCGGGCCTGGGGTGGTTGTACGCGGCGCGAGCGGTGCAGGGGGCGGGGGCGGCGGCGCTGCAGGCGGTGGGCCCGCCGTTGCTGATCGCGGCGTTCCCGGCCAGCGAGCGCGGCAAGGCGATGGGCGTCAACGTGACGATGGTGTCGTCCGGGCTGATGCTGGGTCCGGTGCTGGGCGGGCTGATCGCCGGGTCGATCGGATGGCGGTTCATATTCCTACTGCCGGTCCCGGTGGTGATCCTGGGGGCCTACTTCGGAGCACGAGTGCTACGCGAGATGCCGAAGACCGAGGGCGAGGGGTTTGACTTCCCGGGCACGGCTCTGCTGGTGCTCTGGATGCTGCCGCTGTTCTACATGCTGAACCGTGGCAGCAAGCTCGGGTGGGGCTCGCTGACGATCTTGGTGCTGGCGGCGGTGGTGGTGGTGGCGTTCGCCAGTTTCGTCTTCTCGCAGCTACGCTCGAAGCACCCGTTGGTGGCGTTGAACGTGTTTGGAAATCGCAGCTTCACTACGGCGATACTGGTGGCGGTGATGAACTTCCTGGCCTTCGGGGCGACGGTGCTGCTGGTGCCGTTCATGTTGCAGAATCAACTGGGTCTGGGAGTGGCGAAGGTCGGGCTGGTGATGGCGGTGATCCCGTTGTCAAGTCTGCTGCTGGCTTCGCCAGGCGGTGTACTCGCGGATCGGTTCGGAGCGCGGTTTATGACGATGATCGGGCTGCTGCTGCGGGCGGCTGGGCTGCTGGCGCTGGGGTTCCTGGCGACGGGGGCGACGATCGGCCTGCTGATCGCACCGATGATTGCGTTGGGGGTGGGGCAGGCGCTGTTCCAACCGCCCAACGCCAGCGCGATGTTAAGCTCCCTGCCGCGGCGGCACGGCGGCCTGGCCGGCGGGTTCTTGGCGCTGTCGCGGACCTTCGGTATGGGCATGGGGCAGGTGGTGTGGGGAGCGGTGTTCGCGGCGGTGGTGACTGGTGCCGCCGGGGTGTCCTCGGCGCTCGACGCGCCACCGGAGGCGATGGCCGACGGCTTCCGGGTCAGTTTCTTGGGCGCTGGAGTGCTCCTGCTGGTGGCCGCGGTGCTGGCGCTGACGCGGACTACGGGAAAGCCGGCAGACGAGTGATGGCGGTCGCTGCGATGAGGGGCCGGTCGCCGGGGTAGAATCGCGCCGCGAGACCGGCTCCAGTTCGAGAACGTAGGGGGCGCGACGGCGCCGGCGCGGGGGGCGAACATGACACCTTCGACTGAATCACTGGCGATCGTAAGCGCGCGACACCCATGGTGAATCGTGGGCATCTGGGTACTGCTACTGGTGATGGCCGGGGGCGGCGACGCTGTTGAACAGCGCCCTGACGACGCAGGACAGCTTTATCGTGGCGCCGGAATCGGAGATCGCCGAAGACCTGCTGGCGGCCGGGGTGATTGGCGGAGTACCGGCGATCGCCGGGGCCTGGCTGGGCGGATTCGCGGTCTCGCCGATGTGGGCGACGCTGTTCCTGGCGGTCGGCGCCGGAGCGATCTTCCAGATGGTGTGGCAAATCGCACGGGTGATGTACGCGACCGGGCTGCTGGTTACCGACTAACGCCGCCGGTTTCCGGACTTCGAGGGCTGGTCTTCTTGGGCACGGTAGCGGAGTTCGCGTATGATGATCCGTGAATCTGAGAGGGTATGCGGTTGGCGAATCCCGCCACCGAGAGGGTTCGGATTCCAACAGAGGGGAATCGCGACTTGAGTCGTGACGGAGCGATTGTCGGCCTTATCTGGCTGATACTGACGGTCTTGGGCGAGATGGCGGCGTTGCGGGTGGAGTTCTTCCCGTCGCCGGCTGCCGACCAGGCCACCATCATCGACGACTCCTTCCGCATGCTGGTGGTGCTGGCGGTTCCGGTGATGGCCTTTGTCATCGCGATGCTGGTGTACTCGGCGCTGCGCTTCCGTCACCGCGGCGACCCCCTGGAAGACGGGCCGCCGACCCAGGCTAACAAGAAGGTGATGGGCGCGTGGTTCGGGGTGACGACGGCGCTGACGGCGCTGATGATTGTCAACCCGGGGATCACCGGCCTGAACGAACTCTGGGAACACGCCGACGAACCGGTGGACATGGTGATCGAGATCGAGGGGAGTCAATTCTTCTGGCGGGCTAGCTACGCGGAGTATGGCTTTGAGACCTTCTCGGCCATTCCGGCGGACGAACTGGTGCTGCCGCTGGGCGCCCACGTGCGGTTCGATATCACGGCCAAACGGGTCTTGCACTCGTTCTGGATACCGGCGTTCCGGATGAAGATCGATGCGGTGCCGGGGATGACCACGGTGATAAATGTGCGCCCCACCGAACTGGGCGACTACAAGGATGACATTAATTTCCGGGTGCAGTGCGCCGAGCTTTGCGGGGTTTCGCATGGGACCATGACAATGCCGGTGCGGGTGGTGACGCAGCTTGAATTTGAAGCATGGGCCAGGGCCCGACAACAGTAGCCAGGAGGCATGCCGATGGCCGCACTGTCGGCCTTTACAGCAATAGGTAGAGGACTGCTCGGGGCCGCGATCGGCCTGGCGATCGGCTGGGCCTTGGCGCTCTTGCTGGGCGCACTGACCGGCCGCGAGGACCTGACGCAGGTCATCATTGCAGTGGGCTACCTGGTCGCGCTGATCGGCTGGCTGCTGGGGGTGGGGGTGTGGTCGAGCTGGGCACGCGAGTGGCTGCGGCTGCCGACGATGGAACCCACCGAGACCGACTGGCGGCGCTATTTCCGCTTCTCGTTGGATCACAAGGTCATCGGTACCCAGTACCTGGTGACGTTCGTGGTGCTGATGCTGCTGGCTGGGGCACTGTCGATGCTGGTGCGAGTGGAACTGGCAGCCCCGGGCGAAGATTTGATGGATCCCGTCGCCTACAACACGGTTATGGGACTGCACGGGATCATGATGGTGGCGGTGGGGGTAGCGACGATCACCGGCGGCCTGGCCAACTACCTGGTGCCGCTGATGATCGGGGCCGAGGACGTGGCCTTCCCGCGGGTGAACGCGCTGAGCTACTGGATCGTGCCGCCGGTGGCCATCCTGCTGATCCTGACGCCGTTCTTCGGCGGCTTTGACTCGGGCTGGACGGCCTACCCGCCGCTGAGCGTGGTGAACGCCAACGGCCAACTGTTGTTCCTGCTGGCCTTCCTGACCTTCGGCCTCTCGTCGATCTTTGGCGGGCTGAACTTCACGACGACGATCTTGAAGCTGCGCGCCCCGGG
>CAZVZW010000134.1:0-4204 GCA_964631365.1 uncultured Chloroflexota bacterium | reverse complement strand
GTGGCGGAGAGCTGCATCGCCGGCGGAATCGGAGCAACGCTGGCAATCGACCCGGGCGAAGGCCGCCGCGACGCGCTGCTGTTTGGCGAAGCGGCCAGCCGGATAGTAGTTTCAACGACGGCGGCGGGGCTGACGGAACTGGAGCGGATCTGCGCGGCACACGGTGCTCCACTGACCGGGATCGGTCGCGTCGGCGGCGAGCGGATCACGCTGCTGCCCGGAGTCGCAGTTGGTCTCGCAAACGCCGACGATGCGTGGCAAAACGGATTGGCCGATGCCTTGGTCAACCAGAACGGAAGGGGCTAGAATTGACCGCCAACGGTCAATCGCGGAGAAAAGGCTTGCCCGCCGCGCCTGATCCCTACTGGTTCGGCCCGGAGAATCGCGTTCTACTCGAAGAATGCGGAATCTTCGGGATATACGGTCCCGGCGAAGATGTCGCCCGCCAGACCTTCTTCGGCCTGTACACGTTGCAGCACCGCGGACAGGAGAGCGCCGGCATCGCCGTCGCCGATGGCGAGGGCATCGCAATGCACCGGCAAATGGGTCTGGTGGCGCAGGTTTTCGACGACCGCGACCTGGACGCCCTGGAAGGCTTCGCGGCGATCGGCCACACCCGCTATTCGACCACCGGCTCGAGCCGGATCGAGAACGCGCAGCCGGTGTTCGCGGAGGCAGATCTGGGCCCGATCGCGATGGGCCACAACGGCAATCTGGTGAACTCGCTGGAACTGCGTGATGAGTTGCTGGAGATCTCGCCCACGTTCCATTCCACGACCGACAGCGAATTGATTCTTTCACTGGTGGTCAACGCTCCGGGTGAGACCTGGATCGACCGAATCCGCCACACCTTCCCGCGACTCCGGGGATCGTTCAGTTTGGTATTTCTGACGCCGACCAGCGTGATCGGGGTCCGTGACGGGCTGGGCAACCGGCCACTGTGCCTGGGCACCTACGGAGATACGTGGCTAATCGCGTCGGAATCGTGCTCCTTCGAGGCGCTGGATGCCCAGTTTGAGCGCGATTTCCTAGCCGGCGAGATCATCGAAATCAACGACGCCGGCGTGCGCAGCTACGGCGAGGACGCCCACCCACCGACGGCGCTGTGCATCTTCGAATACATCTACTTCGCGCGGCCGGACAGCGTGATCGAAGGGGCGAGCCTCTACGAAGCCCGGGTACGGATGGGCGCGCGGCTGGCCCGGGAGTACCCGGTGGACGCGGACCTAGTGATCGGGGTGCCGGACTCGGCGACGGCGGCGGCGATCGGCTACGCCAAGGAGGCCGGGATTCCCTACGGCGAGGGACTGGTGAAGAGCCGCTATATCGGGCGGACGTTCATCCAGCCTGATGACCGCATCCGCCGCCTGGGTGTGAAGTTGAAGCTGAACACGCTGCCGACGGTGACAGCCGGCAAGAGCATCGTGGTGATCGACGACTCGATAGTGCGCGGCAATACGACGAAGGCGATCGTGAGCCTGCTGCGAACCTCGGGCAACGCCGCCGAGGTGCACCTGCGCATCAGCAGCCCGCCGATCAAGTGGCCGTGCTTCTACGGGATCGATATCCAGCACGCCGACGAGTTGATCGCCAACAACATGACGGTGCCCCAGATCTGCGAGCACGTCGACGCCGACAGCCTGAGCTACCTGAGCATCGGGGGCCTGATCCGGGCGACGGGAATCGCCAAGGACAAGCTGTGCACCGGATGCCTGACGCGCGAATACCCTATCCCGGTGCAGCTGGAGATGGACAAGATGAAGTTTGAGACGGCGGACGATGGCGCAGCGATGGCGGCGAGTGACGGTGACGGGCAGGACGTGGATGGAGCGATGACCGATGACGTGGCGCAAGCACTCCCCCGCCCCGCCTCGACCCGGATTGGCTGACTCACCGGAGGCCCGGGCCTACCGGGAAGCCGGGGTGGACCTGGCCGCGGCGGATAGATCACTGGCGGCGATCAAGGGATCGATCTGTCGGACCTTCAACGCGCAGGTGGTGTCGGGCTTTGGCGGGTTTGGCGGCGCGATTCGGCTGCCGGCCGGGATGCGGCAACCGGTCATCGTGTCGAGTATCGACTCAGTGGGGACCAAGGTTTCGGTGGCGGCGCGGGCGGGGCGGCTGGACACGGTGGGCCACGACATCGTGCACCACTGCGTGAACGACATCCTGGTGACCGGGGCGCGGCCGCTGTGCTTCTTGGACTACGTGGCCTTCGCCGATTTCACGGCCGAGCAGACCGCCCGGGTGGTATTGGGGGTGGCGGCGGCCTGCGAAGCACTGGGAGTACCACTGGTGGGCGGCGAGACCGCGCAACTGCCCGGGGTGTACGGAGCCGGCGAATTCGACCTGGTGGGGGCGGTGGTGGGGGTGGCCGAAGAGGACGAGTTGATCGACATCAATAACGTGCGCGCCGGTGATGTGGTGGTGGCGCTACCGTCGAACGGCATCCACACCAACGGCTATTCGCTGGTGAGACAGGTCTTCGCCGATGTGCCGCTGGAGCACGTTTATCCGAATCTGGGCCGGCCGCTGGGTGACGAACTGCTGGCGCCGCATCGTTGCTACCTGGACGACCTGAGCGACTTCCTGCCGCGGGTGCACGGACTGGCGCACATCACCGGCGGCGGTATGCTGGACAACATCCCGCGCAGTCTGCCGGAGGGTGTGCGGGCCGACCTGGATTGGGGCCGCTGGCAGGTGCCGGCGATCTTCGAACTCATCGGCGAATTGGGCGACGTGCCCGAAAACGAGATGGCGCGTATCTTTAATCTGGGAATCGGCATGGCAGTCTTCTGCGACCAAGACACCGCCGACGACCTGACCAGGGCGGCGGTTGGGGCGTCGATCGTCGGAACGATCCGGGCCGACGACAGCGGCGAAAGGGTGCGGATCAGGCGATGAGCGACATCTTGAAACTCGGGGTGCTGGCGTCGGGGCGGGGCTCGAACCTGCAATCGATCCTGGACGCCATCGACGCCGGTGACCTAGAAGCGCGGGTGAACGTCGTGATCAGCAATACACCGCGCTGTTTGGCGCTGGAGCGGGCCAGTGGGCGCGGCATCCGGACGGAGTGCATAAGCCGCAAGGCGGCCGGCGGGCGGCAGCCACAGCTGTTGAAAATGACCGAGACGCTTCAGGAAGAGGGTGTCGACATGGTGGTTCTGGCCGGATTCAACCTGATCACCCCACCGGAAATGACAGCGGCGTTCCCGGATCGCATCCTGAACATCCACCCGTCGTTGCTGCCGGCGTTCGCCGGCGGGATGGCGCCCAGTCCGCAGCAGGACGCGATCGATTGGGGCGCGAAGGTCAGCGGCTGCACGATCCATGTGGTGACCAACGAACTCGATGCCGGACCGATCGTGGCGCAGGCGGCGGTGCCGGTCCGCGACACCGACGACGCCGAGACGCTGTCGGACCGGATCCTAGTGGAAGAACACCGGCTGTATCCACAGGTCCTGCAGTGGTTCGCCGAAGGCCGGGTGCGGGTCGTGGGGCGGATAGTATTCGTAGCCGAAACTTCAGACTCAACGGAGGCCGGGTAATGTCCGCACTGGTCAGCGTCCATGACAAAACCGGGGTCGCGGAGTTCGCCGCGCGGTTGGTCGCCCTGGGCCACGAGATCATCTCGACCGGCGGCACCCTGCAAGCGCTGGAAGAGGCCGGGGTACCGGTGCGGTCGGTGGTGGAGATCACCGGATTCCCGGAGATCCTGGACGGGCGGGTGAAGACCTTGCATCCGGCAATCCATGCCGGGGTGCTAGCGCGGCGCGATGACCCGGCGCACGTGGAGATCCTGGGCGAGCTGGGGATAGCTCCGATCGACGTGGTGGCGGTGAACCTGTATCCGTTCGCGGCAACGCTGGCGCAGGGGTTGGGTCACGAAGAGAACGTGGAGCAGATCGATATCGGCGGGCCGACAATGATCCGGGCGGCAGCGAAGAACGCGCAGCACGTGATGGTGGTGGTGGACCCGGGAGACTATGACCGGATGGCGGCGGCGCTGGAGGGCGAGGAACCGGACGGCCTGCGCGCGGAACTGGCGGCGAAGGCCTTTGCCCACACCGCCGGCTATGACGCGCTGATCGCTGCCTACTACGCCGATCGCGGCGGCGATTTGCTGCCGGAGCGGCTGGCGCTGCCGCTGACGCTGGCCAGTGAGGTCCGCTACGGCGAGAACCCGCACCAGCAGACAGCGGCG